>CAXBFC010000273.1:0-10879 GCA_963974725.1 uncultured bacterium | reverse complement strand
GCACCAGGCACCGAACAGAATCCGGACGGGCCTACGGTCGTCAATGACTACCAGTTCGACAACGCTGGCAGTGCCGGACGGCAAAGTGACGACTACTACGAGTTCCACTACCAGGGTGGCTTCCGACTGAAGATCCCCAAGTTGGGCCTGTATGTGCGCGGCGAGAACTTGTTGATCCTCAACGATCTCGAAGCAACGCGCGCACAGTTCGAAGCCAACAAGTCGTCTGGCTTGCCGACGCGCGGCATCTCGTCACCGGCAGCCCGGCGGCGGCTGTCGCCCGAGGCGATTCGCGCCCGTCTCGAACATGCGCTGCTTGCCCTTGGCCGAACCAAAGGGCTGCCGGACAAGGTACTCGATTCGGACGCGCTCAACCTGTTCCGCTACCTGTATTGCGAAGGCGGCATCATCGTTGTGCAGGATGACGTCGAAGTCATGCGATGCGAGCGCATGTGGATCTCGCCGATCGACGACCGCATCGTCGTAGAGAACGCCGAACTTCGCTACATCACTGGCACCGGCCCGACGCAACAGACGCTGGTCGTGCGCGGCCCACGCCTCGTCAAGCAAGGTGGCCGTTGGGTTGGCACCGATTTGCTGCTGACAACCTGCACCGCCGACAAGCCGCACGCTGCTCTCGCCGTGCGCGAAGCCGAGATCATTGAGCGACCCGGCGAGTTCGAAGTCATCTCGCGCGGCCAAACGCTGCAAGTCGGTGGCACCAACATCTTGCCGCTGCCCGATGCGCGGATCTTCACGGGCAGCCAGAGCGAGTTCCCGATCAAGAGCATGACCGGGGGTTACTCCAACCTGCTCGGCACACAAGTGGGTGTGTTGCTCGGCTTGCCGTGGAACACGACCGGCGGCGCGCTGCACAACTGGGTGACCGGTCGACCGGCCGACGAGTTCCGCGGTGAATGGGAGTTCGGTTTCGGCTGGATCGAGGCGCGCGGCTACCCACTCGAAGGTGCGTTGACCTACGGCGTTCCCGGTCTCTACGAAGGGCGCACCGAGGCTTATTACCTAGACGATGAAGGCATGAACCTGCGTGAAATCAACAGCAGGATCGATGGCTCATTCATCGACACCAGCCGACGCACGGTGCTGCGCAGCCAAAACCGGCTCTACCTTGGCGGCGACTACCAGGCTCAGAACACCCACCTCGATTTGGTGGCGTTCCACGCGTCGGATGCGGCCGCCTACTCGGAGTTCTATCAGAACGCCTACCGCATCGAGGAAGTGCCGGAAACGAGTGTCTACCTGCATCACGCACGTGACAATCACCTGCTGACGATCGGGACGCGCTTCAACCTCGTCGACTTCAGCTACCGCAGCGATCGCTATCTCGACACTCGTTTCGTCGAAGAGCTGCCGGTCATGACCTACCAGTGGCTGGCGCAACCGATCGCTGAAACGCCTTGGCAGACACCGATTGTCGTCGATGTCGAAACGCAGATCGGCCAGCGCCGCAGCAACTTCGATGACCGGGCTGGCACGCGCATCAGCGATCGCACGCTGCGGGCGGACCAACACATTGAGTTCTCGAACCCATTCCACATCGGTGGCTTCAACTTTCGCCCTTACTTCAGCGGTCGCGGCACGTTCTACGACGAGACTCCCGCAGGCACGAGCGAAGAACGCATCGCACTCGAGGGCGGCTTCCAGATTGGTACGCGGCTCTCCAAGACGTGGCACTCGGTCGATGAAGATGGCAAGCCGGACTCCTTTCGGCATGTCATCGCGCCGCGCTTGACCTATCGCAACCGCTTCCACGTCGATGATCAGCCGGGCTCGTTCTTTCAATACGACAACGTCAGCCCAAGACGTCTGGCACAGCTAGGCTACGACTCCATCGACCTGCTGTCAGAACGCGAACTCGTGCGCTTTGAGGTTCGAAACCTCTTCCAACACATGGTCGAGACGCCCGATGGTCGCCAACCACGCGACTTCATCTCGGTTGACCTGGCGCAAGACCTGCTACCGAACAGCAATCGCGACAACGGCGGCGAGGAACTTGGGCTGTTCTTCTACGACGTGTTGCTGCGACCGACGGGCGATTGGTTGCCGTTCGACAACTTTGCACTTGGTGTCTACGGCGACATCGATTGGGAGCAGGGTATGCAAACCTTCGATACCGAAGTTCAGTTCGGCAAAGTGCTCGGCCTCAATTGGCTGCTCGACTATCGCGAAGATGCAACGGTCGACGGCGCACTGTCCGTCGGGTGCAACACCACGCTTTTTGATCGCTGGCAGCTGAGCGGGATGGCGCAACGCGATCTCGAACAAGACGAATGGCTCGCCTACGTCTTCGGGTTGCGCCGCAACGACCACGATTGGTCGATTGCATTGACGGCGGTCTACAACCCGTTCGCCGATGAGACGACGCTCCGGATCGAGTTTGAGCCGCGCTTCGGCCGAGTGAGCCAACGGCGAGTCAACCGCATTGGCGGTGCTGACTTCGGCAACACGTCGAGTTACGACTACTGAGTTGCTGGAGACTGGGTTGCTGACGTCTGGGGCCGCTGCCACTAGGGCTGCTGCCCCGGGTAGGCGGGAGACGAAGCTCCCGCCATGGCGATTCTTCTTAGAAAGACCAACCGACCGACAGGACCAGACGGTGGTCGGAGCGTTCGAAGCCCGCCGCCGGCGTGTTGTCGTAATCGAGCTGGTGCGTCAGCGTCGCAATCATGCTTTCGGTCAGCGACGTCGTCACTTCGGTCGTCACCTGGCAGTAGATGTCATCCGAGTCCTCGAGGGACGGAAAGATCTCGGCGCGGTGCACGAGCTTGGTCTTTTCGTTGAACGGGTGCTCGTAGCGGTAGGCGATTCTCGCGGCGATGTAGTCCGTGTCCGGGGTCGTCGAGACTCGGTAGCTCTCACTGAAGTACACGATACCACCTTCGATCAGGAACAGGTCCTTTCCGTCGTCGATCAACGTGTAGCCGAGACCACCACCAGCCGAGTAGCGCAACTCGATGTTCGCGATCGTGTCCGCAAGGGCGCGGGCCGTGGCCAGAGCGTAGGCACGTTCCGACAGGAAGTAGTCATACTTGGCGCCAGCACCGACGCGACGTTGGGTCGTGACGTAGCCACTGCTCGACGCACTGGGCGAAGTCCGGTCCTTGTTCTGTGCGTAACCCCATCCGGCGTCAACCGTGATGCGATCCTTTGCCGTCTTGCGCGACGCATCGAAGGCGAGACCAGCCGAACGAATGTCGGTGTTGCCAGACGTGTTCACGGCGGTGAAGTTCAACGAACCCTTCCATGCCGGCTTGGCTTCTTGCGGCGGATTGATCATGCCTAGGTTGTCCAGCGACAAGGACGAGCCACTACCTGCGAAGCGGAGGCTGCTCGCTTCGATGCCAAGGATGCGGCGTTCGAAGGTGTCGCCCGTCTTGGTCTTGAGCGTGACCGATTCGCCAGTGACGAGGTCTGACACGTCAGCGATCGGAACGACGATTGCTTCGAGCAATGGTGACTTGATCGTCACCTTGCCGTCGACCATCGACGTGATCTTGCCGGTGATGACATCACCGTTGGAGAGAGTGACCTTGTCTTGGGCAAGGGCACTGATGGAAAGAGCCGCGATCGCGGCAACGGAGAGGAGGTTTCTCATTGCTTGGGTTTGGAAGAGGAGATCTTGTTGACACCTCTTCACACGGCAAGCAGAAAAAGCACTTAGTCCACCTTCGTGGTTTCACTGGTAGCAAGCGACCGGCCCAAGACGGATAGTCTTGTTTGTCATGACCAGCACGGACGGCGACCCCATCAAAACACCGGCAGGTGCACCCGCGAAGGCACCGGCGACACACCGCAGCTTTGGCACATGGCTGCGGGAAATGCCCCGGTGGAAGAAGATAACAACCGGCATCGCCCTCACTGCGGCAGTGACAGGTGGAGTCTTGTCACTGATCAACGGCGACCCGGCACCGACCGACGTAGCCGCAGGCAACTTGTCCGGCCTGAATGCCAACCTGATGCCAGAGCAACCTGGCGGTGGCAGTGGCTCGGGAGCAGCAGCTTCCACCGAGCCCGCATCGAAGGGAATTTTTCGACTCGGGTTCAGCTTTATCGCCGGCTTTAGCATCGGCACGTTCCTTCGCGCGGTGATTAAGCTCGCCGCGATCGTGCTCGGCTTCTGGCTCGTGGTCATGTTCCTCCTCGCCTATGCGGGATTGGTGACCGTTGAGTGGGATCAGATCGATTCGCTCTGGAACCGCTTTACAGGGAGCATCGAGAGCGAATGGGGCGACTTCCAATCGTTCATGCTCGGCAGCTTGCCGGCGACAGGACTCGCAGTCACCGGACTCGCGATCGGACTCAAGCGCCACTAGGCGGTTCGCTAGTTTTGCGGCGGGACTGGTCGGGCGAGCCTGATCGGGCGAGCCTGGTCCAGGAAGTCGAACCTGCAGAACTAGCTGCTAGCGGGTAGGTGCCGAGGAAGTGTTTTTTTGTCCTGGCACCGTACGCACGTTTAGAGGCTGTCGAGGTATTTGCCGGGCTCGTAGTTGCCTAGGTCGAGGATCTTGGTGCAGACTCGGTCTAGGAAGTAGCGGTCGTGGGAGACGATGACCATGCAGCCGGGGAAGTTGTTGATGCCTTCTTCGAGGACGCGCAGGGTGTCGAGGTCGAGGTCGTTGGTTGGTTCGTCGAGCAGGATGACGTTGCCGCCGCGGCGCAGCATCTTGGCTAGCTGGACACGGTTTCGTTGACCGCCGGATAGGGAGCCGACCTTTTGCTGTTGGTCCGGGCCGGTGAAGTTGAACTTGGCCACGTAGCTGCGGCTGTTCATCTCCTGCTTGCCAAGCCGGATGATGTCCTGGCTGTCGGCGATCTCCTCCCAAACCGTTCGGTCGGGATCGAGCGTTTCGCGCTCCTGGTCAACGTGGCAGAGCTCGACGGTCTTGCCGATGGTGACCTTGCCGTCTTGGGGCACGAGCTTGCCGGTGATCAGTTTCAGGCACGTGGTCTTGCCGGTGCCGTTTGGACCGACGATGCCGAGAATGTCACCCGGCTGCATGTCGAACGACATGTTCTCGACGACATTGCGATCGCCATCGTAGGAGAAGAACACCCGCTCAAAACGGATGATGGTGTCGCCCAAGCGCTTGCCGGCCGGGATCTGCAGTTCGACGCTGTCTTCGGATTGCTCGACCTCGGTCGAGATCATCTTGTCGTAGTTCTTCAGACGCGATTTGTTCTTGGTCGCCCGCGCCTTCGGATTCATGCGAATCCACTCGAGCTCGCGATCGAGGAACTTGGCACGCTTTTGCTGCGACTGCTCTTGCTGCGCCATGCGCTTGCTGCGCTGGATCAAGTACTCGGAGTAGTTGCCCTCGTACGGGATCGCGCGGCCGTTCCACACTTCGAGCATCCAACCAACGACGTTGTCGAGGAAGAAGCGATCGTGGGTGATGACAATGACGGTGCCCTTGTATTCGGCGAGCGTCTCTTCCAACCAACGAACGGTTTCGACGTCCAAGTGGTTGGTCGGTTCGTCGAGCAGCAGCAGATCCGGTTGCTCGAGCAGCGTGCGGCACAACGCCACGCGGCGTCGCTCACCACCACTACACTCCGACACCATCTTGTCGCCGGCCGGCAGGTGCAGCTTGGTCATCGCGGTCTCGACGTGACGGTCGAGCTCCCACGCGTCCTTGGTTTCGATCTCGGCTTGCAGTCGCTCGAACTCGGCCATGACCTTGTCCATCTCCTTCTCCGGGAGATCCTCGCCGAGCTTGATGCTGATGTCTTCGTGCGCCTTCAGCAGGTTGCGAATCGGCTCGACGGCCTTCTCGACGTTGTCGCGAACGGAGAGGTCTTCGAGCAGGGTCGGCTCCTGCGGCACGTAACCGACGGTCATGCCATCCGCGAGACGGGCGACACCTTCGAATTCCTTGTCCTGACCGGACATGATCCGCATCAAGGTCGACTTGCCGGCGCCGTTCTGACCAATGACGCCAATCTTGGCGCCATAGTGGAACACCAGGCTGACGTCGTTCAGGACGGGTTTCTTGTTATCGTAGCTCTTGGTGAGTCTTTCGACGGCAAAGATGGGCTTGTCGCTCATGGGGGCAAGCAGCTTACCGATGCGTAAATCGGTTTCTAGGCACGTCAGGCGCTGGAACGCGATTCTCGACGGTTACTAGCGGGGCTGGCCCGCTGCCTCCGGGTTGCGAATGATCGCTGGCAGCCGATGGATCATGAACGCGATACCCGGCTTCTTGGTCTCACGGACCGGTGTCGGCACGCCGGCAATGCGAGTTTGCTCGGTCGTCACCGTCTCTGTGGCGACATAGCCGCGGAAGATGCCAATCAGCTCCGGGCGGCCAGTTTCGTAGTTCCAGATCATCGCCGCACCGCCCGACATGCCGCTGAGATCGAGCGGGTCACCAATCGCATACCAAGCCGGCTGACGATCGCCGGTCTCTCGAATGCGCACGCGAACGCACGGAGTCGGCGCATTCACGTCGATCTGCTTGCTGGGATAAAAACCCGCCGCGAAACCGACCAGCAGCACTTCGGCGTCAATTTCGGGCACCCAACGGTGATCGCGGGTCGCGCCGTAGACCGCCGCGACTCGAACCCAATGGGGCCGCTCAAATGCCAGGATCGCCCAATCGCCGTGCGGCAATTCGGGGTCCCCTGCGGACTCCACGACCGCCGTCACCGGCTGGCCATCGATGCGTATCGACAACCGACCCCGTTCATCCCGGGTCAGGCCAGAAACCACATGGGCCGCCGTAAGAACTCTGTCTGGCGCAATCACGGTCCCGCTGCCGATCGTGCGGGTCTGGTCATCGTGGATCAGCACGACGGAATCCAACGACCCGACGGCCACGAATGGCGGTGTCTGGTCCTCAAACTGCTTCTGCAGGTAGCTGAGGTCCGGTTTGGCCCTGACAGCTGGTGTCGGCTCGGGCCGCACTTCGGGAGTCGCGCAACCACCCAAGAGCGAGCACCCCGCAACCAGAAGGGCAGCGATCGAACCAACTGAAAGACGAATCATGTGCTCGACGTTGTAGCGGCAGGCCATCTGTATCGGTTCTCGTTATGCTCCTCGATCCGTGATTGCGATCTTCCCATCCCTCGGCTGGCAGGAGATGTTCCTGCTGCTCGTCATCGGGCTGCTGCTCTATGGCCGAAACCTGCCCGATGCTGGCCGCAGTCTTGGCCGCGTCATGGCCCAATTGAAGCGCAGCTTCCACGACTTCAAAGATCAGCTCGATCGCGACGGCCAAATCAGCGACGTCAAAAAGGCGTTCAAAGAAACGGCGGAAGAGATGAAAAACGTCGCCAAGGTGCCGCGCGCGCTCAGCAACCCGAAGGACGCGTTGCGCGACCTGACGCACGAAGCGATGTCGTCCCCTCTGGATGATACGATGGATGACTCGGGAACCGAGCCCGATGCCGACTCATCAGAAGTCGAAGCACCGAGCGTCGACGACAGCGGCTCAGCGCATCCTGATTCCTTGGGCCGCCCCGGCTCAGACCACAATGATTCGTCGACTCCCTCTACGGGAAGCAGCAAGTAGGACTTAGGAGACACCCCATGAGCAAACCCATTAGCACCGTCGCAAAGGTCGCTGCCAACCCGGAGCAAGCGAAGATGTTCGTCGCGCAACTCTTGGCCGCCGGCATCCCTGCTTCGACCGACAGCGCGCCACCGGATGAGTTTTCGATGAGCCAGCGCCTGATGAATCTCAGCGGCTGCAAGGTGTTGGTTCCGACCGACGCACTAGAGCGTGCCAGGGAAATCCTTTCCGAGCACAAGGACATCGATATCGACGAATTGACGCGTCAGGCGATGGAAGCGGAGAATCCCGACGGCCCGCCGATCGGCGACGACCACAAGTCGTAAGGCAACAGCCGCGGCGGCCGCAGCGTGCTGCGAGCACTCAATTGTGCAGCAGGTCCTCGTTCGCCCAGCAGGCCCTCGTCCGCCCAGAAGGCCCTCGTCCGCCCAGCAGGCCCTCGTCCGCCCAGAAGGCCCTCGTCCGCCCAGAAGGCCCTGACGGCTGCTACTTCTTCGACTGCTGAATGGCCTCGTCGCCCGCGTCGAAGATGCTCATCCAATCGCCGGCTTCCTTCTTCGGGGCGGCCTTGCGCTTCATCGCTTCTGCTTCGCGGCGCTCTTGGTCTTCCTTGACCCAGACCGGGTAGTCCTTGTGCATGTCGGTCAGCACCTTCTGGTTCTCCGTGATCAGGCCGACATACGGGAACAGGTCGCAGTTGTGCTCCTTCTGGATCTTCGAGATGTCCTCGAAGGAGAGCATCACCGGCATCGCGACCGTGACGATGTCGCCGAACGTGTCGAGCGGCACCATCGTGTATTTGAACAGCGTCTCTTTGGGGAAGCGTTCCTTCGCCTCGTCGCTGATCGAGTAGTTGCCGGCCATCAAGAACGGCAAGTTGAAGTTCTCGGTGACGATCTTGGCGAGATCCCACTCGGTTATATGACCGGCGCCGACAAGAACCTGCACGAACGGCTCACCGTTCTTGTCCTGTGAGTAGAGCGCGTCCGTGATGATCTCGGATGACACCACGTCGCGTTCGGTCAGGATCTCAGCGAGTCTGACAGAGGTGATCTTTTCGATACCCTTCACGACCGTCATATCGGTTGGTCGCGAGATTCCCTTGAGCCGGCGCGGCCGCCAGACGGCCAGATTCAGCAGGTCAGTGTCGGGAATCTCGACAGTGCCGACAATCAGGCGTAGACCAAGAACGTCAAGCCCGCGTGCACGGACAGCACAAGCGCCATGCCAACGACGATTGCCGAATTGACCGATTCGCCGACGTCGGCACCCGAACGCTTCGGGCCAGTGCCGAGGTGGTAGCAAGCCACCGCAACCAAGTAGCCAGACAGGGTCGATTTGGCGAGGATCACGAGCACATCGTGGGCGCTGACGGTCATGAAGTAGGCCGTCGCCCAGCCAACCATCGTGATACCAGACGCCGCACTCGTCGCGACCGCAGCTGCCAGCGCCGCGGCAACCACGCCACCGAGGGTCACCAACGGCATTGCGATCACCATCGCCCAAACCAACGGTGTCAGCAGGTAGTAGGCCGGGTGCACGCCCATCATGCGCAACGCAGCGATCTGGTTGGTCCGCTTCATCGTGCCGATGCGAGCGGCTGCTCCCGCTGCAATGCGCGCGGTGAAGAAGAAGCCGCTCAACATCGGCACCAAGACCGCGGTCGCGACCTTACCGGTGCCGGTCAGCAAGGCGGTTTCGAAGCCACCATCGATCGGGTTGTTGCGCAACGCAAAGAACGTCGCCAAACCACCGATGACGGCGCCCGCAACCGCGACGAACAACGCGGGCTCCAGCGTAAAGCGCAACGTTGTGCGCACCATCTGCCCCATCTCAATTGGTGGCAGACGACGAACGGAGTCGACGACCGTTTCACCGATTGCCGCGAGTTGCAGCAACATGCGTCGCATCCAATGCACAGCCGCCGGTTCGCCTTCCGGATCATCTACGGTCGTGGCGACCGCATCCTGACCCTTCAAACGAAACTCCTTCGGCTCCAGTCGCAGCGAACGGGCGGGACGATCGAGCACCAGCACGCCATCGGCGAACTCTTCGAATGCTTCGAGGTCGTGCGTGATGACGATCGTCGTGCGACCTTCATCGTGATCGTGAGCTTCGCGCAACAACTTGGCGATCGTGCGTGCCGCTTCCGGATCGAGACCAGCCGTCGGTTCATCGCAGAGCAACAACTGAGGGGACGACGCCAGGGCTCGCGCAACGGCAACGCGCTTGCGCATCCCGCCCGACAATTGCGCCACACGTTCGGGTGGGTCTGGCAGGCCAGCTTGCGCCAACAACGCCGGCGCCAACTTGCGTGATCGACCGGCTGCCTTGAGCGCCATCTCGACGTTTTGGCGCGGGCTCAACTCATCGAGCAAGCCTTCGTCTTGGAGAATCGCGGCGACGTCTTTGCTCGGAGAATCTGGTCGATCCCCGGTCAGCGACTTGCCGAACGCAAGCAACTCGCCCGACATGCGCGGCGCCGGTTCGCGCGATTCGATCAGACCGGCGAGGATGCGCAACAGCGACGACTTGCCACCACCACTGGTGCCGATGAACACGAAGAAGCCGTTCTTCGGCAACGTCAGGTTGACGCCGTCGAGCAACACCTCTTCGCCGCCTGGGCGACGATGGGCTAGCCCGAAGTTGCGAAATACCAGCGCTTCACTCATGGCGAGTCTGTGGACGCCTTGGCAGGACGTTGCAAACCAGAGGAGTTGTTCAACGGGCTCCCTGGAGGTTATTGCGGCCTGAGATCAGCTGGCAGGTGTTCGAGCGGGACGACCGCCGACACCACGTCGCCGACCTTACGGCCGAAGACTCCGATGACCTTGTCAGCTGCTGCAACACAACCACCGAGGTTGTCTTCGCTGAGGGCAAGGTCGCTGGCCATTGCTTGGATTGGCAGTTCGACCCCATCGGGTCCAGCGGCACGGATCTGCAGCGGCACTCCTTCGATCGTGCCTTCGAATACCAACCGGTCACTTGGTGTGCCAAGCAAGTCCGGCGGTGCATCTTCGAGCACCAGGGCCGCCAGATCGTGACCGCCGGGTGCAACCCAGACGCGGTGGGCACGCATGACCGTGCCATTGGCGAGGTGCACCTTGGTCACTTCGCTGTCGATCTCGGGATCCCCCCACGCGTCGCCTTCGGTAAATGAAGCGTCGGCCAGCGAGCGTGCGGTAACCACGACACTTCGGCCGGAACGATCGAGGAACAACACACCCGATCCTTGGCGCAAGATGTGGTCATCGGCACTGAGCATGTCGCGCTCAATGGCCGAATAGGTAACGCGGACCAACACCACGTCGTCATTGATGGCTGGTTGCGGGTTGTTGTCTTGCTTC
>CAXBFC010000272.1:0-10957 GCA_963974725.1 uncultured bacterium | reverse complement strand
TGCGCATTCTCGAAGGCCAGATGCCGCAAGGCGCGATGAAGCGCATCGCGGCGCAGTTGGTCGAGGATGTCGAAGGCGGCACGCCGCTGTCCGAGGCAATGGCCAAACACGACATGGTCTTCGACGCGCTCTACACCAACATGGTGCGGGCCGGCGAAGCCGGTGGTGTGCAGGAGGAGATCTTGAATCGCTTGAGCGGCTTCTTGGTCACCAGCGAGGCGATCAAGTCGCGCGTCAAGGGCGCACTGGCCTACCCGGTCGCCATCCTGGTGGTCGCGGTGCTGGTGTTGCTACTGGTGTTCGCGTTCGTGATCCCGAAGTTCAAGCAGGTGTTCGCCACCTTGGGCGAAGGCAACTTGCACTGGACGACCGAGACCGTCATGGGCATCGGTGACCACCTCAAGGTCTGGTGGTGGGCCTATCTGCTGGCGGCCGTGATCTTGCTCACAGTGCACCGCATGTTGATGGCCAAGGCGTTTGGCTACCGAAGGGTCATGCACCGGGTCGCGCTGCACCTGCCGTTGTTCGGCGGTTTGATTCACAAGAGTCTGGTTGCACGCTTTGCCCGCACCTTCGGCACGCTGATCCAATCGGGCGTGCCGCACCTGGAGGCGCTCGACATTCTGCACGCATCGACCAACAACGTGCACATGAAGGACGCGGTTGGCGATGTGCAGAGTTCGATCCGCGAGGGCGCTGGTTTTGCCGTGCCGATGGGGGAGAGCGGCATGTTTGACGACATCGTCATCAACATGGTCGACGTCGGTGAGCAGACCGGGGAGCTCGACAACATGCTGTCGAAGGTCGCCGACCGCTACGAACTCGAAGTCGACCAAACCGTCGATACTACCTTCAAGCTGATTGAGCCGATCCTGCTGGTGGTCATGGCCGTCGCCGTTGGCTTCATCGTGTTTGCCTTGTTCATGCCGCTACTGACCATGATGCAACAGATGAGCAAGCGCTAAGACCGTGTCACTGGGGTGGCGCATTCTGCTGTTCGCGCTGCTGCTGAACGTCCTGACGGTCGGCAGCGTGCAGATTGTTGTGTACGAGGCGCAACAGCAGTGGTTCGAGAACGAAAAGGCGCAGCTGTCCCACTCGGTTGACCAATCGTTCAAAGAGCTTGAGCGCGTCTATCCGCCGGAAGCGCTCGATGACGCATCGACCACCGGGGCCATCGTCCGGCGGCTGTTGCGCAATCAATCGCTGCAAGAGATCTACAGCGACGTCATCATCACCAGTGGCCGGCCGCCGTTCGACAACAGCGTCTACCTGAACACGCTTGGCGCCGTGCATCGCGATCCGGACACGTTTGACTTGTCAGAGATCGTCGACGGCATTGGCCGCGCGGCTCGCACCGACGGCCCATTCAAGGTGGGGGAAGGCTTCTGCCGGGCCCTGCGCCAAGAACAGCGAGTCGTCGGCTACTTGTGGTTTGTGCCCAAGACGTTGCCGCAGCTGCCCGCATCGTTGCCGGTGCTGAGTGCGGTGCTTGGCATCTTGGGGTCGACCTTGCTGTTTGGCGCGGTGTTGTTCTGGTTGACGAAGCGCTCGATCACGCGGCCGATGCTGCAGATTGGTGCGGCGGCGCAAGAGGTCGCGTCTGGCCACTACGACGCGCGCATGCCCGACGTGCACGGTGTGCCGGAGTTGGAGCAGTTCGTCTCGACGTTCAATCGCATGGCGGAGCGGGTTGAGAACCACACGTCGACCTTGCAGACCGCGGTGCAAACGGCGGTGGACGCGACCGAGCAGAAAGAACGCGCCTTGGTGCAGAGCACGCGCCTCGCGACCATCGGCACGTTGGCAGCTGGCGTCGCACACGAGATCAACAACCCGATCGGCGGCATGCAGAATGCGATCAATCGTTTGCTGCAAGCGGAGGGCCTGAGCGACAAGCAGACGGTCTACCTCAAGCTGGTGCAGGACGGCCTGGCGCGGGTTGCCCGCACGACGCGCCGCATGCTTGAGTTCGCCCCCAAGGATGCGGAGTCGGCGAGCTTCGATGTCATCACTGCGATCATTGGTGCCCATGCGCTGGTCGAACACCGTTGTGAGCAGACCAACGTCAAGTTCTCGGTTGAGCTCGCCGACCAACGAGCCGAGCTGCCGTCGGTCTACGGCGATGCCCATGAGATCCAGCAGGTCATGCTCAACCTGTTCCTGAACTCGCTCGACGCCATGGGGGACAAGGGCGGCGCGATCCGAGTGACGTGTTCGGCGCAGGACGGCATGGTGCGGGTGGTGGTGGCCGACGACGGTCCCGGCATGGCGAAGGAGCTGCTGGCCCGCGTGTTCGACCCGTTCTTCAGCCAGAAGGATCGGCCGGATGCCAGCGGCCTGGGCATGTTCATCAGCTACTCGATCGTGCAAACGCACGGCGGCACGATGGTGGTCGACTCAGCCCCGGGTGAAGGGTTCCGCACCACGATCACGCTGCCGGTGGCTCCAGGCGATCCGCAGGCTCCAGGCCCGAGGGCTATGGGCCCGAAGCCCCAAGGCAGCTGAAGACCCAAGCCAGCTGAAGGCCCAAGCCAGCTGAAGACCCAGGCCAGCTGAAGACCGAGGCCAGCTGAAGTCGGAGAGCCAGTTGCATCCGGAGAGGTAAGCCTGTCGCAACAAGGGTCGCGTGTGGCAGAGGGCGCGCGGCGCCGCGCGAGAGCTCTACTCTTCGGCCGCGGCTTCGCCGGTGTTCGGTTGTCCCGCGCCACTATCCCCAGCGCTGCCAGGTGACTGCTGGCCGAGTGACTGCGGACCAGCTGCGCCAGTGCCGCCGACTTCCGTGCCACTGTAGAGCCAGACCTGGTTCTTGCCGCGGCGCTTCGCCTCGTGCAGGGCTCGATTGGCGTGGCGGCGCAGGTGATCGACGCTGCTGGCCTTGCGGCCGTCGTAACTGTCGACGCCGATCGAGACGGTGACCTGGCGTTCGAAGTTGCCGCTGCGCACCGTCATGCCGGAAATGCGTTGTCGAATGCGCAGTGCGGTTTGCACGGCTTCGGCGGGGCTCGTCTGCGGCAGCAGCACACAGAACTCATCGCCACCGAATCGGGCCGCAAAGTCCGTCTCGCGCACGTTGCCCTTGAGGGCGTCGGCGACGCGCCGCAGCACTTCATCGCCGAACGCGTACTCGGTGGTGTCGTTGACCCCCTTGAAGTTGTCGACGTCGATCAACAGCAGCGACAGCGGGTTTTGGTGGCGTTGCGCGCGCTTCCACTCGAGTCCCATGATCTTCTTCATGTAGAGCTCGCTGGTCAGGCCGGTCTTGAAGTCGACGCTGACCTGGCTTTCGAGTTGGCGGGCGCGGCTTTGTAGACCGCGGATCCGGGTGCGCGTTTGCAGCGCCAGTTCGACGCGGTGTACGCATTCGGCCGACGAGCACGGCTTGAGCACAAAGTCGCGGAACGGCACCTGCAGGTTGCGGGCGTCGGCGAGCGCTGCCAGATCTTCGACCAGCAGGATCACCGGGATCGGGTCGTCCTCGGCTTGGATGCGTTCGAGCAGTTCGAGTTCGACGCCGTCTTCGCACAAGACCAGCGGATTGAGCAGCACGACATCGGGGCGGTCTTCGCCGGCCATGCGGTGACTCTGGGCAAGCGAATCACCGAGCCGGACCTCGTAGCCATTGCGGGCGAGGGCGGTGACCAGTTCGTCCAGTGGATCCCGGTTGTGGTTCATCACCAACACGACTTGAGAGGTCGGCTGTGATGGGGTGTCGGGTTGGTGGCCGCCTTTCATGCGCAGGGGGTCAGTGCTGGACACGGAACCTGCCTTGGGACTCGAGACTGATGCGATGACGGGATCGACGAAGGTCACGGGCCTCAGGTGGGGTGTCGAGTGCGAGAGATTCGGAGCGATGAATGAGAATTGTCCGGGTTCCAGAGCTACGGCGCCCGGCGCTCCGGAGCAACGGTGAGGCCGGATTTGTGCCGTGACCATGCGCGGCGAACAAACTCGGCTCATCCCTGCGGGAGTCCCAAACCATGCGCAAGTCTATCAGGACTTATGGCAGACGAAAGGGGGCGTCAGGGCTTGGGGTGAGGCCGATCACTGCTCGTCACCGACGGTTGCGGTAGAGGGTCATGATCAAAATGGGGATGCATCCGGGCTGGATCGATGCTTGACGGCATGCGAGCTGTCCCTACAATCCTCGCCCCATACTTTTGTACCCCAAGCCCTTTTATTAAGGCAAGGAGCCCCGCCGAACGTGCCGCTCGTAACTGCGCAAGAACTGATCGACGCCGGAGTCCACTACGGCCACCAGGCCAGCCGTTGGAACCCGAAGATGAAGCCATTCATCCACGGGAAACGGCATAAGATCCACGTCATCAATCTCGAGGAGACGATCCGCGGGTTGTACCAGGCAACGCACTTTGTGCGTTCGTTGGCTGCAACCGGCGCCCAGATCATGTTCCTCGGCACCAAGAAGCAGATCCGACCGGTGGTCGAAGCAGAGGCGCAAAAGTGCCAAATGCCTTCGGTTACCGAGCGTTGGATCGGCGGAACGTTGACCAACTTCTCGACCGTTCGTGAGCGCTTGACGCGCCTCGTCGAACTCGAGGGATTGGAAACAACCGGTGGAATCGACAAATACAAGAAGAAGGACCAGTCGTCGATTCGTCGCGAGATCAAGCGCATCCGCCGCAATCTCGATGGCGTGCGCGATCTGCACGGCCTTCCCGGTGCCCTGGTCGTGATCGACCCGCGCCGCGAAGATAACGCCATGCGCGAAGCAAAGCGCATGAACGTGCCGGTGGTCTGCATTCTGGATACCGATTGTGATCCGTCGCTCGCCGACATCATCATTCCAGCGAACGACGACGCCATGAGCTCCGTCCAGCTGATCCTCGGCAAGCTTGCTGAGGCCGTGATGGAAGGTCGCTCGGGCTGTGACGCCGGAACCCTGCGCGATGCCCAAAAGGCCGCTCAGGACGACGTTCGCAACAAGCAAGCTCCCGGCCGTCGCAACGAGCGTGATGCTCGTGGTGGCATGCGCCGCGGTGGTCCCGGTGGCCGTGGTGGTCCCGGCGGCGGTCGCGGTGGTTCGGGTGGTGGTCGATTCCAAGCTGGCGGTCACGCCTCGTCGGTCTCGATTGGTGGTGACAAGACGGAGGGTGGTTCGGCGGTTGCGCCGACGATCCAGCCGGTTGAGCCAGCAGCACCTGCTGCTGGAGAATCGGCGGCGGCACCAGCACCGGCTGCGCCCGCACCGGAAGCACCAGCTGCCCCCGCACCAGCACCAGCACCAGCACCTGCACCAGAAGCGCCGAAGCCCGAAGGCGGCGACTCGTAAGCGAGCGCGCTTGCGTGCGAACAGTAGCGAGCTGGACTTCCAGCTCGCTTGGGCTGCCTGCTAGCAGCCGCACACGTCTCCTACTCATCCTCCACGCGGGACCTTGTCCCGGGGGGTGTGAATGCTGGCCAGGTTCAGCAAGCTCGGCTACGCGCCGAGCAGCCGTCCATCTGCATGAGACGGCACCATCCCCGACTTCTACAATTCTCAATTGTGCTCGCCTGCGCGAGCCTGCCTGAACACGAACGATGACCAAGATCGACGCGAAGACCGTTAAGCAGCTTCGAGACATGACCGGAGCCCCGATGATGGACTGCAAGTCCGCACTCCAAGAAGCCGGTGGCGACGTGGAGAAGGCGCGCGACGTGCTGCGCAAGCGCGGCCAACAAGTCGCCGACAAGGCGTCGGACCGCGCCGTTTCCGAAGGCTTGATCTACGGCTACGCCCACCACAACGGCAAGGTCGGGGTGATGGTCGAGATCGTTTGCGAGACCGACTTCGTCGCCATGAACGAAGACTTCAAGGCGTTCTGCCACGGCGTCGCGCTCAGTGTCACCGCGTTCAACCCCGCCTACCTCGACAAGGCCGCCGTGCCCGCCGAAGCCGTCGAGAAGGAGCAGACCATCGTCACCGAGATGACCCGCACCAACATGGCGGGCAAGCCGGAGAAGGTCATCGAAAAGGCCGTCGCCGGTCGCATGGCAAAGTGGTTCGGCGAGCAGACCCTGATGGACAAGCCATACGTCCCGGACGACACCAAAACCGTCGAACAGATGCGCACCGAGCTGGTTGGCAAGATCGGCGAGAACATCCAAGTGCGCCGTTTCGTGCGTATGGAACTCGGCGGCTAGGTTAGTCTGCCGGGCATGAGCAAAATGGATCCAGCCGGCGGCACCCAAGCGGCCGGCGGTGTTGAGCCGCCGCGCCAGATCAAGCGCATCTTGCTGAAGATCAGCGGCGAGAGTCTCGGTGAGGGTGGTTCAGGGGTTTCGCCCCACACCGTCGCAGCGGTCGCAGAGCAGATTGCTGCGGTGCACCGCCTTGGTGTCGAAGTTGCCATCGTTTGTGGCGGTGGCAACCTGATGCGTGGCGCCGCGTTCGCCAAGCAGGGGACCAACCGGACCACGGCCGACCACATGGGCATGCTTGGCACGGCCATCAACGCACTTGCGTTGCAGGATGGTCTCGAGCGCGCTGGCGTCGAAACGCGTGCGGCTTGCGCCGTCGAGATGAAGACGGTCATGGAGCCCTACATTCGCCGTCGCGTGATCCGCCACCTCGAGAAGGGGCGCGCGGTGGTGTTGGCGGGAGGCACCGGCAATCCCTACTTCACGACCGATACGGCGGCTGCTCTGCGTGCCACCGAACTCGGCGTCGATGCCATCTTCAAGGCCACCAAGGTCGATGGCGTCTACACGGCGGATCCCAGGAAGGACCCGGATGCCAAGCGTTTCGACCGCCTGGCGTTTCGCGAAGCACTCGATCGCGATCTGGCGGTCATGGACCGCACCGCGTTCACACTCTGCATGGAAAACAACATGCCGATCATGGTCTTCGACATGTTCCAGGAAGGGAACATGGAGCGTGCGGTGCGTGGCGAAGCCATCGGCACGTGGGTGACCTGAAGTCGGGTGAAGATTGCAAGCCTGGTGAAGATTGGGCCCGATCAAGATCGGAATTGCCCTGAAGAAGCCCTGAAGAAGAAGCCCTGAACAATTAGTCCTGACGAAGAACTTCGAATTGCTGCTGCCGGGAAACGGCGGCCCTACATGTGCGTCGTCGAACCGGCGATGCGACCCAGGAGACTGATATGGAAACCTACGACCTGATCATCGAAGAGCTGAAAGAGAAGACCGAGAAGACGGTCAAGCACCTGCGCGATCAGCTCGCGAGCATCCGTACTGGCCGGGCCTCGCCGGCACTCGTCGACACGCTGCGCGCCGACTACTACGGTTCGCCGACGCCGCTCAACCAGATTGCCCACATCTCGGTGCCGGAAGCCCGGCAGTTGCTGATCAAGCCGTTCGATGCATCGCCGGATGTCATCAAGGAGATCGAGAAGGCGATCCAGAAGTCGAACCTCGGCCTGAACCCGATGTCCGACGGCAAGGCCCTGCGTCTCAATATGCCGCCGCTGTCAGGTGAGCAGCGCCAGAAGTTGGCTGCCAAGGTCAAAGATCTCGTCGAGCAAAACCGGGTCGCCTTGCGCAACGAGCGCCGCGACGCCAACAAGTCCGCCGAACAGATGAAGAAGGACGGCGACATCACCGAGGACGATTTGAAGCGCGTCCATGACCTGATCGACAAGGAGCTGAAGGCGCTGGAGAGCAAGCTCGACGACGCACTCAAGACCAAGGCGAAAGAGATCATGGAGGACTAGGGATCCGAGCCACAGCAGGGCGAATCGCCGTACGTGTGTCCGGCTGCATCTTGCCATTCGCCGTCAGCCCGGGCCGAATCCGCGATTTCATCTGCGATTTCGGCTCCGGACCTGGCCTGAAACTTCCGGCGTGCGATCGGCTCGCCGGCCGTGGCTGGAATCCCCGGAAGAGCCGCCACAACCCGCTGGGAATGGGGCGCTGGGGCACCTTGCAACTCGGGACTGCAAGCTGGTTCCGACGAATTCCGGGCCAGTTCCGGGCCGACAAGCCCGTCGGATCCTTGCACAGATGGCGGTCAGGCGGTTTCATCGTCGCCCCGCTTTGTGGCGAGAACACGCCGGGAAGCATATGGGGGCGTAGCTCAGTCGGTAGAGCAGCGGCCTTTTAAGCCGGTGGTCGCAGGTTCGAGCCCTGCCGCCCCTACCATTACTTGTTGGCATTCTTGTTGGCGATCCTTGTGGTCGTTCGCTCTGTGGCCCGTCGCCACGGGGTCCTACTCATCCTTCACTGTTCTGATTGGGCTGTCCTGATTGGGTTGTCCTGATTGGGTTGTCCTGATTGGGTTGTCCTGATTCGGGCGGCGGGACCTTGCTTCATGATCGATCCCGAGTTCCTAGCGATGCTCGTTTGTCCGACGTCGCGGCAGCCTCTGCGCGAGGCCACGGCAACGGAGCTCGAGCAGGCCAACGCTGCGATCCAGCATGGATCCGCTCGGAATCGTGGAGGCAGCCCGGTTTCTGCTTCGTTGTCTGCTGCGCTGGCGACGACGGATGGCGCTTGGCTCTACCCGGTCCAAGAAGGCATCCCCATCTTGCTCTCCGGTGAGGCTATTCCGTCTAGTGGTGCCTAAGCTCCAGGTGCCTAAACTCCAGCCGGGCCCAACTTCCAGTCGGGCCTGAACTTCACTAGGGGGGCAAGCAATCGGAGCGGACCATCGCACCCGGACTGCACTCGCCCAAGACCTCAACCGTTTCCTCAGTTCCTCCAAGGCCTCAATTCCGCCCTGGTTAGACCTTTTGATTGCCGATAGAGCCAAATCTGCACTCGTGGCCCTCGCGGCAACCGTCTGACCCAGTATTCTGCTCCGCCTTCTGCAATGTCGACCACTTCCGAAGAGTCGCAGGCAACCCCTGCTCCCGAACCCGATTTCGACGAACTGACTGGTGTCTACGGCTTCTTCCGCCGCCACCAGATGAAGCTGCTGTACACGGCTGGCTTGTTCACACTACTGACGTTTTCGATCGGCGGATCGATCCAAGGTCTGGTCGGAGGAATCTTCAACAAGGCAATCGACCGGCCGACGATCAGCGTCAATGGCGAGCGCGTCAAGCTGACGGATGAGGACTACCGCTACGGCAGCTTGGTGGCGCGCAACCACCAGCGTGCGATTCCATTCGGCGTCGTGCTTGAAGTGTTGCCTGGCGAAAGTGGCAGTAGCGAACTTGGCGAAGTGTTCGCGATCATGCGTCGCGCCGCGATCGCCGAAGGTATCGAGCCGTCGCTGAAGGAAGTGGATCGTGCCATCGAGGCGATGCGCGAGCTGCGCACGGCGGAGTCCGCTGCCAAGCTGGCCGTCGACAGCGGCTTTGGTTCGCTCGCCGAATACCGATTGCTCGTCGCCGAAGCGATGCGCATTGGCATGTATACCCGTCTGCAGTTGTTGGCGCTCGACACCAGCGACGCCGAGGCCATGCGTCAGACGCTGCTGCATCGGGAGAAGGTGGCCTTCAAGGTAGCGACCTACGACGAGAAGGCGCGCCAAGAAGAGATGAAGGCGAACTCCGAGCTCACTGACGAAGACCTCAAGAAGTGGCTCGAAGACCAGTCGGACATCCAGAAGGGACGCATGAACGCGTTCGATCTGCCGACTGTGCAGCTGCGCTTCGCTGCCCTGATGTGGGGCGAAGGACAGTTCGACCCCGCCGAGTGGGCCGAAGGCGTGCTCGCCGATTACTCGATCACTGACGACCAACTCAAGACCTACTACGAAGCTGACAAGGAGTTCTTCAAGGTCGTAGGTGGCCAGGACAACGAATACCGTCCGTTCGAAGACGAGGCCGTCAAGGCACAGTTGACGCGCATGGTGCAAGCCGAGCGCGTCATGGTCGACCTCAACACCAAGCTGAAGGCCGCGCAACTTGCCGTTGTGCAGCCGTTGAGTGACCAGGTCGCGAGCAACCAGAACGACTTCAACACCGCGCAGCAAACGACGCGCACGGCGATGAAGGACAAGGTCATGAAGGAGCGCGAGCTGGCGGCCAAGGAAGCTGAGCTCAAAGAAGATCCAGAAAACGCTGACATGTTGGCGTCCGTCGAAGCTCTCAAGGCGGAACTCGAGCCGCTCAAGGTCAAGCTGACCGAAGCGGAAGCTGCCGAGACAGCGCTCAAGACCGCCCTCGAAGCGTCGCAAGCAGCGGAGCAAGCCGCCCGCGTCGGCTTTGATTTCGTCGGCGAGTTCAACAAGCTGGTCGAAGGCAAGAGCGGCTTCGTGCACAAGGAAACCGAAGGCCAGGTCACCGCGGAAGCGCTCAAGGACCTCGACGCCCTTGGTCTGGATCTAGGCCACTGGGAGCGTTCGATGGTCGCCACCAGCCTGCGCAGCGTCGGTGCCATCGGCAACGGCCCTGGCCGCACCTACAAGGCTGCGATCATCTACCAAGCGCTGGCGATGGAAGCCCAGCCGCTCAAGCCGTGGGAAGAACTCAAGCCGCTCTGTGAGGATGCTTACTACACCGAGAAGGCCGTTGCCGAAGGTCGCGAGAAGACCAAAGCGATGACCGAGACGCTGCTGCGCCTCGCGAAGGAGAAGATCCCGGAGTTCCTCGCCGAGCGCGAGGCGGAGCGTCAAAGCCGTATCGACGAGAAGGTCACCGAATGGGAGACCGGCGTGACGGCGGATATCGCCAAGGCGAAGGAGATGCTGAAGACTCCGAACCTTGGCACCAAGGCGACCCAAGCCTGGCAGCTGAAACTCGATCGCAAGCAGCGCGAGCTCGATGGCAAGGCGACGCGAATCGACATCATTGGCCGCCAGGTCGAGGGTGAGATCAAGAACGAGATCAAGGAAGAGGCGACCAAGTTCTACGCCGAAGTGCTCGACGCCGCGGCTGCCGAAGTCGGTTACACGGTGACCGAGTTTGGTCCGTTCCCGCGCAACTTGACGCAGCGTCCACGCTTCGACCAGGACTACGACAAGACGATCGTCTACACGTTCCTGGAGCACTCCGACATGGAAGTTGGCGACGCCGTTGGCCCGGTCACGGATCCAGCCGAGCGTCGCTCGCAC
>CAXBFC010000271.1:0-10998 GCA_963974725.1 uncultured bacterium | reverse complement strand
AACGACATGCTCGCACGGCCGAGACCGTTCGCCGTCATCGAACCGAACACCAACGACCCGCCAGCAAACACCGTGCATCCGGAGAACGGCACCGCGACGCTTTCCGTGCCAAGTGCGACGAGGACTGGCGCAAACGCCAGAGTCCCGTCAACTACCAGATCAAACGGAACAGCGCTGCTCGCATCGGCCTCACCAACGACTCCGAGTGTCGGCACATGACCACCGCTACCCGCGCAACCGAAGCCCATGCTCTCGACGGTCTCGTCTTGCATCGCACCGAGATCGAAGCCGTGCAGTTCGCGGCCGTGCACCCCGTCATCAGCAATGGCGACCAGACGCGTGCCGGCTCGCATCAGCTGGCTCGGCGAACCATTCTCAAGTCCGATATCCAGTAGCAACTGCGTGCCCGCAGTAGTGCCGTCGGTAACAAACAACTCGCGGCCGACAACTGGGTCATTGAACTCGAGCACCAGTTTGTCATTGCTCACGTTACCGCGCAGACCGAAGCCCGAATACAATGGCAGACTGCCGATCGGCTGGGTGCCAGCCGCCGTGCCGTCCGAGCGCCACCCGAGATATTCGCCGTTCTGATTCACGACAACCAACGCGAGATCATCCGCGATTCGTTCGATAGAGAACACGCTGGTCGGTTGCGGCAGCAATTGCGTGCCCGCCATCGAACCATCGGAAATAAACAAGCGCTCTTCGCCACTGCGACTGGCCGCGAACAGCATGCGATCTGCCACCGGCGTCATCGCCCGAGGATTCGAACCGGCTGGGCCAGGTTCGACATCGAGCATGGAGGTACCGGCGACCGTGCCATTGGTGACCCAGAGATCCAGAGCAGCGGGGAACGATGAGCCGGCGTGGAAGTAGACGAGATCTCCGGCCGCTTCGAAGGTGATGTTCAAGACGCCGGCACTGCCTGGCAGCATCTCTGCCAACTGGAAGGTGCCAGCAGCCGTGCCATCCGTCACCCACGGCTCACCACCGCTTGCGGAGGTATTGGCCCGAAAGAACGTCTTGCCGCGCCAATGCCAAAAGTTGCTTGGGCCGCTGTGGCCAGGACCAGGTACCAGGTCCGCAATGGGTCGCGTTCCGGCAAGTGTGCCGTCACTGATCCACGGCTCCGCACCGCCGGCCGTAGTCACGCCTGCGAAAACGACCTGGCCACCAGCAGCCACGGCATTGCCGGCGCGAAAGCCAGGATAGGTGGCGCCAACCGGCAGTTGCTGTAAGCCAATGCTGGCGTTGCGATAGATCCATGGATCGTCACTAAGGCCCGGGCCATCGATCGACGCAAACAAGAAGCTTCCGGTCGACGCTGCCCGCGCGGCCCAGATGCCCGGACCAAACGACGACATCGCGCGGGTACCGGCGGCCGTTCCATCTGTGAACCATAGCTGCTTGCCACTGACCCCATCATCGGCGACCAAGACCACTTCGTCGCGATGCGTCGTCACCAGGTAGGCATCCGAATCAAGCGTGCGGGCACTGTCGTACAAGTCCAAAAAGAGCTGCGTTCCTTGCGGCGTGCCATCGCTGACCCAGAGTTCACTGCCGGTCGCGGCATCGCTCGCCCGGAAGAACACCATCGCGTTTCGCTCGACGAATCCATCGCCAACAACGTTGCTCAACACCGTCGTGCCAGCCGCGGTGCCGTCTGTTCGCCACGTTTGCACCTGACCGAGATCGGTGCCCTGGAAGTACAGCGCACCACCAATCGGAGTAGCGCCATCCGCGCCGTAGTAGCCAAACGTTGCCACTGTTCCGATTGCCATGGTGCCGGCGGCCGTGCCATCCGAAACGAACAGGTCGCGATCCTGACCGTTGCCGTAGAAGGCGGTAAACACCACATTCGCACCAATCGAGCCAAGGAACGCGGGGCGCGTAGGCGACAGCGGACCGGTTCCCGGAGTGAGGTCGACTACCAATTGCGTGCCAACGTTCGTGCCGTCCGTGCGCCACAGTTCGAGATCCGAACTGGAGAAGTAGGCCGTTGTGCCAACCACCTGAAAGCCACTCGCGAGGCCACTTCCGAGCGGGAAGGTTCCAGCCGCTGTGCCATCGGTAACCCACGCGTCGTCGCTACCGCCCACGACTCGCGCCTTGAACAACACTCGTGAACCAAACGTCGTGAGGTGAGCAGGCCAGAAGATCGCGCTTGCTGGAAGGTCGACGATCTTGCTCGTGCCACCGGCCGTGCCATCGCTCGTCCACAACTGCCACTGTTGACCGGGCGCCGCGGTAAACACAAACCCGCCCGGTCCGCGCGCCGCAATCTGTGCGGTGCCATTCGACATGCTTCCAAAGGGATTGGTGTCGGCAATCATCATCGTGCCGGCAGTGGTGCCGTCGGACTTCCAGGGTTCGATGCCGTGCACGCCATCATCGGCGAGGAAGACCACGCCGTTGCCGACCACTGTCAGCTCGACGGCAACGGACCCCACTGGACCTGGCAAGATGTCCTTGACCAAGCTCGTGCCTGCGGTCGTGCCGTCCGTTCGCCAAAGCTCCCAACCGTGCTGTTCGGTGCGCGCGGTGAACATGATCAATCCCGACGGCAACGTCACGAACTGAATCGCCTGCGAACTCTGGTATCCGGGCCGCACATCGGCAAGCAGTTGGGTTCCGGCCGGCGTGCCATCGGTGCTCCACAACTCTCGCCCGCTGCCAGGGCTGTATGCCGTAAACAGCAACTCGCCGGTTTGCGTCACCGCGATCGGCATCGCCCCCGAACTAGCAACCTCAGGATGGGGCGCGGTTTGAAAGTCCTTGAGTAGCGTCTGACCCAACAGCGGGCTAGCGGCCATCAGAGTGAACACGGCAGTGTGAAGGCGTGAGTGCATGATCTTCTCCAATCAACGAGTGCGCCAACCAACGAGGGAGTCAGTGCAACGGAGTCTGGGCAACGGTGTCTGGGCAACGGTGTGCAGTTCGGAACTACCGTGCAGTTCGAGGCTTCTTCCACGTCAGGTGCACGGCGCACGAGGAGACATGCAGCATCCGCAATCGTGAGACGGCGTTCGGCTGCATGGCACCGCGCGACTAGAGCACGTGAGCTAGAGCACGTGGCGTACCACTGGGAACAATACCAAGAATCGCTCGCTCACGTGGGACGGCGGCGGTCGCCGCAGGCAACATGATCAGGGCAATTGTCGGACTACGGACAATTGCTGTCGTGCATCCGACATCGACGCCACATCCACGGTGCCTGCTCGCTCCGCGGGCATGCCAACTGATTGGGCTGCCCTGACTGCTCTCGACTCTCGATCGCAGTGAGCGCCGCAATCGACGTCGTGACAACTTGGACTGAGATCGGCGACAGCAGAGCCATCGCCGCCAGGGGGAGTCATCTTCTTCACTCACGGGCCCCCGTCCTGAGCGGCAGTGCAATCGCGCCGGATGAGCCAGTGGCGAAACCGGCCGCTCCGCCCGCACGTTCTTGGCACGCTGGCGCGGCTAGGACGCGAGGATGTGCTTTTCGGTCCTGGCACCGTACGCACGTTTCACGGAGCGGTAGTACCAGTTCATTGCGAGGATGCCGCACAGGCCGAGGACGAAGGCGAGCGTGGTTGCGGCCAGGACGGCGGTGTCTTGATTGCGCACGTTGCTGAGCACGAGCGAGACTGGGATCGTCACTGCCAACACGAGCGGCAGGATCAGGGCGGTGAATACGGCTAGGGCCAGGCCCTTGGTCTGACGGCGGCGCCGGATCTGCGCGACACTGGAGAAGCCAAGGAAGGTGAAGACGAACGCGGCAAGCACTGCTGGCATCCTCAACATCGAGACCGACCGGCGCTTCGCCTCCGCTGGCGAGGGGATCTGCAAGATCGGCTTCGGTTCAGTGAACGGCTCGTTGCGCGCTGCCGCTGCCGACTGCCGCTGTTCCCACGGTTGCAGCAGCACTTCCTTGTAGTAGCGGGTGACCAGGTTCATGCCCTGGGGCACGCCGTTGTTTTTCGCCCACTGAGCCGCAGCCGCCGCGATCGGCTGGCCTTGACTGGTCGCGTGGCCCATGTTTGCCGCGGACAACTGTGCGTAGGCGACGACGCCAAAGTAGGCGCACACTAGCAAGAGCAGCATTGACCAAGCAGCGTGCAACGACTTGGGCAAGCGAGCCGGCGCGGTCGCGGCGCTTGCTTGTTGATCACCAGCTGAAGTGCGGTCGGACTGGGCTGGCTTGGCATCACGCGCCAACGCGTTGCGAGCCAGCTCACTGCTGACTTCACTCGCCTGCTGGTAGCGCTCTTCGGGGCGCTGCGCCAAGCTCCTCTGCACCACCGCATCGAGGCCAGGCGGCACGCCTTGCTTGCGCGACGGCATGTCGAAGTGCCCGATTGGCAGTTGCCCGGTCAACATCTCGTAGAGCACGACGCCAACCGAATAGATGTCGGCGCGATGGTCGACGTTCTGACCGTCGCGCCACTGCTCCGGCGCCATGTATTGAGGCGTGCCGAGAACCTGGGTGCTGCGCGTCAACGCTGGCGCGTTGGCGCCGTCACCAACAATGCGCGCCAGGCCGAAGTCCGCAATGCGCACCTCGCCGTCCAGATCGATCAGCAGATTCTCCGGCTTGATGTCGCGGTGCACGACGCCGTGGTCGTGGGCGTATTGCAGCGCGTCACAGATCTGTGGCGCAATGCGCAACGCCTCGAATGGACTGAGCTCGCCCATATCCATCAATTGGCGAAGGTTCATGCCAGCCACGAACTCCGTCACCAAGTAGAACAGCCCACCGCGCTCGCCAAAGTCGTGCAACGTCAAGATGCGTTCGTGCTTGAGTCCAGCGAGCGCTCGGGCTTCACGCAGGAAGCGCTCTTCAAACGCCGGATCCTGCGCTAGCTCGGGCGGCAAGACCTTCAATGCGACGGTGCGGTCGAGCTTCGACTGCACGACCTTGTAGACCGCGCCCATGCCACCGCGACCGATCAGCTCGAGCACTTCGAACTCGGGAAACTGCTCCGCAAGCTGCTCGACTGGCGGCGGCTGCCAGCCACTCTGCGCGTAGTCGCTGTCGCCACCTGCGATGGCTTCGCGCAACAGCTTCTTGGGATCGAGCGAGCCGCCCTGGGCTCGTGGTTGGGATTCGGAACTCATACTTACTCCCGAAGAAGATCACGGCCGGGGTTACCGCGGAAGCCAAGAAATCTCAGCGTGTCGACGGAGGCCCTCGAAGTCCTCTGGATTGCTCAGAACCTGCGAGACCTCGCGACTGCCATCGACTCCCGCCCGAATCCTCCCGCGTGCAGACCAATCGCCTGCCGACCAAGCGCTGCCCACCGTCGGCCTGGCAGCTTGGCCATGCAACAAGCGAGAAAAGCAGCGACGATTGCTGATTGCCCGAAAATGGCTCATCTGCACGACAGCTGCCTGGCAGTCACGCGCCGATTGAGGCGACCAGGTCCTTGCCCAAGTTCGATTCCTGGTTGCGTCGAGCCGTAGGTCTGGGTGACGTCGGTTGTTGGGCGCGCGGGGTTCCAACAGAGCTTACTTTGCACCTCCGCAACTGCCCCAACTGGCCTAAATGGTTCTACTTAAGTGCTTGCACGGGCATTGCGCGACGCCCGACTCCCGGCAGCTGCCAGCCCACTTGACACGCAATTGGCACGATCCTTAGTTGCTCCTTCGCGCAACCGTTCGTTGGCCCGATTCCGCTACGCAGTGCGGCGAGTCGACCCCAGAGAGGACGCGAAAGTCGGTAAGAGATGATGATGAAGCTGCTCACGTGTTGTTTGGTTGGTGCGATCCTTGCCGCTGGGGTAGCCGCGGCCCCTCAGAACCCTGATAGCGACTACATGGGCAAGAAGTACCCGAGTCCATCGGGTGGCACACCCGAACCGACATCGATGCTGTTGTTGGCCGGTGGAGCAGCGGTCTACGGCAGCATGCGGTTCCGCAAGCGTTCGAAGCAGGATGCCAAAAAGGAGAGCTGAGCCGCCGTGCAAGGTGCGCTCATCGGCGCGGCGCTGCTGATCATCTACCAGGCAGCACTGCTCGCTTATCTGCGTGACCAGCACTACCAGGAACACTTCGTCTTTCTGTGGGTGTTCTTGGCATTGGCCCTCTGGCGCACGGCGCGGGGACCATTTCGCGGTCGCTTCGAACTGCAGTCAGGCAGGGATCGACTCGGCGCCGGACTGGCTCTGACCGCGGCCCTGATGCTAGCTCCGAGTGAGCTGGCTGGATCATCCACCGGCATGCGCACGTCGTTGGTCGTCTTCGCGACTGGCTGTGCCGTGCTCGCCGTACCGCGATGGACCATCAAGCGTTGCTTGATGCATGGCGGGTTGATGCTGATGTGTTTTGGGCTGCCTTACAGCGTCTACTTCCCACTGACGTCACAGTTTCAGCATGGCGTAGCCAGTATCATTGCATGGCCCGCTGCGCTCGGGCTCGCCGACTACGAGGTAGCCTCCGCGGTCGTGCGGTTTCCGCACTACGAACTGGCGATCACGCCCGATTGCTCCGGCCTCGGCCAACTATTGACGTTCGGCGGCATCGCGGCGCTCGGGGTGTTGAGCTCGGCTCGCAACCGCAAACGCACGCTGTTGGTGTTCGCGCTCGCAGCCGTACTCGCATGGCTGTCAAACGTCGCGCGCGTGGCGCTGTTCGTCTTCTTGGTCGGTATCGGCTGGACCCAATCGGTCGACAATGCGACCTGGCACGCCGTGATCGGGACAGCGGTCTTCCTGCCTTTTGTGGCCGTCTTGGTCGCGGTGATTCTGCGCACGCACGTGCCACAGTCGGCGATGCCACAGTCGGCGAGAGTCGAGCCAGGGCAGCCACATTCGATGGGTCGCATGCACATCGCGTGGCTGGTGGCTCCCCTTGCAGCGGTGCACTTCGCGCTCGGCACTACGTCGCCCGGCGACACGCCCGAGCCACCGTACATGGCCGCACTACTTGCACCTCCTGCCCACGAACTCGAATGCCGGTCACTGTCCGAGGAGTCTGATCGGCATGCCTACTCGACGCCGTGGCTGATCAATGCGCGATTCCGACGCGAGTCCGGCGGCCACTTCGATCTGCTGCACTATGCGACCAATTCGCGCAGCCACCTTTGCGTGCACAAGGTCGCAGCATGCTTGTTTGCTCCCGACCAGGTCATCACCTACCTGCCGGCCGTCGAGGTCGATGGTCGCCTCTGGTGGCGCATCGATCTTGCGAAGCCAGATCCAGCGAACTCGCAGCACGTCTACTTCGCGTTTGAGATCGGCGGTAACCGCCGCGACGATTCGGCTGCAACCCAGTTCGAAGTGCTCTGGAAGAGAGCGTTCGGAGCGTCCTGGCAGGTGAAGCTCACGCGCGTCATGTTGCCGGGAGCCGCGCCGACGTCCCCGACACATTACGAGAGCGAAGTATTGACCTGGATCGGTCGAACGACTTCGTAGCGCATGCCATCGGGCGGTGCCCGTGCTTGCCCGTATCACTCGTGACGGCCGTCGGCATCATGACCGCGCCATATTCGGCCACACTCGGTCGCCAAGAGAATCGACTCGACGAACTCTGCAGTGCGGAAACAGCCCTTTACGAGGTAGCCCTGGGCACCGAGCGCCTTGCTTTCGACCATGGCTTGCTCGTCTTCGAGGGAGACAGCACGATGATCGGGGCGGGCGTATGTTGCCTCACCAACTCGACGTTGCCAACTCCTTGGCCGTCAGGCAAGCCAAGGTCCAACAGGACCAAGTCAGGCTCCTCGCGTTGTGCCGCCGCGATGCCTTCCGATCGCGTCGGCGCGTGGCAAAGGGCGAAGCCACCTTGCTCGCCGAGAGTCCGCTCGAGCAACAGCGCGTCGATTTCGTCGTCGTCGAGGATCAAGATCGACAACGAACTCGCGGCTAAGCTGCCGCGCGCAGTGCATCCACCAGTCAAGCCACCACGCGGACATCCAGGAATGCATGCGGCTAGCAGCCCACCACCACAGAGCTGCTGGCACTACCTGGACTACACGTCGCTGGTTGGGCATCGACGGCAGGCTTGCCTGGCCGCAACGAGCCTTCGGCAACAATGCCGCATGCAGCGACCTAGTTGCCGGTGTAGGTGCGGCCGTAGTTGCTCGTCGTGAAGCCGAACGAGTTGACTCCTGGATCGAAGCAGGCGTACTGCGAGAAGAACTGGAAGCCGACGGCATTCAGTGGCACGGCAAACGCAAAGCTACCGCCACCCGCCGGATCGAGAGTCACGCCGGCGCTGAACCACAGGTCGGTATAGGCGAAGCAGCCGGGCATGTTCAAAAACGACAGATCGAGTGGAAATGGCGCTGTGGCCGTGTAGCCAGCGATCAGCAGGGCAACGCCGGAGGGCACGCCATTCGCGAGATCGAACGACAACGTCGTGCCGACTTGCGCGGTGCCTCCGAGAGTGTGGTTGGGCGTGCCGTTGCTACCGGGACAGCCAACGCCGTGCGACGAAGTGCGCCCGGTCAGCATGCTGACTTCAAACTTGGTCGCGGAGCTACTGGAGATGCCCGTCGATGGTGCGGGTGCCGTTGCAGACCGCGAGTAGATGCGTTGGTTGGAATCACGGCGCATGCCACTTGGCGCCGTACCGTTGGTAGTCGTGATCTCAATGACCAGGTCGTCGACGCCGTTATAGGGGAACAAACCTTGCAGCCCGATTTCGTTCCAAACGTCGCCGGTGACGTTCCAGGTGTAGTCCGAAACGGACAGCACGGTCATCGCATTTGCGGTCAAGTTGTTCGCAAAGACCGTACTGAATGCCTGCGTCGGCGGGATGTGGTCCATCACGACCTCGAGCGTATCGAAGTGGGCGCTACCGCTACTGCTGGGGGCGAAACCAAGGCCCGTGATCAGATTTGGCAGGTTGCCGAGTTCCGCCGCGGTTGTGCGCACATGCATGCGGCAGTTGGAAAAGGTTCCAGGCGACGGCTGGCCGAACGGGATCACGTTCGGAGTTCCGGACGTCGCGTCGTTATCCGGGATGTAGTAGTTCTGTGCGAGGATCGGCGTGCCAAGAAGAAGCAAGACGCAAGCAGGTAGGTGGCGCATGGTTTCAAGCGGGGGGAAGGCGGGTGTCTAGAGGAGAGTAGGTGATCTGTGGGACTCCGTCCCCAACCGCGGCGCCCGCAGTTGTCAGAACTGCGTCGCACGTCGATGGGGCAATCGCGACCGGAGCATCCTGCCACGAGAAGAACCCGCAGCGGTCGAGCGGATGTTCGAGCAATGACGACGAGCTAGCGACCGAGCAGCCGCCGTTGCTCGTCATCGAAAAGGGCGCCGCATGCTGGCCGTGGCCCCGGAATCGACCTCCAGAGTCACGACATGCCTGCCATCAAACGACCGCAACGACATGCCCTTGCTGAGCGCCTGGTCAGAACCCGACGCTTGTCGCTGGCGGATGAACACTTCGGCATCGGCCGGAAAAACTTGCCACGGCCGGCTTCGAGTGCAGACCGGCAGTTGCAGGTCTGGCCACGTAGGTGATCTCCCATTCCTTGTCGATGACAACCCGAGCCCCCCATGCTATCGACGGAACCCCGCATGGGCTTGAGGTCGGCAACCACTACTTGGCGACGAGCGGCGAACGCAGCGCCTCGATCGACGATGCAAGTAGCTGCAGCAGATACGGATGGCGCGCAACGATCGGCCAAGGAACAAGATCGCGGCCGACGCCGGGCACCGATCCACTTCAGGCGTGGCGCGCAATGGCCGATGACACCGCCTGTATATGGACAAGGCCCTCCGCACAGAAGCTGTCTCGGCCCCGCTCCCAGATGAGCTGCGGCCCTACATCGTGCTCCATACGGCGCAAGCAGCGCTGCCCGCAGGCTCACGCTTCGGCGGCCACTGGGTCACTGCATGGCGTAGCCGCTTGCCGTTCGTCCAGATCGACCGGGCACGCAGCCACGAAGTTGGTCGCTGCCTGCCCTTCGCCGGTGACGGAGATGCCGATTCGATGCGCGCACTGTTGCGCGACGCGTCGTGCCTGATCGCCGAGGACGAAACCTGGCTTGAGGTTGCCGCAGAACTCGGCACGCCGACCATCTACCTGGCCGACGGCACGCCCGCTGCTACATCGCTCCCGCCAGCGCTGAAGATCTTCCAGCCGGAAGCGCTAGAGGTGCTGCGCTCCGACACCAACTTCCGGCGCGATCTACCGCTGCGCCTCATCAACGAAGCACTCGAAGCCTTCGTGCCGGGCGTCACCGGCGACGACCGCAGCGAGAGTTCGTTGTGCCGCGGTCGCTTGCAGCAATACCTCGGCGGCCGCATTGCCGACCTCGGCCACGGTGGCCACAAGGTCCATCCCGAAGCGATCGGCGTCGACTTCTTCAAGTTCGACGCTTGCGATTGGATCGGCGACGTGCGCGACCTGTGGTTCCTCGAAGATCAGAGCTTCGACTCGGTCTATTCAAGCCACTGCCTCGAAGATCTCTGGCATCCGCACCAGGCGTTGGCCGAATGGACCCGCATCTTGCGACCAGGCGGACATCTGAGCCTGTTCTTGCCACTGCGCGACTTCTACCCCAACGTCGGTACTCCGGGAGCGAACCCGGGCCACAAGGACGACTACGTGCCTGACGACGTCGAGCAGTTCCTGCACGACCTTGGCCACATGGAAGTCGTTCACAGCGAGCGCGTCGAGCGCGAAAACAGCTTCGAGGTCGTTGCCAAGAAGAAGGCCGGGCGGTCGTTCTTCTTCGCCCGCGGCTCTCGTCCGAAGCCAGCGGTGAGCATCCTGCTCGTGGCCGATCCATCGCAGGATCCTGCCTACGATGCGACCACCATTTGTGCCAGCGTCGCGGCCGCGCAGGTCGCATTCGCCGACTGCGACCATGAAGTCCTAGTGCTCGACCGGACTCGCAGTGACGGCGACGCCCGCGCTTCGGTCCAGGATCTGGCTGCTCACGATAATCGGGTACACGTGGTCGAAGATCGACGGCCGATTCCGTACGGACAGCGCTGGGAACGACTGCGCCGCATGGCAACCGGTGACGCGATCCTCGTCCTGCAACCAGGCACACTGCTCGCCCCC
>CAXBFC010000270.1:0-11007 GCA_963974725.1 uncultured bacterium | reverse complement strand
TACGGCATTTTCCAACCCGGCACGCGGATCTCACACAGATACGTGCCCGACGGAATCCAGGCAATGTCGCAGACTCCGTCGATGACCGAGCCGGAGAAGACGCGCGGTCTCCCATCGGCCCCGGTCAACCGGACCGGCCACCATGCCCCCCTGCTCACGCCGCCCCCGTGCGAGCGCACGTCGAGGTGCAGCGCGCCACTTGGCAATTCGCTTGACGCAACGAAGATGCGTGCGTACCGACGCGGATCAGCCCGCTCGGTCTTGACGATGCGTTCCGAACCGTCGCTTGTTCGCACGACGACACGCAACTCCAACGGTTTGGTCGGGACGTTTTCGAACCGGAACGTGCCAAGCGGTCCGATCACGGCCGGTGCGCGCGGACCCGCGCCATGCAACAGCACGAACGTCGCGCCGATCTCGGCGGGTATGCCTTCGACCACGCCACTGAGGGAATCGGTCGCCTCGATCTCCCAATCGTGACGCACCACATTGCCCGGGACGCCGGTTTCGGCCCACGGCCCGCCATTCTCGAGCGTGAGCTCTACCGGGCCCTTTGCCACGTCGCGCAAGCGTGCACGACCCGACTCGACCAGGGCACTGCGCTTCACCACCCCCTGCCAGGACACCTTGCCGCGCAAAACGGCCTCATCGCCTTCGATCGACAATGCGATGTCGATGGTGCGCGCGTCGCCGAGCACGATCTTAGCACCGTGCATTTCGCGGCTGTCACCGGCCACCATGCCATCCAGATCGGCTACCCATCGCTGCCATCCATCCGGGACGCGTAGCAGGGCCTCGCCTAGTTCGTTCGTCAGGCCCCGGTCGCGCACTGCGCCCCTGTCGTCGATAGCGTGCACGACCGCGCCGGAGACCGGCCGGCCATTGGCCATCTCGACGTGAACGGACACAGCCCTGTGCTTGGGAGCCAGGGCAGCTACGTTCGCGCCGTTGCTCCAGTCACTGACCCTGCTCGCACCGCGATAGACCGCTCTCACCCGACAAGTCGGGCCGATGATCACCGAGTCGAGCTGCGGATCCGCGCGGGACTCAGCGACCGCGAAGACCCAGTCGGCCGGGCTCACGGAATGGGTAATGAGTTCACAGTCGCCCGCGTCCGAATACTCGACCGTGATCACGTTGTCTGGCAGGGGCGGCAGCCGCAGCGATCTGGCCCCGCTGCCGATCACCAGCGGTTGACGGCGATCGCTATACAGGACCGCAGCGTCGCCGAACGACGGGTCCCAGCCGATCACGGATGCACAGGCGCCTTCCGGAATCACGATGTTCCGACGCACCCGGAAGTCCGCGGTCGCGAGCCCGCAGGCCTCGTCGAAGCCCTGTTCCGTGCGCGTGATCCGATACTCGACGAGGTCGTCGTGTCTCTCGCGGGCAATTGGTACCGAGCCGGTCTCGGGCGTCGCCGGGGTACCGCGATCGGACGCTTGCCCGGCCTTCGGTTGGGGGGCTCCTGCGCCTGGTCCGGCGGCGGGATAGTCCGAGTTCCAGAACCAGACGCCGACCACGGCAAACATAAGACAGGCCAAGGCAGGCAGGATGAACTTCGGATTGTGCATATTAGTAATTCCCCATTATTCATCTATTCCTCGCCAACACGCCGACCAGCAGGCTGACGCCTCCCACATGCACGTCGCCGCCGCTCTCCGGCGCTTCCGTGTGCGCAACATGGTCATGCAAGCCATGGTCGGTCGCACGCTTGTCCGGGTGGCCAACTGGCCGCTGCTCGCCAAACTGGTTGTCTTGTGGGTTCTGAGAATCGGTCATCTGCCTTCCTTGCCGACACTTCGGTCGGGGTTAGGGAGAGCGATGACTTTGGATGCTTGTTTAACGGTTCAGGTGCGCAGGCTTTTCGGAACGGGCGACAGTCACCATACCGAGCATCGGCGAGAGTGCGGCACGATCAAACAGGCTAGCGGCAAATGCATGACCGGCACCAGATCACGATCCAGAACAGGTATGGCCCACCGAGATGTGCCGCTATGCCACACCCGCCCACGTCGGCAACCACGTCGCCAGCCCCGACGAGCAGCCGTCTCACCAACCCGCGAACACCCCGATTGCAGGTTTTCGCCCTGCAACCACTCCGAATCGCTGTGCCAGGTTGTGCCAGCTCGTGCCACGTTGTGCCAGGTTGTGCCACGCTGTGAACGAGTCCATTGCACACTCCATTGCACACTCGCACCCCCCAACTCTCAAAACCGCCATTAGACGCCGCAAAACGGCACTATAGGTGGTAGGCCCTGCAGGACTCGAAGTCCCACGGCCTACGTAGCCAATCGCGCAACCATGTTTCGTCAGGTTGCTAATCATTGCGTTATCCAGCGGAAGCCGACGCGGCGCCGCCATTCTTGTCATTGGGGCCCGTGCCCCGTGTTTCGTCATCTTCGCCAGCGTCTGGGCGCGGGTTACTTCCCACTGAACTGCCCAGTCCTCTGAACAGGTCCGGCGTGGGAATGACACCGCGCATCGTGTCGGTGACCTTCTCGTCCTCAGTGGATCCATACAGCTCAAGGGTGAGCCTGATATCGCTGTGACGCAGCACCTTCTGCACGATCTCAACAGGCACCTTCAGCTCGCGCAGGATGCGCACGCATGAGTAGCGCAGCGAGTGGAAGTCGAGTCGCCGGTAGGCCGGCCGGTGGTCCTTAAGGATGCCAGCGTGAACCGCATCGCGGCGAACGTGTTCTGCCAGGCCATCGGGGATATGGAACACCTTGTCGCGTGGGCCAGGCAGCTTGCCGGTAGTGACAGCGATGTGTTTCCTCTTCGCCTTGAGCGCGTCAGCGATGAATGGCTGCAGCGGGATGTTCGCATCGCGACGGTTTTTGGTGAACCGCCCGGACAACTCGACGCGGGGGCTATTGCCTTCGAGGTTGAGGTCTTCCCACGTCCATGCACCAAGCTCTTCGCTACGAAAGCCGGTTGTCGCTGCGGCCCAGTAGAGCAATGCGCGGTCCTTACCAGCCTGCACAATACCGGCGTGTTTCGGGGATCGTCGGCCCTGATGGGTCCGGGCATATGCCTGCACACCTCTAACCGTCGCGGATTCAGCCAGCATCGTTACCTGATCAAGCACTAGCCCTATCCGAACGAACGTCTTGTCGCCGTCCTTGGACTTCTTCGCCTTCAGATCCTTGAACGGGTTCTCAGGCCAAAGCCGATTCTCAACCAACCACGAGCCGAAAGCCTTCAGCGAGCCAACGTGCTCCTTGTAGGTCTTATTGCTGTGCTTGGAGCGAACTTCAGTCAAGTGCGGCGCAACCGCTCCTGCGTCAAAGTCGGTGAGCATCGAACCCTCCGATGCACGGATGGCCTCATGCAAGTGCCGTATGCAACCTTCCACGTATTTAGGATCGCGGTCATGCGCGACAAGGTGCGCACGGTAGTCCTGCACGAACTCCTCAAGCGGTCGGCTACGCGACTTGGCGAATCGATCAACCAAGCCAGTGCGAGCGTCTTCGACTTCCTGACGCTTCTTGGCAAGCACGCGCTGTGCGTTTGCCAGGTGCTTCGAGCGTGTGCTCTTACGTTGCTCGCGACCGCTAGCATCGAGAAACCAGATATACCAGTAGGGCGAGCCGGGCCGCTTGTATGGGTTCTTGCCTTGCTTGACCATTAGTCGCTTCCTTCCATGAATCGAAGAACCTGCAGGGCAGGCAACCAAACCGTGCCCTTGTTACGGCTCTTACCTTTACCCGGCGAAGCAACACGCCCGGCAGGGAACCCGCTGTTTGGATCATCGCGCCACCGGTCGATGGTCGATCGCGTCTTGCCCATCACCAGCATTGTCTCGGCGACAGTCCAAAAGGGTTTGCGCAAACTCGCGTCCAGCAGATACCAGGAATCAGGCAGGTCAGGGCCACTGTCCGCTTGCGACTGTACGTGCTTTTGCAAACGAGCGCCGGTCACGCGACCGCCTCCTGCGCTGCGGCCCTTGACTGCGGAACCCATGAATCGACAAGGACATCAACGCCGAGTTGTCGAAGCAGTCGTTTAGCTTCTAACTCGCGTGGCCGATCGCCAACTTGGCGGGCGATCATCAGTTCGGCGAACCACACAAACGTGTCGGAATCAGCAGCAGTTGGATTGTTGGCCATACACTCTCCGAGGGGTGTACGGCTCGTACACGCGGTCTCGATGACACAAGTGCTGGTCATGTCGATACCTAGGCGTCGATGGGATTCTCACCCGCATAGCGATCCTGTACACGGTCGGCATATTCGGCTCTGCTTTGCTCTGTCACCTTGGCGATTTGCTCGCGTAGGTTTCTCAACTCGGCCCACTCCTCTTTCTCGTAGAGGTCCGCCCGACGAACGCCGATAGACGTCGCGATGTCAGTCATGGTCTTGCGCTGCATGGCCATCCCGATCGCTAGCGCGCGGACGTCGGCTTGCGCGGTCGAAGCGGCGTCGCCAGCCGTGTCATCCCCCAACAGTTTCTGTGGCAACCTGCCTATTTGCTCCGCGCCAATGCGCATTGCGAACCTCTTGAAGAGTGGCATGCACGCGACCGCAGCATCTATCATGTCGGAGAACTGTGCCTCAGGTGCCATGACGCAGTCGTAGAATTCGTTCACGGGGGTCGAGCACATCCCGAGAGATTCGGCAGCAACAGCAAACTCAAACGTCGCCTCTTGCACCTTCGTGAGGTGATGACCCTGTTGCAGTGTGTGCATCGACTCGATGAGCTCGACATCGCAAGCGTCACGGGCCGCAATAACACGCAAGCGCAAATCGTCCCTAAGACTGTCGACAGCATCTTTCCACTGGTATGCAGCCTCAAGCCAGCGAGTCCGGATCCTTGGATCCCATTCTCCTCCTTCAATTGTCATTGGGTATTTTCAGGTGTTACAGGTCCACCAAGACAAGCGCGCGCAGGCGCGTCTCGGATCGTTTGTCTAAGTAGCTCGATGCCGCTGACAGCGACTTCCACGAGCCGAGTGCCATTAGTTCGTCGAGGCTCCCGCGCTTGGCGATCTCGGATGCGCTTGAGTGCCGCAGACCGTGGGGCCTGACGGGAACCTTTATGCCTGCAGCGTCGGCGTATCGCTTCAGCAGGTGCCGCATGGACTCACCGGCCATCTGGTCGCGGTGTTCGGCACGGTCAAGACGGTGGAACAGGTAGCCGGGTTCATCGCCCCGGATCTGCAACCAGGCGGTCAATGCTTCGGCGGTACGGGCGCTGGCAAGCAGCGGTTGGCGCGTCTTAAACCCCTTTCGGCGCGGGTAGACGGTTGGGCCATCTGATGCGTGCAAGTCCACGTCTTCCAGCCGCAGGCCGCAGACCTCGGCCCGGCGCATGGCTCCGACGTAGAGCAACCGCAGGATTGCAGAGTCGCGAACGGCTTGGCGCTTGCCGGCTACTGCGAGGTCGTCAACATGTGCAACCAATCGCTCAATATCACCGCGACCGGGACCGCGACGATCTTGCACGCGCTCGCGCTTCGGTGCGATGCCTTCGATCGTATAGGTGACTAGTCCGGCACGGCGGCAGCAGCGCATCAGCGATGCGATGGCCGACAAGTTGCCCGCGACCGTGCCAGGTGCTAGGCGTTCTAGTAGCAAGTCGCGCCATGCAACTAGCAGTTCGTGCGCGCCACCGCTGGTGGCCTCGCAGAGTAGCTGTAGGCCACGCTGCGGCTCGATTTCGCCGGGCATGGCCCATGCGGTAAACGACTTCAGTGCACGCGCATACGACCTCTGAGCCGATGGGCTGACGCTTGCTAGCCATCGCGTGATGATCTCGGCGGGGGACACGTCCAACGCCTTCGCTGCGGCTGGCGACAGCGCGGGCAGCAAGGACATCGAGGGCGCGGTAACGACCGGAAAGGCACTCATGCTATCCTCCGGGCGATGCGCTGCATGACGCCGCCACACCACTGCAGCAACCGGGCGACGGGCGCTAAGGGACCGCGAAACTTGATCGGCAGGTGAGCGGTTTTCATCGTGCCAACCCCGCATCACAGGCGAACACCAACACACCGCCAACATCGAACACCTGCGCGTCGAGCGGCAGGCCGTAGCGATGTGTGCCCCCGTCGAGCATCTTGACCGCGAACTTCTTCGCTTGCTCCGGGCGACTCTCGAAGGTGTCACGCAACAGCAGTTGCGATCGATCTCCGCCGCAAGGGCGGGCGAGAATCACGGTGAACACGGGGAGGGATGAGCCATCGCGCGCGGTGTTGCGCTCGGGGCTTCGATTCGGTCTAACGGACATAGCGACATCCTGCGTAATCAGGGGACTCGTCAGGCTCGGCGTGGTGTTAGCGCACCTCGTCGGGCCGTTCTTCAGAACGGGGTAAAGAGCTACTTGGCGGGCTTCTTCTTCGCCGGCTTCTTCGGAGACTTGGCCTGGATCAGCTCAAGGTCTTCGATCGGCACAATGGCGAAGCGGGGCTTGCCGTGGAAGAGCACCTTCCAACGCACACCCCTGGCGGCTTCGGCCCCGACTCGCGTCAGGTTCCACCTAAGGTCTTCGCTGGTGATTTCCTTCACGCGCATAACTTGACAGTTTCAGTCGGCGGCAGTCAAGCACCCCTCAATCGCATGTCCGCCTGCGGATACGGCCAGATCGGGAAGTGTCACTCAGCGGACGGCGGCGGCGGGGTGCCCTTTTGCCAGAGAGTGACCCCGGCGCCCCCAAGCAGGAGGACTGGAACTAAGAGCGGGATCCTTCCAAGGCCCCACGACGAGAACAAGGAGAAGAACGAAGGGCGAGCTGATTCAGAGTGCCCTGCATCCCATGCAACCAGTTCCCAGGCGAATGGCAGGGCGGCCACAAAAAGGACGACGGCGCAGGCGCGCAGTGCAAGCCCCGCACCGAATGACTGCGCTCTAGATCCGCGAGTCACTTGGGGACCCTCTTCACTTTGCACCAGAGCGCAGTCCCGAGACCTGACTTTGCACGCATGTTTGCTTCCAGCAACATGCCATTGGCAGTGTCGACTAGCCGGGTCGCCGGACCATTCAAGGCGACTGATAGCCCCATGTCTTGAGCGAAGCTTGATTCGATCACCGCGACCCGGGTGCTGCCCACATCGTTGATTCGCACCAGCTTGCAATCCGCAGTTAGCTGCTTGCTGCTGTTCGTAGACGTTGCTTTCCAAGTGTCGCCGATACGCACTAACCCTTCCGGGAAACTCACGGCATACGAAGACTCCGGCGCTGACTCGCCGGGGAGCAGTCCTTCGGTTGAAGATGACACCAAATTGTTGGTCGAGCTCATGACTTCGCGCACGCGGATGTTCTTGACCCCTTCCAGCACCTCGGCGGGAAGCGACTTCCCCTGCAACCGCATGTCCTCAAACGTAGTCAGGAGCGTCACCCTGTCACCTTGCACTTGTTCAACCAGCATGCAGAACCGCACGCTCATATGAACAGCGGTTCCTGAACCAACCGTAAGGTCGTAGGAGAACGCTTCACCTTGCTTCGGGGCAAGTTTGAGATGGCACCCAGGAACGCTGGCTTTCGCGTCATCTCTTCCGTTGCCGGACTTGTTGTTGCTCGGCGATAGCTTTGCGCGAAGCCATTCGCCTTGGTCATTAACGTCACGCTTGGCGACTGCGCTCATCCAGTAGTCCACTGGGATATCGCTTGCGCGAAGCATCATTATCCCCTTGGGCGAAAGCCAAAACGCTGGCCCCTCTTCAACAGTGAGCGTCAACCCTAGCAACCCCTTCGGTTCGCCCTTGAGGTTCATCGCGATCCATCCGACTTCACCCCTGAGCCTGTGCCGCTGCTGTAGTTCGTTTTCACCGATATTTGCAGTGATCGGAGTCCTCGGCTTCGGGGTCGCCGATGCTTTGGTCGCCTTGTTGCATGAGCAACACACTGCTAGTAGCAACACCGGTAGAATCCTGATCGTCCGTCGCATAGCTCGTCCTCCGATATTCTCGCGTGGCTCCCTGACTCGTGGCAACTACCGTCGAAGCGACGGGTCGGGCAACCTTCTCCACCTGTAGATGGTAGGTCTGCCGGGGCACCTGACCATACGGCATACGGCCTAGACGGCGGCCCACTGCTCTGTGTGGCGACGGAATAGCAGCGCATACGGATCCGACTCAGTCTACAGGAGCGCCTACTGGCTCCCGATCAGCCAGTCGATCGCGTTGCTTGCGACGACCCCCAACGAATTCGCGCCGGGGGCGTAGCTGAACGCCTGAGTGTAGGCGTGAACACCAAGAAGTGCGAAGTTGAGCGGGACCGGCAAGGCCCAGTCCACACTGAATGCCTGCCCGATGTTCTGCGTTGGCAATCCGAAGATGTCACCCGATTGCCACAGGTAACAACCTGCCATTCCTGTCGAACTGAGGTCAATTGGCAGCGAACCGAGACCCGGCATGGTGGTGTAACTGTAACCTAGAGCCACGACGCATAGCGGCGTTGGTGTATTGGTGACGACGCCTGTCATCGACGTATTCAGGATGGCAGTAGAGGTAGGCGCAAACGCCATGACCGGACTGCCGCATCCTGCACCGTAGACAGTCGACAAGGAACTCACATGCCCTCCCGGCGGCGGCAGCAGGTTCTCATACCATGCGACTTTGTCATCGCCCAGTGAAGCAGACAGCACGTCTGCGTCACCGTCACCGTCCAGGTCAGTGGCGTAGACTGAGGTGGAATAACTGGCAGCCGTCGAAATCACCTGCTGCGCGCCAAAGACGCCACCACCCTGGTTTTCATGCCATGCTACCCTGCTGTCGCCTTGTGTCGCCGACAGCACATCCGCATCGCCGTCACCATCAAGGTCAGTCGCGAACACAGAGATGGCATCGTCAGCCCCAGTGGTGATCACCTGCTGCGCGCCAAAGACGCCACCACCCTGGTTCTCATACCAAGCGATCTTGTCGTCAGCGGGGGACGCCGACAGCACGTCCGCGTCGCCGTCGCCATCGAGGTCGACTGCGTAGACTGACCACGCACCACCAGCAAGGGTCGTGATCACTTGCTGCAGGCCGAAGGTCGTGGACTGCGCGGCGGCACCGGTGATCAACAAGCCGGCAGCGGCGACAACGAGCGCGGTCCTTCTCATAGCCACAGATTCGCCGATGATTGGCCGCACGACAACAGCCACAGTGCGTAGGCTGCACTGGATGTGGCGGCACGGAATGCCGTATTACAACTCGTGCCCGCTGCCCGAAGCAGCTCCCGCTGACACTTGGCGCGGCCGGCCCCTGCAGCGGCACGCTATCAATGCGCTAGCCGCACTTGTCCGGGAGAACGAGTGGTCTAGCGATCGGACTACGACACAATGAAGAAGCTGAACACCCGTGCTCTGACCTTGCTGCTCGCACTCTTGGCGTTGTCTGCGTGCAGCGCGTTCGAGCCATGGGAACGCACCGACGATGCCCCGGCGCAGGAGGCCATCGACAACTCCAAGTATCAGGTTACGGAGGACGAGTCCGAACTTGATGAGCCTGATGGTCCCGAGCCGGCATCGCTGCTGGATGGCGACAGCCGTGTCCTTGCGACAGATCTAGTCACGCCAACGGCTTTGCTGAGCAGTGCCACCTACACGGGCGTCTGCCGCAAGGTCGCGAAGCTCAGCTATCCGACCAGCCCCAAGAGTCGCTACTCATCGGTCAGGACCTTTCTCGCTGCGCGACCTTCAGATGCGGAGATGCAGGCGAAGAACATCTCACGCGACCACATGTCCGCCCGCGTCCCCGAAGAGCAGCGCCTTGCACGCATCAAGGGTTGGATACTCGCGAGCAATCGACCGACGGACAATGACTACCATGTCATCCTTGGCGATCACCCGACCAACCCAACGGTGTGCATCAACGTCGAGGTGTCCGGCTTGCCGGACTGGCCGGCGGACAACGTCTACACGACGGAGAAGCAAGCCGACCGACTCGCCACCGTTCGCGGTCGATACGAGAGCGGCATGGGGTCTCTGTTGCCCGGTCGCAAGTACAAGCACTACTCGCCAGGCATCCCGGTGCTCGTGACGGGTGGCATGCTATACGACTCCTGCCACACGCCAGGGCAAGTCGGCCCGACCAAGTGGCGGTCGAAGCTGCAAACGTGTTGGGAGCTGCATCCAGTAACTTGGATCACGTTCAAGTAGTCGGCATATTGGTTTGATCCACTGGCTGCGGGCCACAGCCACCGCCGCTCACACTCAACGATGAAGAAGTTCATGCGCGCAGCCCTCCTTCTCTTGTTGGCTCTTCTAGGAGCCTGCAACAGCTTCTCCAAGCATCGATTCGCCAGCTTCGACAAAGCGACGGCGCTCCCACAGACGCACATCGCGTGCCCCGTGATCGGTCACCAAGAGATCCCCGATGAGCTTCCTTCGAGCTCAGTCTACTTGCGCGTCAACGGGGATTTCGCCGGCGGAACAGCGACTGCTCAGGCCCTCGGACTCAAGAAGCACGTAACAGAAGAACTAGGCTTGCGACCTGACTTCATGATCTACGCGCCCGGTGCATCTGTGTACGCCGGAAGCACTTCTCAGTACGTTGGCCTCGGCATGAGCATGTCGACACCTCACTACCGGCCGCAGGGAAGTGCTTGGTGCTTTCGTATCGCTCCAGCTCAGGCCGGGATCTCGTTCGAGGACAACGGTTTCGTCAATGGCTTGTCCGACGATGCTCGAAAGAGCGGAATCCTCGAAGGCGATACGCTCGTCTCTCTGGACGGCAAGTCAGTCAAGGCTCGCAACCAAGCGCCGGCAGCTTGGAATACGCAGAAGCTCTTCGTGGCGATCGGTCAGGAAGTTGAAGTGATCTGGATTCGTCCTGGCACTGGGCGCATGTCGGGGCGGCTGGTCATGCAAGAGAACAAAACGATGCCCGAGTACGGAACCTCCCTGGATCAGCGAGAGGTGGCTGAGCGAAACAGGCGCAGTTCGACGCAGCGCACGCGCTCGGGCTGGTAGTAACGATGGGCCGCACACCTGGCACAAGCAACGTAACGCCCGCCGAGGTGAAACTGATCAAGTCACTGTTCCGCCAGGGCCTGAAGATCACAGAGATCGTCGAGGTCA
>CAXBFC010000269.1:0-11040 GCA_963974725.1 uncultured bacterium | reverse complement strand
TTGGGTTGCTGGCGAATCGCGGCACCACGCGCACATCGGTGCCGTTCGAGAAGCGCTCATCTGGCGGCAAGAACTCAAGTCCGATGCGGAGTACATGACCCGCGGGGTGCGCCAGCGGCGCCACCGCCAGGGCATCTGGAGAGGTCGCTTCGCCTGGGGAAATCCCGGGGCTCGGCTGTGTAACACAGCCGGCCAACAAGCAAGCCGTGATCAGGCTTGCTGAGATGCCGGGCCGGGGCCTCACGGAAGGAACTACCTCTGGTTGTAAATGCACACGCGAATAACAAGCTTCTGATCGACTTGTCGACGCTGCCTTCTGCAGCGCATTCGGTGCGCGTAAAGTATTGTATATCCATTGATCACAACTGCTTCGCATTTGCGCCCAGGGGAGAACCCCGCGACTGCCATGGGCCAGTTGTGAGACGGCGATGGCACCGCCGCCAGGGGGACGGATCAGCCGTCCAGCGCGCGCCGGCGCAGGCCGTCACACGGAATAAATCGTGAGTCCAAGCTGCGGCTCAACTCGTCCAGCTTCGAGACAATCGCGGCGAGCCCTTCGGCTTCTGCGAACCGCGTGATGCCGCCAGTGAATGGTGGGAAGCCGATGCCCATGACCAAGCCGAGGTCGAGATCTTGCTCATCCTGGACCAGGCCCTCCTCCAGACAGCGGTAGGCTTCGTCGACCAATGGGTAGATCAAGCGTTGCAGCAATTCGGAACGCGACGCCTCACGGGCCGGGGTGCCGCGTTGCTTGCAAAGCGCTTCGATCACCGCCCGGCCCGGGCCGTGGCCCTTGCCGTCCTTGCCGTAGATGCCGCCGCCGGTCTTTTGTCCGAGTGCCTTGGCTGCGACCATCGCAGCGAACAACTCGCACGGTTGCATACGTTCCGGGAACGCTGCGTGCATGACGTCGCTGACCTTGTCGGCAACGTCGAACCCGACTTCGTCGAGCAGGCGACACGGTCCCATCGGCATGCCGAAGTCGAGCATCGCACTGTCGATCGCTTCGGGGCTGGTGCCCTCGAGCACCATGCGAGCCGCTTCGTTGATGTAGGGCGACAAGCAGCGATTGACCAGGAATCCAGGCGAGTCCTCGACCACGATCGGGAACTTGCCGAGGCGAAGTGCAAGTCGGCAAGCGGTTGCGACGACACCATCGCTGGTGTGCTTGCCGCGAATTACTTCGACCAGCGGCATCTTCTCCGGTGGATTGAAGAAGTGGATGCCGACAACGCGTTCGGGATGCGCGACCTGTTCTTGCATCGCGGTGACCGACAGCGAACTCGTGTTGGTTGCGAGGATCGCATCGTCCGGTAGACCCTGAGCAATCGCATCGCTCATGATCTTCTGCTTCACCGACAGGTTTTCGACTACGGCCTCGATCCAAAGATCGGTGTCACGCAGATGGCCGGGTGACGTCGCCACGGCCAGGCGATCCTGCGTCGCGGTCGCTTCGTGTGGTTGGATACGGCGACGCTTGAGCAACTTGTCGAGGCCCGCTTGCAGGCGCGCCTTCGCAGCTGCGAGCGGTTCGAGCGCGACGTCGCAGAGCCGCGTTGGCATGCCCTTGGTCGCGAATTGTGCGGCGATGCCGGCGCCCATGACGCCACCTCCGATGACGACGGCGCGATTCAGGTTCTTGGCTTGCTCGTGCTTGCCGAGTCGCTTCTGGCGTTCGGTCAGGAAGAACAGGTGCACCAGGCCCTTGCTGACCTTGGTGATGATCATGTCGCCCAAAGCCTTCGCTTCGCGCGCAAAACCATCCGTTGGCTTCAAGCGCAACGCGTCGACGCAGCACTGTAGGGCGCGTTTGGGCGCCGGGTAGAAGCGCGCCTGCCCCTTGTTGAGTGCCTTGTTTGCCGCACGGATCGCGAGCGCCCGCAACGGCGTGTGGCTGAGCCACCATGCCATGCCCTTCAGCTTGCGGGTCTTCGCCTTGCGTTGCTTCTGATGGAGCTTGTCGATCTCTTCGCGGGCCGCGGTCAACAACTTGGTTGCCGGAACCAGGCGGTCGATGATGCGCGCACGCAGCGCTGGTTTGCCGCGCAGCAGCTTGCCGTTGAGGATCAATTCGAGGGCCTTAGGTAGACCAACGAGCCGCGTCAGGTTCTGGGTGCCGCCGAAGCCTGGCACGATGCCAAGTTTGACTTCGGGCAAACCGATCTGCGTCGCCGGGGCGTTGCTGGCGATGCGCACATCACAGAACAATGCCAGTTCGAAGCCGCCGCCGAGGCACGGGCCTTCGATGGCTGCGACGACGGGGATCTTGAGAGCCTGCAGCTTGCCGAACACCGAGCGGCCGCGAACTGCTGCAGCTTCCCCGTCGGCGGCGAGCGTGATGTCGCGGATCAAGTTGACGTCGGCGCCGGCGCAGAACATGCCAGGGCCGGGGCCGGTGACGATGACGCCGCGCAGGTTGTCAGTGGTGGCGATCTGGTCGATGGCCGCTTCGATCTGTTCGATGCGCGATTCGGTCAACGTGACCATGGACTCGTCGGCACGCCCGAGTCGCAGCGTCGCGTAGCCAGATTCGATCTCGAGTAGCACGTCATGCAATGCTACCGGTGGCATCGCTACTGGTTGGGATACTTCCGTTTCGTTGCTGCCAGGTTTGTTGCTGCCAGGTTTGTTGCTGGCAGGTTTGTCGATGGTGCTCATGCTGCCTCCAACACGATTGCTTGGCCTTGGCCTCCGCCGATGCACAGGGTGGCCAGGCCGTAGCGGCCACCTTGTTGACGGAGTTCGTGGGCGAGGGTCAGCAACAGGCGCGCGCCGGTTGCCGCAATCGGGTGGCCGATCGCGATCGCGCCGCCGTTGATGTTGACCCTGGCCGGGTCGAGTTGGCCGAGTGCGGCTTCGAGGCCGACGGCCTGGCGGCAGTAGTCGTCATCGGCGAACGCTTCGAGGCATCCGAGCACTTGCGCGGCGAAGGCTTCGTTGAGTTCCACGACGTCGATGTCGTTGAGCGAAACCCCGGCTCGTTCGAGCGCGATGGGTGTGGCGTGCACGGGGCCCAGTCCCATGGTCGACGGCGACAGCGCCGCGGTCGCCGTAGAACGAATGATGGCCAGCGGCTCGAGGCCCAGCTTCTTCGCCTTCGACAGCGAAGTCACCAGCAACGCGGTTGCGCCATCGGTGATCTGGCAGCTGTTGCCGACCGTGACGTCGCCTTCGTGGCGATCGAACACCGGCCGCAGCTTCTGCAGAGCTTCGATGGTCTGCTCCATGCGGATGCCGTCGTCGGCTTCGATGGCGCTGCGGAACGTCGGCGGTGCGATCATCGGCACGAGTTCGCGTGCGAAGCGATCGCTGCGTTGCGCCGCGGACGCGCGTTGATGGCTCTGCAGCGCATAGGCATCCATGGACGCGCGATCGATGCCAAAGCGTTGCGCCACCAGTTCGGCGGTGTTGCCCATCATCAATCCGGTCGTCGGATCGGTCAGGCCTTCCATGATCGCGATGCGCGGCTTCAGCGCACTCGGGCGGAAGCTGAGCAGCGTGCTCAGTCGTTGCGGCAGCGTGCGGGCCTTGCTGAGTCGCGTGAAGAAGCGCACCAGTTGTGGACCCATCATCAGCGGGAAGTTGCTCATCGACTCGGTGCCACCGACCAAGAACACTTCGCCTTCGCCGGCCGCCAGTTTCTGCTTGGCGGCCGCTACGGCTTCCATGCCCGAGGCGCAGTTGCGCATGATGGTCACCGCTGGCGTGGTCTCCGGCAGGCCTGCCCGCAACGCCGCAACGCGCGCGATGTTGGCTTCGCGCGCATCGGGACCAGCGCAGCCAAGGATCACCTCGTCGATCTCATCGCGCCGGATGTTGGTTCGATCGAGAAGCTCGCGGAACGCATGGGTCGCGAGGTCGGCTGCGGACGCACTTTGCAGTGAGCCACCGACCTTGCAGAACGGCGTACGTAGGCCGGCGACGATCGCCATGCCGCGAGAACGGTTTCGGGTGCTGCTCATACCTTGGGCCTCGCATCGAGGAACCGCTTTTCCTTCATCTCCGTTTCCATGCCGATCTTGGCCAGCATGGAATCGAGCCCGAGGAACTCGACCTGGTTGGGCGAGATCTCCAGCCGGCTCTTGAACAGTTCTTGCACGCTCTTGGTGGCTGCTTCTTCCGAGCAGCCTTGTTTGACGGACAAGTGCACGACCATCTCGTCAACTTCGTGAGGGTCGTCGTCCTTCTTGCGAAGTTCGATCTGCCACTCTTCCACTTCGGGCATCGCGCCCAGCAACATCGCGGCGTCTTCGAGGTTGACCAAGGTGCCCTTGACCTTCAGTAGCTGCAGATCCTTGAGGCTCGATTCGCGCGTCAAGTTGCTGCTGATACGTGGCACGGTGCGGCCACAGTGTGGGCAAGGATCGTATTGCAAACCGCCGCGCACGCGGTCCCCGGTGCGGTAGCGGAACACGGTGCTGGCTCGCGCCTTCAGTGGCGTGAACACCAGTTCGCCGTCTTCGCCATCGGGAACGACTTCGCCGGTCTCCGGGTTGATGACTTCGAAGATCGCCAGATCCGGATACAGGTGGTAACCAGTGTAGGCGTTATCCTTGGTCGGGCATTCGGCGAACGCCATGCGCGCTTCGGTGAAGCCGTAGGTGCCAAAGACGCTGACATCCGTGGCGCCAGTTGCCTGCAACATCTCGACGATCTTGGCTTTCAAGCCGGGCGGCACCCGTTCGGCGCCGAGCACGACACAGCGGATCGACGACAGGTCGAGGCCTTCGGCGACGGCGCGACGCAGCAGGTGGTAGACGTAACCAGGCACGCCGATCAGGGCTTCGGCGCGCAGTCGCGTGATCGCACGCAGGTCGCCGCTCGATCCCATGACTTTGCCACCACCGGTGGACAACGCCATCATGCCGGTCTCTTGGCCGGCGAAGAACACCTGCCAGAATGCTAGGTGCGGCGCGTACGGGAAGACGTTCGCGATCTTGTAGTCAGGGTCGAGACCCATCACATCCACCAGCCGCGAGCCGGTGTCATGCAGGTTGCGGATGTCGTGTGGCGAGTAGAAGAACGGCACTGGCTCGGCCGATCGCCCCGTCGTGAACGTCATGAAGCTCGGCGCGAACTCGTCACGGATCCGCCGCCGAACCGCCTCGGTGCCTTGTGTCCACTTTTGCCACAGCAGCGGTAGCTTCTTCTTTAGCGGCCACGCTTTTTTGATCGAGGCCGGGTCCGGCTGCAGAATGAACTGCTTGAACCGCTGGGGATCGTCGTCCGTCGGCAGCAGGTCCTGCTTGGTCGAAAGCGGCAATCGCCGCAGGTCGTCGACTGTTTTGATGTGCTCCGGCCTCACCCCGTTGGCGTCGAACAACGCCCGGTAGTAAGGAGAGAACGGGTACAGATATTCGCGTACGTAGCGCTGTAAAAGCGCGTCTTGTGCCGCGCGTTGTTCGGCGCGCGGCAAGCGTTGTAGTCGTTGCCAAGCCGTCATCGGATCAATGTCTCCCTGTTGTCAGTACTAGTCTTCGACCGCTGCGGGTTGCGTCCTTCAGGCAACCTCATGCGACATCCGATCTAGTAAGTGAGGGTGGCGCTACGGGTCCGTAGCCATGGCGCCCTCACACGACTTTGAGCGATTCCAACGAAGATCAGGAAAGTTCCGCCGACGCCAGCACGACTGACCCCGGGGTTGGCCATGGGAACGGCAACAGCGAGAAACATGGGTTGCAGCCCGCGCCTCGTCGGCCTAAGGCAACCTCTTTGCTGCCGAGAAAACCGCGCCGCACCGTGTTGGTTCTCGGTGGTGGTGGCATGCGCGGTTTCTGCCACATCGGCATTGTTCGGGCGATCGAACGCCTGGGCTTGCAGGTCGACGAAATCGTTGGCACCAGCATGGGCGCGGTCATGGGGGGCATGCTCGCCGGTGGCAGCAACAGCCAGCAAATGGAGCAGGCGGCACTCGACGTGTCGCTGAAGGACTACTTCCGGCTCAACCTCGTCAAATTCTTCACCCGCGGCTATCGCCATTCTTCGGTCTACAAGGGCAAGGCGTTCAAGGAACTACTGTCCGAGTGGTTGCCGCAGCAGAGCTTCGAAGAGTTGCCGATGCCGTTCTATTGCAACGCGCTGTCCCTGACGGATGGCACGACCCGGTTCTTCGGTCTGCCGGGCGCCGAGCCGATGCCGGTGGCGGATGCGGTCTATGCGAGCGCGTGTCTGCCGACGATCTTTGAGCCCGCAGAGATTCACGGCGATCACTACATCGATGGCGGCATGACCGAGACGCTGGCGCTGCGAATCGCCAAGGCGCGCGACGCCGACCTGGTGATCGCGGTCGACTTGTCGCATCGCGACCTACGTAAGCAAACGCCGTTCAGGGCGACCTTGCCGCATATTCTGTATCAGACGTATGAAGTGATGGGCATGGCTCTCAATGAGAACAACCTGCACCGCTACGTCGACGACAAGACCGTCTTGATCAAGCCGAAGGTATCCCACCTGCCGTTGCTCGAGATGCCGGATGTCAATGACGTCGTGCGCATCGGGGAGCGAGAAGCGATCGAAGTGCTGACCACGCACCCGCTGACGCGCTACCTCTGCGACCCCGACGTCGTGGCCGAGGAAGAGCGCACAGTGCAGCGGCCGCGCGACCACGTGCAGCTTGATGTCGACATGAACGCCTGTATCCACTGCGGCATCTGTGCGGCGACTTGCGCGACGCAAGGCTTTGCATCGGTGCCGTTCGGTGATGTGGTGCGCAAGCTGCACAACTACGAATGCACCCGCGACATGGCTTGTGAGCGCAACTGCCCGACCGGCGCGATCCGGCTACAGAACATCTAGCCATCAGGGGGTCGCGCGCCGCTTCGCCATCATCGCGTGACGAGCCCCAGCCATGATGGCTAGCGCTTCTTGCGGTCGCGCCCGATCTGTTGCAAGGTCTGGGCCGCTTGTTGTTCGAGCTGCGGGAGGCCGCATCCAGACAGGCTTTGCAGCGCCGCCATTGCGTCGTTGCCGCGCCTGACGGTCGCCTGCTTCAGTAGCCGGCAGAGTCGGAAGGCCTTCTGGAAGTCATCGGCTTTGGCAAGGTGCTCCATCGCATGCTCCAGGAACGCCGCACTGCCAGCTTCCGAATGCGATAGCCAGGACCAGATCCGCCGCGCCACCTTGCTGTCCGCTGCGGCCAAGTCGGCTTTGATCTGCTTCGTGGCGGCCGTCGCGTCACCGTCGAACCCCAAGACGGCGAGGCATGCTGCAATGCGCAGCATGCCGTCGGTTTTTGGTATTTGCTGTTCTAGCCACGCGCGATCGCATGGTTGCTGGAGGGAGCCAATCTGCCCGATCAGAAAGGGATCTGTCTGCTCGTCGCCCACGGGGTAGATGGCGCGAAGCGCTTTCGAGACGTCTTGCTTGCGGCTCGTTACGTGTCGGGCGGCGCCAATGCCGCAGTTGCGCAGGGACTTCTGCTCGGATGTGAGCGCCTGCAGTACGAACTCGGGTGACGGCGGGAACTGCGAGTTGCCGCCAGACCTTGCGAGCAGGGTGCGCAGTTCTGCTGGCGTCGACGCATTGAGCATCATGCGCTCTGCTTGGCGTCGGCACGCATTGCCGTGGCGAAACAGGTCCGCGAACGTCTGGTATTGCGAAGGTTCTAGCAGAGGCAAGGCGGCGGCGACCGCCTCTGCTTGTCGGTCGATGGCTTGCGCCCAATCGAGCAGGCGCCAATGCGCGAGAAGGACGCGCAAGGTGTGGTCGATCTGCTTGCGGTTCTTGAGTCGCGCGATGACGGTAGGCGCGAGTGCTACGGGCAGCGTGTACGTGATCGTGTACGATTTCTCCGGCTTCTCCAGCGACAGATTGTCGATCACGAAATCGTGCAACTGTTCGTTCAAGGGATCTGCTGGGCCGTCGTAGCGGATCAACGCGTGCGTGATCTGTTGCCGCTCGGCGCGCGCGAGTTCATGCTCAAGCACGAGCTTGGGGGCTCGGTTTGCGATCGCGGCGAGCACGGACTTCGCTTGGCCAGTCGATGCCGAGTTCGTCTGGCGGTTGCGATCTGCATTGGAGTTGGTCAGGATTTGGGTGGCAATGTCCTCCGAAGTGCGAGGCTGGGACTGCGCCTTCGCGGGCTTGGGGATGATCGCGAGGGCTTCGCGGAGTCGTTCGATGGGGATCTGAGTCGCAACGGCCGGGGAAAGCCCTCGGATCATCTTCAGCGTGTGATGGTCGAACTTGGCGAACGGCGTATGGATCCAAGCGGTGTCGCGCTCGCTGGCACCTGTCGATGCGAGCCTCGCGAAGTGCGCGGTTTGCGGATCGCTCGACTGCGACCATTGTGCGAGCCGTGTCGGGTCTTGCACGATGTCGGGGTGCATCGCGGCATGCAGGGCGGCGGACAAGGCGCAGATCCGCTGATCACTCGCTAAATCGGAACTGAGCAGTGAGGCGGGGATGTGTTCGGTCGTCAGATTCGGGCGGCGATCGTATGGCTTCGCGAGCTGATGGCAGTTCGCCAAGACTGTGCGGAGCATCTGCTGGGTGCGCACGCTGGCCGGAAGTAGTGACGATGTCTCCAGGTCGCGAAGAGCATCAGCCGCGTAGTAGCACTGAATCGCGTGCAGAAGGTTGCTCGCTTGTTGGCGGTGCGTGGGGTGCTCGTGGGATACGTAGCCCAGCAGCACGCTGCAGGCGGCAACGCTCGCTTCGTCGTCGATCGCAAGCAAGCCCTGGACTGCCTGCCACCATTGTTCGTGTTGTGCGGCATCTTCGAGGATGGTGAGCAGCGGGGTCCGCCAGCGCGCGTTGAGAGCTGCGGACGGCAACGCGCGCGCTGCGGGCAGTTGCTTGGCGCCAGTCTCAGCGGCGATCTGGATCTTCCGGAACTCCTTGGGCTGGTGGCGAAGCTTGGCTAGCAGCGGGATCGCAGGCCGTGCGGTTGGCCCCAACTTGACGAGCAGACGCCAATGCGTTCTTGACAGGTACGTGCCGCTGGCTTGCTCCAGCAGCGCGGGCATCGCCCACGCACACTGCGGGCCAAACCCACCGAATGCATCGCTGAAGTCCTTTTGTACTGCGCCGGGAAGGCGCAGTTTGCCCAGCAGGTAGCGATGCGCGCTGTTTCCGAGCTTGGCGAGTTCCTTGACCGCTTGCTCATGTTGCGGGGTGTGGAGTTGTTGCAGTAGTGCTGGCAAGCGATGGTTGTCGAAACCGGACAACACCTCGGCGACGGCGGGTGTTTGGGCGGCAAGAGCACTTGCCAACATCGTGCAAGCTGCGACTCGGAACAGCGGGCGGATCATTGTTCGCGTAGGATACTGCAATGGGGTCACGTCTGCTTCTTGTCTGTCTGTTGTCGTGTGTTGGAGTTGTGCGTTCGGCAGAACTGCCCGGTGACTCGTTGCAGCGGCACGCGCCAGCCAAGCAGAGTCCGGTTGCCCAAAGTGCGATCGCTCAGGTTCCGATCGCTCAGGTTCCGATCGCTCAGGGGCCTTCCCGTGAAGCTGCGTTGCAGGCCGTTCGCAATCAGCCGCTGCAGGCAAAGTCGATCGACGCCAATGTAGCGGGCATCGTAGGGCTTCTGAACGATCCTGATCCTGCGATCCAGAACCAGGCGCTTGCCGTCATCCTGTGGCGACCGCAGGTCTTCGTTGCCCAGCGGCAACGCATGGCTGCGATGGTGACGGACGCCAATCAGGGCTGCATCGTGCGCGCGCTCGCTGCGTTGGTGCCACACCTGCCGATGCCAATTGGCGAGTGCTTGTTGTTGGCCGCCGACAATGATGCCAGCAAGCGCGAACGAGGTCTGCGCGCCGTGCTTGCCCACGGTTTGGATCTTGCACCTCGGGTTCAAGAAGTCGTGGCGCTGTGGCCGCGGCGACGATCGGGGGAGCAGTTGCTTGCCACGTTGCAGTTGTTGGCGGAGCACGACCGGGAAGCGGTCCTTGCCGCGGTGCGGATCGAGTTCGCGGGCCTTCGCCACAGCTCACGACGGCAATGGCAATGGCATCGAGCGTACCTGTTGCAGCAACTGGGCGCTCCCGAAGCCGAAGTCGAAACCGCGTTGCTTGCGGCTTTGCCAGCCAGCCGCATCAGTCTGCCGCTCGGTCGTGAGTTTGCCGCGAAGTCGGCGTCGTTTCGTGCCGGCTTGGTCAAGCTCTGCATGTCGGACCTTTCGTATCGACAGCTGCATACTTTCGGATTGCTGGAGGAGGTCGCGGACAAGCTGGCGCCGCATTGGCCCGAGTTGGCCAACGGGCTCACCGTTCCGAACCTGGCCGGTCGCGTTGCGTCGCTGGCGATCGCGATGCGCGAGCAGCGTCCCGGCGTAATCGACGACTTGTTGGCAGCCGTTCGCAAGGCTAGTCCGGAAGTGCTTGGCCAATTGGTGCCGCAAGCGTTGCGTTGTCCTGACCGCGCGAAGGACATCATGGGCGCATTCAGTTCGCGCCTGACGACCGCTGCACATGCTGGACCGGCGGTGATCGACGTGGTCTTCGCGCTTGGCGGGGAAGACGAGCTGTTCGTCGCCTTGCCGGTGCTTCTGTCTAGCACGAATGCGCTAGTTCGGGCGCGCGCGTGCCAGCTGGCGATTGTGCTCGGCAAGGTGGATCAGGAGAGGCGCGAACATCTCGAGGGGCTCAGCAAGGACTCCGATGCCGCGGTTCGTATCGAAGCGAACCACGCGTTGCGGTTTGTTCGCGGGGAAGTGACCGATGACAATCTCATCGACCAGGCGCGTGATCGCGACCTGTATCGCGTGCTCCAAGCGTACTGCGTCGCGCGTCGCCAGAACGCCAAGTTCAGTGCCGCCGAGGCAGCTGCGGTTCCGGGGTTGATGGCCAACCAGAACTTCTTGCGCTGGGTACACCTCTGCTTGCGCGAAGATCTTGAGTCCGGTCGCATCACACATGGGCAGCTCCGGCCGTTCTTGGTGAAGTCACCTCGTTGGATCGCAGCGATTGTACAAGAGGCTTGGACCGGAACGGACGTGGTCGCAGCTGCTGACCAGGCGAAGGAGGCGGTCGTATACCCACCGTTGCCGCAGGTGGTCTTGGAGCTGGCGGCAAAGAATCCAAAGCTGCGCGAGCA
>CAXBFC010000268.1:0-11049 GCA_963974725.1 uncultured bacterium | reverse complement strand
GCCTCGCCGAATCCACCAATTCGCCTGCGTTCTCGCGCACCACCACGCACAGCGACTCCATCCGCACGCGATGCACGCTGCCGTCTTGCCACGCCTCTAGGGTTGCATCGCCACAATGGCCCGCAGCGTCTTGGCGTTGCGCATCGTAACGCTCGCCCCCACCGCACGATCAAGCACCGCGGGCGTCAACTTCGACCGGCCCACGCCATTGGGACAGTCCGACCACAAGAACTTCCCCTGCACCGCGACGCGCTCGCCGTTGGTGCAGTAGGGCTTGAGGTCGGCGACCAGGCCCTTGGAGAGCTTGTTGGTGGTGAAGCCGATGTGCACGAGGTTGGCGCGTGCTTCTGCTTCGCTGGCAAACGGACACGCGGCGAGCGCCTTCTTGATGTCGGCGAGCGGGCAGACCACCACGGGCACATCGAATCCGAAGTGATCGCGGATCGCTGCTTCGAGCGCCGCCTGATGCGCACTCGCGCGACCACTAGCAGCGAACACGAGGTTGCCACTCTGGATATAGGTCTGCACATCCTGCCAGCCGAGGCCTTCGGCCAGCTTGCGAAGTTCGGCCATCGGCACGCTCTTCCGACCTTTGCCCGCGGCGCCAACGTTGATGCCACGAAGCCACGCAACCCAATGCTTCATGATCTACTTGTGCCGCAAGACTCTCGTCAGTTCGAGCGAATACCTGCGCGAGGCTGCTATCGTTGGCAACACCATGCCGCACATCCTCGCAATCGATCAGGGCACCACCGGAACCACCGTGCTCGTTCTCGACGAGCAGCTCTGCATCAAGGCACGAGGCTACAGTGAATTCGCGCAGATCTACCCGCAGCCAGGATGGGTCGAACACAATCCACTGGCGATCCTCAGCTCAGTGGCCGAAGCCCTGAGTCTGGCGCTCAAGCAGAGTGCGACAGCGGCTGCGGACCTCGCAGCAATTGGCATCACCAACCAACGAGAAACCGTCGTGGTCTGGGATCGCGAGACCGGCGAACCGGTGCACCACGCGATCGTCTGGCAAGATCGCCGCACGAGTGAAGCGTGTGCCGCGATGATCGCTGCGGGACAGCAAGATGCGATTCGCGCGGCAACTGGACTGCCGATCGATCCGTATTTTTCGGCGACGAAGCTCGCATGGATTCTCGATCAGGGCGACCTTCGCCACCGGGCCGAACGCGGCGAACTGGCGTTCGGCACGATCGATTGCTTCTTGGTGTGGCAACTGACTGGCGGTGCTCGTCACGTCACCGACGTATCCAATGCATCACGCACCTTGCTGTTCGACATCCACAAGATGGCATGGTCGGACGCCTTGCTCGAACAGTTCCGCATTCCTCGCAGCGTGCTACCAGAAGTCGCACCGTCGGCCGGCGAGTTTGGCAACGTCGCCAGCACTTCGCAACTAACAGCCGGCCTTCCGAATGGCTTGCCGATTCGCGGCATCGCCGGCGACCAGCAAGCGGCCCTATTTGGACAAGCGTGCTTTGCGGCAGGTGACGCCAAATGCACCTACGGCACTGGCGCCTTCTTGTTGATGAACACCGGCTCGGTGGCGGTGCCATCGACGCACGGCCTGGTCACTACGGTCGGCTGGCAGATCCCAGGCGAAGTCGTCTACGCACTGGAAGGCTCGGCGTTCATTGCTGGCGCCGCCGTGCAGTGGCTGCGTGACCAAATGCAGTTCTTCGCCAACGCGGACGAGATCGAAGCGTTGGCGAGCAGCGTGCCCGATTCAGCAGGCGTGGTGGTCGTTCCCGCGTTTACCGGTTTGGGCGCGCCGCACTGGCGGCCGAATGCGCGGGGCACGATTACGGGATTGACGCGCGGCACCCAGCGCGCCCACATCGCCCGCGCGACGCTCGAAGGCATCGCCCTGCAAAACGTCGACATCCTGCGAGCGATGGAACAGGACTCGAAGCGTCCGCTGGGTGTGCTCAAGGTGGATGGCGGTGCGGCAGCCAACGATCTCATGATGCAGTTCCAGAGCGACGTGCTGGGCGTCACCATCACCCGGCCACAGCTTCTCGAAACCACCGCCGTTGGCGCCGCGCTGCTGGCGGGACTCGGGTGCGGCCTGTGGTCGTCGAAGGCTGCGATCGACAAGACGCTGCGCGAAGATCGCTCGTTTGCCCCCGGCATGAAACAGTCTGCCGTCAACGAGCACCTGGCGCGCTGGAACCACGCCGTTGGCAACGCATGATCGATTCAGACGACTACCAAGCGCACTTCGCAGTCGTTCGCGAAGGGTTGCGCATCCACGAAGAGTTTCGCTACGCGGCCGCGATCAAGCTGTTTCGCAAGGCGCTCAAGATGTCGCCAGGCTGCCCAACCGCCCGCTACAACCTCGCCAACTCGCTCTACATGGTCGGCCGCTACCCGGAGTCGCTCAAGATCTTCGAGAAGCTAACCAGCAGCGACGACGACGAACTGCGTCGTCACTGCCCAGACATGTTGGAGACGCCGCGATCCTTGAAGCTCGATGCGTTCTACATGATGTTCTGCGGCACGCTCTACCAGGGCAACTCGTGGCGAAAGGCGCTGCCGTTCTTGCGCGAGCACTTACATCGACGCACGCGAGGATTGCAGTCGCTGTTTAGCCGTGCCACGATTCTGAGCAACGCCGAAGAACTGCGCCAACAGTTCGCGCCGCGCGCAAAACCGATTGACCCAAAACGACCCTAGCCCGAAGCAACGCTGACTCAAAGTTCCGATGAGTGACGTCCCCAACTGCCCGAAGTGCGAATCGCCCCACACCTACCTCGACCGAGACATCTACACATGCCCCGAGTGTGCGCACGAATGGAGTGAGGCCGACGCGAAGGCAGCCGAAGAAGCCAAGCTCGTCAAGGACTCGAATGGCACCGTGCTCGAGAACGGCGACAACGTCACCGTCATCAAGGACCTCAAGCTGAAAGGTTCGTCACAGGTCGTGAAAGTTGGCACCAAGGTGCGCAACATCCGCCTCGTCGACGGCGATCACAACATCGACTGCAAGGTTGACGGAATCGGCCAGATGGGCCTGAAATCCGAGTTCGTGCGCAAGGCGACGTAACCTCCGGGCTAGTGCACACCGACTGCGTAGCTGACCACAACCAGCACGCAGCCAACCAGCCCCACAATCAGCCCGCTGCGGCGCCGCTTCTTCAGATAGAGCAGCAGCCAGATTCCGGTCAGCGAAAGCACGGTCAGCAAGACGGCGGAGACATCGATCACCCACGACCACACCGGACCGCAGTCGCGCCCCTTGTGCAGATCGTCGAGCACCGCCATCCACGAACGACTCTGCACTTCGCCGGTATAGGCATGGGTCTCGCGATCAATGATGACATCCGCCGAGTAGCCGGGCCCCTTCCACAACACGAAGCACTCGCGCTCGTCGACCGAGAACTCCTTGACCATGCCTTGCAAGTGATGCTTGGCACGCAGTTCTTCGGCGATCGCCAGCTTGTCGACATCGCCAGCCAACTTGATCGCATCGATCTCTCCCGCGACCTCGCGGACGGACGGTTCGCCGCCTTCAAACCAAGCTGCATGGTTGAGCGTCAAACCCGTGACCGCGAACAACAACGTGGCGACGAATGCAATCATCGACAAGTAGATGTGAAGCCACCGCACCCACTGCGGTAGCCGACGGCGCGGAGCGGAAGCCACTACCGGGATCCTGCCGACGGCCGACCGAAGCGCAACGATGCGGTCTCGACTTCTTTGTTGCCACCGAGATCGACACGCAGGGCATCCGAGCCAAGAACGACATCCCGCCGGATCAGCTGGTAGGAACCGTGCTCACGCACAACTTCGACATAGACGGTATAGCGGCCGGGCGCCAACAGGTTGCCATCGTCGTCGGTGCCATCCCACGTAACCTTGTAAGAACCCGCACGACGCGTCGCTTGCGAGCGCGCGTCCAGCACGTGGTCGAGATCGCGATACTGCCGCGACCAGCGACGAAGGTCACGCAGCCACTTCCGCTTGCCCAGCCACAGGCACAACGTCTTCGCCGGCGTGCCGGTCAAGTCTTCGACCCAAACCGCCACGTAGGGTCGCTTCCAACCACCGCGCCGACGACCCGACTGCGCATTCGCCGGGGCCTTGATCTCGAAGTGCACGTCGAGCTGGAAACCCTTCGGCCAGTGCTTGGCAGCCAAGGCCAGGTGCTCGGCCGCGCAGAGGCCTTGCCAGCCCGCGCTCGCGTGCGACTTGCCGTCCGCGGTCACGATGACCGCCTCGGCACCGTCAACCTTGCGCAGCAACTCCAAGCCGTGCTTTGGGCCGAGCACGCACATCACCGTCGCCAAGACATCAGCAGTAGCGACATCGCTGGCGACGACACTCGCGCCGAGCACATCGTCACAGGGCTGGCCGGTGCGCGGATCGAGAATGTGCGAGCGCATCTTCCCGCCGATTTTGATGCCTCGTTCGTAGCCGCCACTGCTGGCAACCGCGCGGCCGGTGAGCTGCAAGACATGCAATGGTGTCGCGTTGCTAGTTGGATGCTGCGGATCGACGATGCCAATCGTTCGGGTCGCGTCGCCGATGCGCAGGTCGCCGCCGATCTGAAAGCTAAGCACCTTCGCGTTCTCGCCCGCAGCCTTCACGCCAGCGGCGAATGCGCGATCGACGACAAACCCTTTCGCCAAAGCATCCAGTGAAATCGGCGCGCGCAGCGTGATCTTGGAACCGTTCTGTTGCCAAGCGGACTCGACGAAGCCAGCGACGATCTCTTGCAACGCGCCGCCATCGGGCGCCGAACCGCTCTTGCTGGCATCGCCCCACAGGCGGCTCAGCTTCGCGACGCCCGGCTCGTAGGCGCCAGCGGTCTCGGTGCGCCACTTGTCGGCGAGCGCAAAGACCGCCTGCAAATCGGCCGAGACCTGACCGCTGCCGGACTGAATCAGCTTCGCCAGCTCACTGCCGTCGTCCCAAGTGCTCAGGATAGCGTCGAGACGGGCGACCTCGGCAAACACCGCGTTCTCGATGCGATCGACGTCCCCGTCGCTTGCCGCCTCGACCACGAGCTCGCTGCTGGTGCCGAGCACGCCATCGCGCGCGATGCGATGCACAAGCCCGTCTCCTTCCTGCGCGACACCAAGGCCGCAGCTAAAAAACAAAGCGGCCGCGATCGCGGCAGGAGACCAAACCGGCGTGGGGATCAACACGGCGCGAGCGAACGCGAACACCTGCGATCTTCCCACTGCCAGATGTGGGTCAGGACAAAACCGTTACCCCAGCAAAGAAGACCTAGGGACCTGAGCCACCACGCGCCAGAATCACCAGCCATGAGCAAGCCGCTGACCCTCGCATTCGTAGACGCCGCAACCGACTTCGAGGAGTTGCCCGAGACGCGTGCCGAGGTGGTGTTCATCGGCCGCTCGAACGTCGGCAAGTCGTCGCTGCTCAACGCCATTGGCGGCGAGAAGAACCTGGCCCCGGTGTCGCAAAAGCCCGGCCGCACCAAGGCGCTCGGCTGCTTCGCCATCGACCAGACCGGCGCCACGCTGGTCGATTGCCCCGGCTACGGCTACGCCAAGGTCTCCAAGGCAACCCGCGCCACCTGGCTACCAATGCTGACCAGCTACCTGTTGGGCCGCGAAAACCTGGTCATGGCGTTCTTGCTGGTCGACGGCGAAATCGGCCCAACGGCCTCGGACCTGGAAATGCTGCAGTGGATGCGCGAGAGCGCCGTGCCCTACACCGTGGTCGCGACCAAATACGACAAGGTCAAGCCTGCGAAGCGCCACAAGCGCGAGCGCGAATTCGCCGCCAAGTGCAAGCTGTCGCTCCCCGAAGTCGTCTGGGCGAGCGCCGAGAACCGCCACGGCATCCCCCGCCTGCGCGACGCCATCCGGCATCTCACCCGCAAATAGCGCGGATTGGGCGTTCAGCGACCTTTGGCACCCAATCTGCGTACGGTACCCGGTTCAAACCACAGATCCGCGTTCCGCGGATCTGTGGTTTGAACCGGGTACCGTACACAGATCTGCAATTCCTGCCCAACGAACGGGGTTTGGGGGTGGAGCCACACGGTTTCACTTCTCCCTCGACGGAGCGGGCAGGTAGTCTGTTCGCCCAATCCCGCAATGCAGAACTTCGACTACGCCCACCTCGACGAATCCCTGGCCCAGAAGCTGATCGACCGCGCCGGTCTCGGCGAGATCGATCGCAAGGTTCGCTCCGGCGAACGGCTGAGCTTTGACGATGGGGTCGCGCTCTACAAGACGCCCCACCTGGCGGCTCTCGGGCTGATGGCGCATCGCGTGCGCACCGAGAAGCATGGCAAGAAGGTGTTCTTCAACATCAATCAGCACGTCAACTACACGAACATCTGCATGTATTCGTGCAAGTTCTGTGCGTTCGCGGCGAAGGAAGGCGAAGAGCGTGGCTACTTGATGACGCCGGAAATCGTCGAAGAGAAAGTGCGCGAGCAACTGCATCGCCCGGTCACCGAGGTGCATATGGTCGCCGGTATCCACCCGACGATGCCGTATGAGTACTACATCGATGTCGTCAAGGCCGCCAAGCGGGCGCGCCCCGACATCCACGTCAAAGCATTCACGATGGTCGAGATCGACCACATGCTCAAGATCTCGGGCAAGAGCGAAGACGAAGTCTTCCAAGACCTGCGCGATGCCGGCCTCGGTTCCTGCCCAGGTGGCGGCGCCGAAGTGCTCGTCGATCGCGTGCACAAAGCCGTGTTCCGCGACAAGCAGAGCCCCGACGGTTGGATTGACACCGCGCGCAAGGTGCAGAAGGCTGGCTTCAAGATGAACGCCACGATGCTCTACGGCCACATCGAGCGGCCGGAAGAACGCGTCACCCATTTAATCCGGCTTCGCGAACTACAGGACGAGTGCGGCGGCTTCATGGCCTACATCCCGCTCGCGTTCTGGCCGTACCACACCGACCTCGCGAACTTCGGACACGTCACCACCGGCCACCTCGATCAGCGCTCCATCGCTCTCGGCCGCCTGATGCTCGACAACTTCCCGCACATCAAGGCGTACTGGATCATGCTGACGCAACAGTCCGCACAGACCGCGTTGAGCTTTGGCGCCAACGACATCGACGGCACCGTGACGGAAGAGAAGATCACGCACGACGCCGGCACAACCGAACCGGAAGTGCTGCAAGTCGACCAGATCACGCACCTGATTCGCGAAGCGGGCTACGAGCCCGTGCAGCGCTCGACGGTGTATGAAGAGATCGGCGTCGAAGTCTAAGCGGCGGCGGCCCTGCGGCGGCGGCCTAGAGGCGTGACGTGGCGTGATGTGGCTTGGCGTGGCTAGCTGCTCTGGCGCGGACGCAAGGCAACCGCAACCGTCACCACCAGCGCCAGCGCCGACGTCACCAGTAACACCAAGTAGGCGCTGTTCACCGTCGCGACAATCCCGTCGGGGTCTTCGCCGACCGCACGCGCACCAAACTGCGCCGCGATCAGCGCCGACGTGACAGCCATGCCGGCGAACATGCCGATGCCGCGTGACTGTGCCGCAACCGCCGATGCGAAACCGCTGCGAGCTCGCGGCAAGCTGCCGAGAATCAGCGAGAGGTTTGGCGACGAGAACAAACCGAAACCGAGACCTTGCACCGCGAGCACCAAGCCAACGTGCCACGCCGGCGAGTTGGCGCCGAGCTGGCAGCCAATGACCGAACTCACCACCACCGACAAGACACCCAATCCGGCGACGCGCTGCGGTCGGATGCGATCGGCCAAACGACCCGCGGAAGGCGCCACGACAGCCATGACCACGGAGCCAACTGCCAACCAAAGGCCGGCGCTACGCGCATCCATTCCTCTGCTGACTTGTAGGAACAAACTCAGCAAGAAGATTGAGCAGTAGGCATTCAAATACAGCAGTGCCTGCACCAGCAAGGCGGCGCGCAAGACGGCGTTGGCGCGCAACTCTCGCAAGTCGAGCAGCGGGTTCTTCAGGCGGCCTTGCCAGGTCAAGAATCCGCCGAACAAGGCCAGCGCTGCAGCGGCCCACGGCCACGGCGACGCGTGACGTTCGTCAGCCGACACGGCGGCGATCACGCTCGCCATGCCAAGCACGATCAGCAGCACACTCGGCCAATGCATGCCTGCGGTCGGCCGGCGCCACTTCTCGGTAAGCTGCACTAATGCTGGAATGCCGCCGAGCAGGATCCAAGTCCCGCCCACATAGAACACGTTTCGCCAACCGAGATGATCACTGATCCAGCCCCCGGCTAGCGGGCCGAGCGCGAGCCCCGCGTAGGCCATACCCATCATCGCGCCGAAGATGCGGCCGCGACGCGCGTCGGGCACCAGGTCCATCAGCAACGCTGGGCCTGCGGCGGTGCTGAGCGCTGCGGCCAGGCCTTGCAGGAAGCGCAACAGCAACACCACCCAACCAGTCGTGGCGCAACCGATCAGCAGCGACAGCACGCCGAACGCGGTCAGGCTCCACTTGAAGATGGCTCCGCGCGACGCGGCATCGACGAGGCGACCCGCCGGCAGCAAGAACGCCGCGCTGCTGGCGATGAACGTTGTCTCGACGAGGCCGAGCGACGTCGCCGACATCGCCAGTTCTTTGCCCATATGAGGCAGCGCAATGGCCACCCCTGAGAACATGAACGCCGGCCCAAACTGCGCGAACACGATCGATCGCACCAGCCAACGATGGTCGCTGCTGCTCACGAACGGATTACCGCCCGTCGCCCTTGCCCATGTACTTCACACCATCGATGACCGAGCCCAGACAGTGCGTTGTGTATTCAAACGGATCGCCATCAAACATTGCCAGGTCGCCGTCCATGCCAACCCGCAACGCACCAACCCGGTCACTGAGGCCGAGCATCTTGGCCGGGCTCGTCGTCAACGCGTGCAACGCATCTTGGCTAGCGAGACCATGCATGACTGAGATGCCCGCTTCCCACAACACGACCCGCGTCTTGGGCACGTAGGCCTCATAGCCACTCTGGATCGCGAACGGCACCTTGGCATCAAACAGCAGCTTGGCCAGCTCCATCGTGCCGTTCTCCAGGTCACCGCGGGTGCGCGCCATCGCCGGATGTGGCAACACCCAAACCCCGGCCTTCTTGAGCTGCGGCAACATCAGGTAGGACTCTGCCGCCCCGTCGAGAACGACCTGGATGCCGAACTCGGTAGCGACACGAAGCGCGGACGCGAGGTCGTGGGCGCGGTGCGCGGTGATCAGCAACGGCACATCGCCGGCGAGCACTTGCGCCAACGTTTCCAAGCCAAGGTCGATTGCGGTGTCTTCGCTGCGCTTGCGCTTCGCTGCGTAGGCCTTCGCCTTGAGCAGCTTCTCACGCAACATGGCAACGGACTTGGCGCGCGTTCCCGGCCCCTTGCCACCCTTTGGGCGGCCGGAGTCAGCCAACGTCACGGCCACCATCGCCAATGGCACAACCACATCTTGGTCGACGCTACGACCGTGGGTCTTGATGACCATCGTCTGGCCCGACACCAACGCGCCGGGGCCGTGACCGGTGTGCAGCGTCGTCACGCCGAGACCGCGCACCCATTCGACCAGCGGATCGCGCGGATGGTAGGCATCCAACGCGCGTAACTCCGGCTGCATCGGCGACGACTTTTCCAGTTGGTCCTGGTCGTGCGGCACGTTGAGCACGCCGGTCAAACCAACCGTCGAATGCGCATCGAGGAACCCGGGCGTCGCGACCTTGCAGCGGGTCACCTCGAGTCCTTCAGGCATGTTGGCGGCGTTGCCAATGGCGCTGATCTTGCCGTTCTTGATCAGCACGAACGCATTCTTGCGAGGCGGCCCGGTCATCGTGTGCAGCGTCTCCGCGACCACCAACACCGGCGCATGAGCGGCCGGCGCGCCACCCTGCTGGCAACGAACACTGCTCGCAAATGCAGCCAGTGAAACTGCCAACAACGGGCACGTCATCGTAAAGAACTTCACTTGCCACCTCCTTGGCCGTAGCAGCACATCGACTGGGCCTGGTCGTTGCTTGCACCAAAACCGCCGGTCGCCATCAATCGATCCTTGGGGTCCGCGAGATCGAACACCTTCAATCCTTCGACCCAGGTTTGCTGCACACGGGTGTAAATCGATAGTGGATCGCCGGACAACAGCACGAAGTCCGCATCTTTGCCCACGGTCAACGTGCCAACACGGTCCTGCATGTCCAGCATCCGCGCATTGGCGATTGTGACGGCTTGCAGCGCCTTTTGACGATCCATGCCAGCGCGAACCGCAAGCGCTGCCGAACGCAAGAACAGGCGACTGTCGGTGATGCCGTCATCGGTGTGGAAACCAACCAAAACACCGGCCTCATCCAAGATGGCGCCAGTCTGCAACGACAGGCGCGCCGCCTCCAGCTTGCCTCCGGGCGAGTCGATCACGATCACCGAACACGGTGCCTTCGCAGCCGCGATCTCCTTGGCGACCATCCAACCTTCGCTGACGTGATGCAGCACGACCCGAAAGCCGAACTCCTTCTGCAAGCGCAACACCGTCAGGATGTCGTCTTGGCGATGCGTGTGGTGATGCACCATGCGCTTGCCTTCCATGGCTTCGATCAGCGCCTCCATGCCCAAACTGCGGTCCGGCATCTTCTCAGGGTCGCCGGCCGCCGCCTTGACCTTGCGCTGGTAGTCACGCGCGCGATGGAACTGCGCGCGCACCAACGCGGCTGCCTTGCCGCGCGTGCCGGGAAACGGCACCGACTTGCGCGGGTTGGTTCCGTTCGCCATCTTGATGCCACCGGCGATGCTGCCATCCGCATTGCGAACGGCGAGCTCTTCCATCGTGTAGACGTCGCGCAGCTTCATGTAGATCGTCTGGCCCGACAGCAGATGGCCGGAGCCAGGCATCACGTTGACCGTCGTGATGCCACCCGCTTGGGCCTTCTGGATGCCGGGGTCGCGCCCGTTGATCGAGTCCAAGGCGCGAACTTCTGGCTGAATTGGGCCACTGGAATCACCGCCAGAGACGGAGCCGATGTGCGAATGACTGCACACCAAACCAGGCATGATGGTCTGACCAGAAGCGTCGACTTTCACCGCATTGCCTGGGATCTGTACGTCGTCAGCCGCAC
>CAXBFC010000267.1:0-11106 GCA_963974725.1 uncultured bacterium | reverse complement strand
GGTTCTGGAGTGATCATCGATCGCTCGGGCCTGGCCGTCAGCAACTGGCATGTCGTCGACGCGGGCGTCAACCCGGACGGATCGAGCAACGAGAAGCACCGCATCACCGCGAGCATCTTTGGTGGCAAGACCTACGAAGTGCGGGTGCTGAGCATCTCGCGCGAGGACGACCTGTCGCTGCTGCAGTTGGTGCTCGACGAAGGCGAAGAAGTCTACGCCGTCGAGTTGGGCAACTCGGAGAACCTCGGCATCGGCGAGTCGGTTGCTGCTATCGGCAACCCTCACGGTCGCGCCAATACGATCACCTACGGGGTGATCTCCGCCAAAGGCCAGGGCATTCGCGTCAAGGGTCGCTTCAACAAGCTCAAGCACGTGATCGAGACGGATGCCGCGATCAACGGCGGCAATAGTGGCGGAGCCTTGCTCGACATGAATGGGCGCTTGGTTGGCATCAACAGCGCCGGAGGTGGCACGTTCAATAACGTCGGCTACTCGATTGCCGTCGACCATGTTCGCAACCAATTGACGGGTTTGCTGATGCAGCCCTACAAGCTGCGCAGTGTCGACCTCGGCATGCGCGTGCTCGACGAGGCAGGCAAAGTAGCCGTCATGGATGTCGACGAACGTGGTCCGGCGGCCTTGGCCGGAGTGCAGTCCGGGGATCGCATCAGGTCGTTCGCGGGCACCGAGATCACGTGGAGTCCCGGCTTCGCCAAGACGCTGCTGCAACAAACAGCGGGCGTCGCGCTACCCATGGTCGTCGAGCGCGGTGGCGAGCAGAAGTCGCTGACCATCACGCCGATCTCTCCCGAAGTCTGGGGTGTCATCAAGCAGTCGGGCATGGTTGTGCGCAACCTCTCGTACGCAGAGAACCCCGAGCGCGTGCGCCTTGCGTCGATTGCGCTGCATCGCGCCTTCACCGGGGACAAGACTGGCGCGCCGCGCTCGATTCCGGAGCAAGTCGTCACCGTCGAACGGGTCTTCGAGCAAGATCAGGGCAACCCTGACGTGCAGCCGGGCGATTTGCTGCTGGCGCTGGAGTTCCACAACGCCACCGACGGTCGGCCGGTGCTCGAGCCGATCGGTTCGGCCGCCGAGCTGCGCGATATCTTCAGCGATCGCTTGATCGGCAAGACCAAGGGTAAGGATCACTACAAGTTCGCAGCCGTTTACAAGGCGTGGGTCGCGCGCGGCAACGACGTGAAGGTGATCACGGTGCGCGCGAAGCGGCTGTTCTGGTAGCCGCGCTGGCCGGCGATCCCTATTTGGCGGAGAACCCGCCGCGCATGGTCGTGACTTCGCCGCCACGCGTCATGCTCCAGGTGAACCGGATCTTGCCCTTCGGCAGCGGGTCGAGCGGCCAGAACGTGACCATGCCGGGCGCGGTCGTGGTGCGAATCTCACCGTCGTCGTAGACCAGCACGCCTTCGACCTTGTTGCCGTCCTTGTCCTGCACGTTGCAGCTCATGCTGCCGCGCCCGGCGACGCCACCGTTGCTGCCGAAGTGCAACGTCAGCGGGAAGCCGATCGTCTTCTTGCCGGCGCGGCCGTTCTTCTCGAGGATCTTCTCCGCTTCCGGGCCGAGCAGCGAGACGGGCACGTCGCGGTCGAAGATCGCGCCGGCGTCATTGCGAGGCGGGAAGCAGTCAAACCCGGACTGCGGATCCTTGGGGGCTCCGATGCCACTGGTGGCGTTGATCACCAGGATGTCGCCTTCGACATACATGCCGATCGCGAGCAGCGTGTGGTTGATGAACAGGTCGCGGTAGCCGGGAATGTTGATCCACTCCTTGAACAGCTTTTCGGCACCCGAGACCTTGGCGCCAGTCGCAACGACGGCCATCTGGGCAAACAAGCTCGTCGAGTAACTGCCGCCGAGCTCGGTCTTCTGGGTGTGCTCGGCCGCCGGGCCGCGTTCGGACTTGTTGTTCTTCAGGTATTCCGCGTGGTCCTTGCAGCGCGTCGAGAAGTTGGCCGACCAGGTCACCGGTGCGCGGTTCCGCGCCTTGCGTGCGTCATTGAACTCGATAAGCCACTTGTCGACGCCCTTGCTGATCGCGCTGACCGGCGGCGTGTTGTTGCGGATCGCCTTCAATACTGGGGATGCCTCGGTCCAGAAGTCTTCCCACTCCTTTTCGAGCTGCGGCAGCGTGACGGACTTGTGCTCGTCGTTGAACATCTTCTCGAACTCGGCCGGCTGCTTCGCGCGGCGCTGCTTCATCTGCATCGCGATCGCGTCCATCGAGCGCAGCATCACCGGATCGCGGCGCATCATGTAGTCGGTGAACGACCACGACTTGATGCGCTGTTCGTTGGTGAAGTTGGATGCGTCGCAAAACGGCAGCGAGTTGGCGGGCACGCCACCGGTGCTCTTCCACGCCATTTCGAGGCTGAGGTTCTTCCAGACATCGAAGTCCGGCGACGTAAACTCGCGGTCTTCTTCGCTGGCCGAGGTGCCTTCTTGCTTCTTGCGATCGACGGCGAACAGTCGGTTGTTGTTGAACATCATGCCGACGAACGTGTGGCCAATGCCTTCGCGATAGCTGGTCGAGCCGAAGCCGGCGTAGCCCTGTGCGACGTTGCGCACGCAGGAGTCGAACATCACCTGCACGCCGCCAGTGGTCGTCACCGTGGTGTTGCCGATCGCTGAGCCGCTCGAGTTCTCAATCTTCCATTCGAGATCCGGCACCTTGTTGGCGGTCAGCACTTGCTGGAAGGTCTCCTTGTTTTCGACACAGGCCCACTCCAGGGGCCAGCGGCCGTCGGCTCGGCCCCACGGGAAGGCGACCTTGCAGACCCGCAGCGCGCGCTCAGCCCACTTCAGTGACTTGTGAAGGTTCTCTTCTTGGTCGGGCGCGCCGTGCACGGTGAAGTGCTCGGACTTGACGCTGATGTAGGGCACTTGCGCGACGTCGAGCGGCTCGCACTTGATGTCGGTGACCGTCTCGGTCTCGTAGTCTTGTTGCGCTTGGTCTTCGATCGCCTTCTCGATCATCTTGCTGCGATCGAACAGGGTCTTCTCCAGGCCGGTTCCGCTGAGGCCACCGATCTCTTTGTGCTCGAGCGCAGCCGCCGCTTCGGAGTCATTCTTGACCCAGCGCAGCACCATTTGCCAGTGGTGCAGTTCGCGATCCTTGCGGCCGGCCTTCGCATACTTCTTGGCCTGCGAACGGTGTTGCGACGCCAGCGACTTCTGCAGCGCGCGATACTTGCTCTCCAGCGGCTTACCGTCGGAGCCCTTGCCGGTGTCCTTGCTCGGGTAGGGGTTCTTGGTGTCGAGCACCCAACTCGAGCCGTTTTTCAGGTAGCCGGTCGCCGTCCACGCTTCCTCGTTGTCCGGGTCGTAGAGCTTGATCGTCTGCATCCAGACGACCTTGGCGATACGCGGGAAGCCCTTCTTGAAGGCCGCCTTGGCGAACGCGTTGAGCGACTTCGCCTGGCGCTGGTTGAACTTGGCTTCTTCGCCCTGTGCGACCACGGAGGTCGTCATCACAAGCGCTAGTAGGGACAGCTGCAGTACACGTTGGATCATGAATAGTTCGGTCGGCCTTTGCCTGAGGATCGGGCGCCAGTCTAGTGCCAATCGGGTTGACGTTCCTGTTTGTGGCCAGGGGATTACGTCCCAGACTGCAGATCTGCCAACGGGTTTTGCCCAATTGCACTGCTCAGCGGGGACCGGGGCCGCTGTCGGTTGCTCGTTGCACGACGGCTCGCAGTCGCCATACTGTTTGCCCTCGAAAGGGCCGATTCGGTCCGTCGGCAACAGCAGCAGCAGATCCAAGAATGAGCACGGTCTACGATATTGGCGTTCTTCCAGGCGACGGCATTGGTTCCGAAGTCGTCAACGAAGCCCTCAAGGTGCTGAGCGCCGTCGAGCAAATCTACGGTTTCAAGACCAAGCGCGAGCCGCTGCCGTACGGCGCGGAGCACTTCCTGAAGACCGGCGAAATGATGCCAGATGTCGCGTTCGAACGATTGCGCGATATGCACGCCGTGGTGTTCGGCGCCGTCGGCGATCCGCGCATCGAAGTCGGCAAGCTGGAGTTCGCGATCATCGCGGGTCTGCGCCACAAGCTCGACCTGTTCGTCAACCTGCGTCCGATCAAGCTCTACGACGAGTCGCTGTGCCCGCTCAAGGACAAGTTGCCCGAGCACCTCGACATGATGTTCTGCCGCGAGAACACCGAGGATGCCTACGTCGGCATGTATGGCGCGACCAAGAAGGGCACGCCCGACGAGATCGCTGTGCAGCAGATGCTCTACACCCGCAAGGGTACCGAGCGCATCATTCGCTACGCGTTCGAACTCGCCAAGAAGCGCGGTCCAAAGCCAGGTTGGGAGCGTTCGAAGGTCACGTTGATCGACAAGGCCAATGCATTGCGTTCGCAGGATCTGTGGACGCGCGTGTTCCACGAAGTGAAGGCCGAGTACCCGCACATCGACACTGATCACGCCTACATCGATGCCGCATGCATGTTCATGGTCAAGGATCCGGAACGCTTTGACGTTGCGGTCACGACCAACCTGTTTGGCGACATCATTACCGACCTCGGCGCCGAATTGGTTGGCGGCATCGGGCTGGCCGCGTCCGGCAACATCCACCCCGGCAAGGTGTCGATGTTCGAAGGCATCCACGGCTCGGCGCCAGACATCGCCGGCAAGGACGTCGCCAGTCCCCTCGCGACGATCCTTGCGGTCGCGCTGATGCTGGACCATCTTGGCCAGTCCGACGCGATGGCCGAACTCGAAGCGACAGTTGCCAGCCTGCTACAAGGCGGCAAGATCCGCAGCTTGCGCACCGGCGAACACAAGTGCAGCGAACTTGGCGACATGGTTCGCGATGAGCTGCTCGCGCGCGCGCGGAAGACCAAGTAGTTCTCGCCCAGTAATTCTCGCGCAGTAATTTTCGCACAGTAATTTTTGCTTAGGGAGAGCGGTGACGAAGCGCACTCGTACTGGCGAGGCGCATCTCGTTGGCCGCCATTCCAACGTGAAGCATTTGTGACCATTTGGCGGGGCGCGTGCGTAGTTGCGCGCAGTGGTCGTTGGTTAGACTGCTTCGCAGGCCGCCTCGCCACGTCCTCCATGTTGCTCCCTCGCCTAATTCTGTCCGCCGTTTTGGCCACCGCGTTGCTTGCGGTCGCGCCGATGGCCGTCGCGCAACGGCCAACTGCCGTCGCGCAACAGCCAGCCGCGCAACAGCCAGCCGCGCAGCAGCCAACCGCGCAGCAGCCAGCTGCCAACAGAAGTGCTGCCAACGGCATTCCTGGCAGCGGCAAGCAAGGCAGCGGCACTCGCGGCAACGGTTCGGCCCCGAATCTGAGCGCAGGCTACGTCAGTCGCATGGTCCCGCCGCGCGTCCTGGCGGCGCTCGACATCAAGGCCGCTACGTTGCAGGCGATCGCGCTGCCGAACGCGCGCGGCAACAGCACGGGGCGCGGGCCGCAAGGCCAACGCGCAGATCGCTTGTCTGTGGTCAGCACGGAGCTTCGCCAGTTCTCGTTCCGGGTCGCGCTGGCCGGGGTGCAGCAGTTCGTTGCTGTGCAGGCGGCCGACGTGCGTGCGGCAGGCTACCAGTTGCTGGAGCGAACGGCATCTGGCCTGATTGCCACGCGGCCCGGACCGTGCACGACCTTTCGCGGTGGTCTGGTCGGTGATGTTGCGAGCCGCGTCGCCGTTTCGTTTGTGGATGGCGTGCTGCGTGCGGTCATCCTTCGTGGCGACGGCCTGTGGATCGTGCAGCCGCTGCGTGATGCGATTCCCGGCGCTGCGGGCAATGCCTACGTCGTCTTCCACGGCTCCGATACCTTGCCAGGCAACGGCCATTGTGGCGTCGGTTCACCGGGAACGGGCTCGACGGGACCTAGTTCGACCGGGACGGCGCAGACGGACTCGGTCTACGAATGTGAATTGGCGCTCGAAGCGGACCACGCGCTGTTCTTGCTCAACAACAGCAATGCCTTGGCGACCCAGAGTGAACTGCTCGGCATCGTCAATGCCGCTGACGTGATCTACCAAGGCGGGCTGACGGTGTCCTTTCAGGTTACGCAGCTGATCGTCGATGTCGTTCCGGATCCCTACAACAGTTCCAATGCGAGTGTCTTGCTCGGTCAGTTTCAGTCGTACTGGAACACGAATCATGCCGGTGTTGCTCGCGATGTGACCCACTTGTTCACCGGTCGCCAAGTTGGCGCTGCCAGTGCCGGTTCGATTGGGCAGGCCTACACCGCGACCGCGTGTGATGTCAGCAACGCATACGGGTTGTCGGAGACGCGTTGGAGCCCCAACTACGCGCTGAGGGTGGCATTGACCGCACACGAGATCGGCCACAACTTTGGCGCCGATCACTGCGACCTGAACGGCAACTGCAACATCATGTGCTCGAGCATTGGCGGCTGCTCCGGCGTCGCGGCGTCGTTTGGCCCGACGGCGTTGGCCGAGATGGATGCCTACCTGCAAACGGTCAACTGCCTTGCGTTGGTGCCGTCGGTGCCGCAAATCTCGTCCGCTTCCCCGGTCTTGATCGAGACGGTCAGTCCGCCGGAAGTGACGCTGGGCGGGTCCGGGTTCTTGGGTACGACAACGATGACCGTTGCGGGGCAAACGTTCGCTGGCTTCCAGGTGCTGAGTGACACCCTGATGCGGTTCTCGCCTCCGGTTGGATTGGCCCTTGGCGTGCAGTCGGCGACCGTGACCAATCCCGCCGGAACCAGCAACGCGACGTTCTTGATCTACCAAGCTTCCGATCCGTGCCGAGTCGTGGCGCCGATCAACACCCAAGGCGGCCTGCCGTTCACGTGGCGCATTGGCGGCTGGCCAAACGGTACGGGCTACCTCGGGGTCAGTCTGGTGGACACGATGACGCCGCTGCAGGGCTTCCCGGTCATGACGCAGTTCTTGACGCTGTGGATGGGGCCTTTGGACGCGCGCGGCATGGCCTCGATGACTGTGCCTGTAGTTCCGGCGGTGTTGACGGGATTCCCGTTCTACTCCCAGATGATCGACACCCTGTCCGGGGCCGGGTCGGTGCACAGCACGTCGGTAGTGCTTCGCACGCTGATCTACTGATCTGGTTTCGCAGGTGACTGGTGTGCCCCGCCGACTGGTGTGCCCCGGTGACAGGGTTGTCTCGGTGATTGGGTTTCCTCGGTGACTGGGTTTCCTCGGTGACTGGGTTTCCTCTGTGACTGGGGTTTCCTCAGGCGCTGTATTTCCGCGGGGGTTAGGCGCGGCGCGGGCGCCGGATCGGGCCTACACACGGGGTGGGGCCGTCGGGATGCACCAGCGAATCGGGTGAGATTCCGGCTTCGGCATGGGCGGCTGGGGGGCCGGCTCCGACAAGTTGACGTTCTCTTTGACTGCGCTGATTTCGTTCGTGGACGAGTCACTGGGTTTGCTCATAAGGACTTGGCTTCGGGGTTCTGACCAGTTGTGTGCCTTGGGGGGCGACACGGGACCAATCCGTTACGTGGGCAATTGCGCGACCCTGCGTTAGTGAGGCCTATCGTGGGAACCACGCGTCGTGGACTCTCCCGACCAACACTATCCAACCTCAGGAATCATGATGAAGATCCGTATCGCTTCCACCCTGCTCGCGCTGGCGCTGCCGCTGGTCGCCCAAGAACCCGCCGCCGCCCCGCAGGTCGAGGCGACCTTCTACAAGGCCTACTACCTTGAGAAGGGTAAGCGCGATTTCGATGGCGCCATGGCGCTGTACTCGTCGTTCCTGGCCGCGGCCCCAACCCACAAGCTCGCCGGCGAAGCTGCCAAGCAGCAATTCCGTCTGCTCGATCGCACCGGCAAGACCAAGGAGCGCGACGCGTTCAAGGAAAAGTACGCCAAGCTGCTCGCCAACGTCGGCACGACGACGGCTCGTCCGGCCCGCGGCGCAGACGCTGGCGGTGATCGTCCGGAGCGTGGTGCTCGCGGCGAAGGCGGTGCTCGTCCGGAGCGCGGCGCTCGCGGTGAAGGCGCTCGCGGTCAACGCGGCGGCCGTCGCGGCGGTGGCATCTTTGGTCTGCTGCGCAACGAGACCAAGGTTGCCGACATGACCAAGGAGCAGATCGAAGAGCTCAAGACGGGCATCGAAAGCTCGAGCGCCATGATCGAGCGCTTCCGTGATCGCATGCCCGAGGTTGCCGCGAAGCTCGAGAAGGGCACTGCTGCTCTCAAGAAGGCGCTCGACGGTGACGACAAGGCGGCGGCGCAAAAGGCGCTAGACGGCCTGAAGGAAGCCATGAGCGGCATGCTCGGCGGCCGTGGTGGCCGCGGTGGTGAGCAAGGCGGCGGCCGTGGTGGCCGTGGCGGCAACCGCCAAGGCGGCGGCGGCGGTCGCCAAGGCGGCGGCGGTGGCGGCACCGGCGCAGGCGGTGGCGGTGGCGGCGGTCGCTAAGCGACAGCACCACAGCTCCAGCTGTTAGCAATCGCTGGCAGCAAACGCTGGCAACTGGCGGCCGTGCCCGGTGAGTTCTGCAAAGAGCTGCCAGGCACGGCCGCCTTTGCATGTACGCATTTGGGTTCGCACCACCGGCTCCTAGCTGATCGCTTGGTTGTTGGTGGCCAGGAACGTGTCTCCCACCCGGCTTCAGGCCGCAACGCCGCGAGAGTTACGGCGCAATCCGTTCGCGCCAATCTCGGCATAAGGGCATCGCAACAGACGACATAGAAGCGTCGCAGCGTGCCGCAGTTGGGCACCTGCTGCGTTGAGCCCCGACCTCTCGGTTTGTCACCAACACCCAAGCGATCAGTGCCCTTGCGCGCGCGCCGCGAAGCGCAACGATGGGGCGGTGGCCCGGAAACCGATCGACCCCGTCAAGCTAGAGGTGTTCCATCACCTGTTGGGCGCCTACTGCGAAGAGGCTGGGGCGCGCCTCCGGCTGAGTGCGATCAGCCCCAACATTCGCGAGCGTGCTGACTACTCGGTCGCCGTGTTTGATCGCGATGCGCGCTTGGTTGCGCAGGCGGCGCACATCCCGGTGCACCTTGGCAGCGCCGGCGAAGCTGTTCATGCCGTTCGCCGCGAGCTCGAACTCGAACCGGGTGACGTCGCGATCCTCAATGATCCCTACTGCGGTGGCACGCACCTTCCCGACGTGACCATGGTGCGGCCGGTGTTCGAGCGCGGTCACAACCAGCCTGAGTGGTTCGTCGTCAATCGCGCGCACCATGCCGACATCGGCGGCGCGACGCCGGGCTCGATGGGCATCGTGCGCGACCTGTTCGCCGAAGGACTCGTCATTCCGCCCGTGCACCTGCGCCGTCGCTCAGTTCTGCAGAGTGACTTGATGCGCTTGTTTGCCCGCAACGTCCGCGGTGCCGACGAGCGCCTGATCGACCTCGCGGCCCAAGAAGCCAGCCTGGCACAGCTCGAGCAACGTCTACACGCGATGGTTTCTGAGCACGGCTTGACGACCGTGCGGCGGACCACCTCGGCGTTGATGGACTACACCGAGCGCGCCGGCCGAACTCTGTTGCGGAGCCTCAAGAACGGCACCTACCGAGCCAAGGACCACCTCGAGGGAGACGGCCTCGGCAGTGGCAAGTTGCAGATCGAATTGCGGCTCAGCATGCACAAAGAGCTCGCCGAGTTTGATTGGACGGGAACGTGCGACCAGGCCGCTGGCGGCGTCAACGCCAATCCGGGCATCGCACTGGCCGCGTGTGTTTACTCGCTACGGTGCCTGTGCCCCGGTCGCTTGCCGACCAACGATGGCTTGTTCCGTTTGTTGACGTTGGCGACGCGCCCCGGCAGCTTGGTGGATCCACGTTGGCCGGCACCGGTGGCTGGCGGCAACGTCGAAACCAGCCAACGCCTGGTCGATGTCTGCCTCAGCGCCCTGTCGACGTCGGCGCCTGATCGGGTGCCCGCTGCTTCGGCTGGCACGATGAGCAACTTGACGTTTGGCGGTGTCATGGCCGATGGCCGCGAGTTCGCCAGCTACGAAACGTTGCCGGGCGGTGCCGGCGCGAGTGCCAACCGCGCTGGACAGTCGGCGATCCAGACCCACATGACCAACACGCGCAACACGCCGATCGAAGAACTCGAACAGCGCGCGCCGCTGCGCATCCGCGCGCTGTCGGTGCGTCGCGGTAGTGGCGGTCGCGGCAAGCATCGCGGCGGCGACGGCCTCCGCAAAGAAGTCGAAGTGCTCGAGCCGCTGCGCGGTGCGTTCATGGGGGAGCGGCACGAAGCCGGGCCGCCAGGATCGGCTGGCGGCAAGGCCGGCGCGCCGGGACGCTTGTCGGTCGAGCGCGGTGGCAAGCGAACGCGGTTGCCGGCGAAGACCTCGTTCGATTTGGCGAAGGGCGACGTGCTGATTGTCGAAACTCCGGGAGGTGGTGGTCATGGCAAGGTTTGAACTGGGTTGCGCATCGGTTGTGTTGTTCGCGCTCGCCTCGGCTTGTGCGACGACGGGCTACAGCCCGTATCCGCTCGATCTAGACCACAAGTTGCCGCCCGATGCGTTCGCGCGCTGTCGCCAAGTGTTGCTGCGCTACTACGACACGATCGCGTATTCGAATGCAGAGAACTTCCGGTTGGAGACCGAGTGGCTGCCGATCTCCGATCCGCCGGGCGAACGGCGGGCGACCGTGTACCGCGACGAATCTCGGCCGGCGTCGCTCGCGGTCGTCGTCGAGTTGCGTCGGCTCACGGTGCCGCTGATCGGGATCCCGCATTGGACGACCTCTCGCGGTGATGCCTACTCCGAACGTCAGCTGGCGGAATGGCTCCGTGAATCGCTGAGGGATCCGGAAACGACGGGTGTTGCGGCCGAAGCCGGAAAGGTCGCTGTCGACGGATCGAAGCCGAAGTAGCGCCGCGGCAGATGCATGGACGCCGCCTCGGGCATTCACGCTGCTCCGGTGACGGCGAGTGCCTTCTCGATCTCTCGATCGCGAGGCCATCGCTTGGCGCTGCGTCGCAGCAGTGCGAATGCCGCATCGAGTTTGCCGCGCATTTCGAGAACGCGAGCACGCCCGAGCACGATGGCAGCTCGCGATACCGCTGCCCGTTTTCGGGCTTCGCAGAGTGCTTGCAGCGCCGCTCGGGTGTCGCGTTCGCTGCAGCATGCTTCGAACAGCCACAGCCACGCCGCCGCGGACTCC
>CAXBFC010000266.1:0-11158 GCA_963974725.1 uncultured bacterium | reverse complement strand
GATCTGCCATGCGACGTATCTCCATCGGTTCTTGGGCCTATACGATTGGCCCCTACGCGGACAAACCCATCGACTTCGACACGGTTTGCCAAAAGCTCAAAGAACTCGGCTACGACGGAGTCGAGCTCGGCGGTTTTGCGCCACACCCCAATCCCGATGACTGCCCGGAGAAGTCACAACGCGACGAGGTCGTCGCCAAGATGAAGCAGTGGGGCCTGTCGTTCAGTGGCCTCGCTGCCAATCTTTGGGGCGAGCAACTGGCGAACACCGACGACAACAGCAAGTACGTCGCCGAGTTCACCAAGAACGCCGCGTTCTGTCGCGACCTGGGTATCCAAGGCATCCGTGTCGACACCGTGCAGCCGCCGACGATCCTCAAGGACACCGACTACGACACCGTGTTCCAGCGCGTCACTTCGACGTGGAAGACGTGCAACCAGATCGCCAAAGATCACGGCCTCTACCTGACGTGGGAGTTCGAGCCTGGCTTCGTGCTCAACAAGCCGAGCGATGTCCTGCGCGTTCTCGATGCGATTCCTGACGACAACTTCGGTGTCATGTATGACACCAGCCATGGCCACATGGTCTCGGTCGTCGGCGCGCGCCAGCACGGCGACAAGGAAGTTGTCGAAGGCGGGCAGTGCGGCTTCCTGGACAAGCTGGACGGCCGCATCAACCACATCCACCTGATCGATTCGGACAACACCTGCCACAAGGACGACAAGGGCGAAGACGAAACGTCGATGCACTTGCCGTTCGGCAAAGGCGTCGTCGACTTCCCGCCGATCCTGAAAAAGCTGGCCGCGGTCAAACTGAAGCACGACTGGTGGACGGTCGACCTGTGCTTCTGGCCGGACGCGTGGGATGCAACCGCATCGTGCAAGCAAGCGATGGACGGGTTCGTCGCTGAATACACGTAGGCGCAGCGCCCCGCCCCACTCTCTTGGAACAATCCCGGACTGCCAACACAGTACCGGGGCAGACAGAACTCGGAATCACGAATGAGCAAGCCACTCAACGTCGCGGTCATCGGTTACGGCTTCATGGGCAAGGCCCACGCCAACGCCTACAAGAAGGTCAACCACTTCTACCCCGAACTCAAACACCAACCGATCCTCAAGTGCCTGTGTGCGCGCGATGCGGACAAGGCCAAGTCGTTCGCCGACACCTGGGGATTTGAATCGATCGAAACGGATTGGCGCAAGGTGATCGAGAGCGACGACATCGACGTCATCGACATCTGCTCGCCGAACAACACCCACCACGATCTCGCGATCGCGGCGGCCGAGGCCGGCAAGTGGGTTCTGTGTGAGAAGCCACTGTCGATGGACACCGCCGAGGCCGAACGCATGACGGCGGCGCTCGAGAAGTCCGGCCAGCCCAACATGGTCTGGTTCAACTACCGCCGCGTGCCATCGATCGCGTTGGCGCGGCAGCTCGTCGACGAAGGCCGCACCGGCAAACCGTTCCACTATCGTGCGACCTACCTGCAAGACTGGACGATCGCCGAGGACGTGCCGCAGGGTGGCCAGACCTTGTGGCGTCTCGATGCGAACGTCGCCGGCTCCGGCGTCACGGGTGACCTGCTCGCCCACTCGATCGATACGGCGATGTGGCTCAACGGCCCGATCATCAAGGTCGTCGCGGACACCGAAACATTCGTCAAGCAGCGCGTGCATCAAGACACCGGCAAGTCCCAACCCGTCTCGATCGATGACGCGTGCATGTTCTTGGCCCGCTTCGCGAATGGTTCGATGGGCACCTTCGAATCGACGCGCTACGCCCGCGGCCGCAAGAACTACAACACCTTTGAACTGAACGGCGCCGACGGTTCACTGCACTTCGACCTCGAAGACCCGCAATATCTCGACTTCTACGAGCACAAGAAGCCCGGCAGCAACGAGAAGGTAGAAGACCACCTGACGGGCTGGCGCCGAATCCACACGACCAACTTTGAGCATCCCTACATGGACCACTGGTGGGTTCCGGGCTGCACGATTGGCTACGAGCACACCTTCGTCAATGCGCTCGCCGACTTCCTCGCCGGCGTCGAATCCGGCAAGCCCGCCCAGCCCGATTTCCGCAGCGCGTTGCAAACCCAGAAGGTCTGCGATGCCGTGCTGGCGTCGGCGCGTTCGGGCCAATGGACTGAGACTGGCGTCGAATCGTTCGAGGCGTAGTTACGTAGCACGGGACGCAACAACTGCAGTCCCGCAGTAGCCGCCTCGCGCTAGCGGGTATTCGCGGTAGAATGCCGGCCGTGAACTCCTACGGCTACGACCCCAGTCCATGGCATCGCCTGTGGCGCATCTTGACTGCCGACTTCTCACTCGGCACCTGGTTCTCGGTGCATGTGCGCATGTATTGGGCAGCACTCATCTTGATGCCGCTCATCTTCCTGCGCCGAGTACCGTCGGCGTCGCCGGGTGAAGCGCTGGTGCTGATGACGGTCTGCTTCGTCGGCTTGTTCGCAATCATCTGGACCCACGAGATGGGCCACATCGCGGCCGCGTGGCGCTTCCATATCCGCACCGACAAGATCACGCTCGGACCACTCGGCGGCCTCGCGCACCTCAACGCGCCGGCGAGAACGCCGCAGGAAGACATCTGGATCTCGCTCGCCGGTCCGGCGGTGCACCTGCTCTGGCTGCTGCTGTTGTGGCCGATTGAGTGGCTGCTGACCAACGACGCCTACTACACGACGTGGTACGGCTTCGCCGTCTGGTATCTGGTCGCCACCAACCAACTGCTGCTGATCTTCAACTTGATGCCGATCTTCCCGCTCGACGGCGGCCGCGTCTTACGCGCTTTGCTGTCGATAAAGTACCACCCGAATCGCGCCACGGTTTGGGCTGCAAACGTCGGCATCGTCGGCGGCCTTCTGATTGCCGTAGCAGCCATGACCCAACCAGCAGTCGAGAGTTCGATCGGGTTCGTCATCGGCCTGTCGTGCGTGCTCGCATCCGTCAATGAAAAGCGAGCCGCACGCCACGTATTGATCTACGGCAGCACCCAACGCGATCCGTGGGAATCCGATCCGGATGCATGGAAGCGTGGCGGCGACTCCTACTCCAGCAGCGAAAAGCAGCAGAGGCCAAGTTGGCTGGCGCAACGTCGCGCCGCGCGAGCCCAAAAGCTCGCTGCTCAAAACCGGCAAGCCGAAGCGGATCTCGACGCGCAAGTCGACGCGATCCTGCAGCGAGTCAGCGAAGTCGGCATGAGCGGCTTGACGGATTTGGAGAAGAAGATCCTGAAACACGCTTCCGAGCAGCGCGCCAAGAACAACCAGCGCGGAGCCAGCTAACCGGGCGGATCCCTAACCGAGCGGATCCCCAACCGAGCGGATCCGTTGCGTATTGGAGTGGCTGCGCGCTGGAGCGCCCGCGTGTGGGAGCGGCGATTCTGGCCACCAGCAGCCAACGAACAAGCTACAGAGAGACCCCCAAATCGCCGCGCGTCAGCTGAAACCGCACATTGCCCGAGGCGGCGAGCTTTGGTTGGTAGCGCCGCGACAACGTCTCCGCGACGCGTTCGAGTATGGCTGCCACAGCTGGCTCCCGAGTCGCACCCAGCACCATATCCAGGTCCTGCTCGTGACGGCCGACCACCTCGGCATGCCCCGTCACCTGCAGCATCGGAATCATCGGATGACCCTGCAGCGTCCCTGCTCCCATGGCTGCACCACGACCAGCGCCAACGCCAACGCCAACCAACATCAACTCGACCCCGGTGCCACCGAGGCCAGTTACCGTTTCGCTCGCATCTTCGGTCGGCGCACGCATGACGTGCAGGCCTGACGCCTTGCCCAACTGACCGTATGCCAGCGTCGCACGGCATGCGTCTGGCTGGGCCAACAAGGCGCTTCGAAACACTTCGCTCATAAGCAAGCCGTCGTTGTCCGGCAGCACGACCGTGCCTCCCGCAGCCACGATTGCAGCGCACACCGCCGCGAGCGTCTGCTGCATGGCCTCATCCAACGCACCGGAAGACAGCACGGCAAGGCGCACGTGCTCAGCCGATGCAACCACCGGCTTGGCGGGTGGCATGGCGGCAAGTGCCTTGGCAAACCAATCCACGACACGCTCGCGGACCTTCTCGATGCCGCCATCCAACTGCACGCTGGCAAAGCCGAAGTCATCCGCAACCTCACCTTGCTCACCAAACCAGTGGCGCACCGCATCATTGTGGGTCTTCTCGCAACCGTGCTCCAACAACAAGGCACGCTGCGTGAACGGATGCCGCAGGTGGCCGACCATCGTCTGCAGGTAGAGCTCTTCGGAGTTGGCGGCACCACAGCCTTCGGTGTGGGCAAGGGCAACGAACCGCGACAGGCCACCCGGCAGGCTGGGCGACGTTGCATCGTGTCGGCTGCTCGGCGTACCGGCACGCAGATTGAGATCCGCAGCAATGATCTCCGCCACCTGCCCAGAACACAGGCTGGTCGGCATGACCAGCCCAATGCGATCGCTAGCCACCCCGCGTTCGGTCATGAAGGCATCGAACGTGATTTTGGCCGGATCCACCGCGACCACCGGCAGCGGTTTCCCGTTCGGCACGGGCTGATTGCGCAATGCCTGCAACTGCGACGCATCCTGCTGGCGCCACTCCCGCCAGATCGATACCTGCGAATGACCAGCGGCTTCGCCCTTGCTGCGTTCCCCACTGGCGACTCGCCGCACCAGTTCGAACGTCTCAGCCCCCAAATCGTCCATCGACATGCCGTCGTTGTAGCGGCCGGCGTTGACGTCCATCTCGTTGCACATCAACTCGAACCGACCCGTCGTGGTAACGAACTTGAGAGTCGGCACGAACGGGAAGTTGGTGATCGAACCATTGCCCGTAATGAACAGGATCAGGTTGCAACCCGACGCGACCTGGCCGGCGATCGACTCCAGGTCGTTGCCGGGACTATCCATGAAGTAGTAGCCGCCTTGATGCATCGGTGCGCCGTAGTCAAGCACGTAGTCGAGGCGCACCTCCGGGTCCTTCTTGCGCGCCGCACCGAGCGACTTCAACGCGATGTTGTAGAGGCCGCGATAGTTGTTGCCGCCGGAAGGATTGCCTTCGGCACTGGCACCGTGACGTTCGGCGCGCTCTTTGAACGTCGCTACCTTGTCGAGAAAACGCACCGCGACGTCGCGATCGCGCACGTTGTGCAACACATACGATTCGGCACCAATCAGCTCATCAGTCTCGGCCAGATTGGCACCACCACCATGGCGGATCAGCTGCTTGGCGACCCAACCCGCCAGCGAGTTGCCTGAAACTCCAGAGAACGCATCCGAACCACCGCACTGCAGCGCCAGTCGCAAACCGGACAAAGGCTGCTCCGAACGCTCGGATCGCGCGGCCACCGGCAACAACTCGGCGACCGCCGCCATCGCTTGCGCCAGCGCGTCCTGAAACGAACCCGCGACCGTCAACATCTGGTGCGGCACCGAATCGAGTGGATAGCCTTCGGACCGCAAGAACGTCTGCAAGTCGCCGTTCGTAAACGAGCCCATGCCATGATCGAGCAGCAACACCGCCCCGGTATTGGCATGCACGACGAATCCCGCGAGCGTCCGCAACACGAAGTCCAGGTTGTGCGGTCGCCGCTTGCCACCACCTTCCGTGTGCGTCACGGCGACAATCTCACACTGCTCGGGCGGCACACCACCGATTTGCCTGGCGCGTTCGGCGACCGCGGTCGCCAGCGCAGCGTCCGCCGAGGTCAAGGCCAGCACGACCAGAAAGTTCCGCGTGCCAACGCCGCGATTGCCAGCACGAAGGTAGCCCTGGAACGTGCCTGGCAAGTCAAACGGCGCCACTTGCTGGCCAGGCACGATCGTCGCTGGGTCCAGATCACAGGGCTCGAAGCGATCGACGAAGTTGGCGTGGTCCGGCAACACGAAGTCGATATCGCGTTCGGCCAGTGCCTTGAGGATGCGCTCGTTGCAAAGGTAGTCGCCGGGCACCAGGTCGCGCGTTGCATCGCCGAATGGCAGCCCCCACGACAACAACGGCTGGCCAGCAGCAATGGCCTCGAACACGAACCGGTGACCCTCTAGCACCGTGTGCGCCATCTTGAACTGCGCTGCCCCTGCGCCCATTCCGTCCCCTGCGCCCCCTCCGTCCCCTGCGGCACCTGCGGCACCGACACCGGTTCCGACAGGCTCTTCGGCGTTGCCTACGATCACCGTGCCCGCGTCAATCCGGCGAACGGCGATGGCGACGTTGTCGCCGGGCGCGGGCAAACGGCTGCAGTCTTCAAGTCGCATCATCTGGCAGTGAGTTTAGAGCCACCGACCAGTGTCGCCAACTATTTGGCGCCACCCCACCATGCACGCATGACTTGAATGCCAGCTGCGCGCGAACTGGCGCGCGGTTCGTAGCCAGCCTTATCAAAGGCGAAGTTCCGATACGGAAACAGGCTTCGCATGGTCTCCTGCACACCTTGCCACGCAGCCACTCGCGCCTGCTCATCGGCATCGTCCAACAAGTCCAGCAGCACGGGCATCGCCTGACGCGAACGGAACCGCCCCAGCACGCGCGCGGCCTCGGCCTTGTGCTTCTTCGCGTCGGGCACTGCCGCCAGCACGATCTCAAGCCCAGACTTGTCATCGCGGCGACGCATCGTGTCCGCCGCGATCAAGCGGGCAATCACGGCGCTGCTGTGCAGTAGCTCCTTTAAGTCGCCAGCCTGAAGGCCACCATTCAGCGTCGACAACTGCTTCAACGCCGCGGTGCGAATATCGTCCTTGTCATGACCGATGAGCTCGCGTAGGGCCTTGCCCAATGGCGCTGCCGAGTGCTTCTTCAGCATCTGCGCCAATTGGTTGACGTCGCGATCTGACCGTGGCGCGAGCAACGCAGCCACAATCACCGACACGATCGCATCGGAATGCTGGCCATCCGTAGGCAGCAAGTCGCGAACCGCCCAAAACACCGCGGGCTCCTTCCGGCTCAGTTCCGCGAGCCGCTTCTCATGCGCTTCATCTTCGCGCAGCAGATAGGCGTGCGCGGCACCAAGGACGCGTGGTTCTTCGGACGCCAGCAACAACTTGACCGCTGTGCTGGTCGCAACCGAAACGCCACGCTCGCGCCGCAGCAGCTCCCGCAGAACGCCCGTAACAATGTGCGTCGCCTTCTTCGGCTGCAGCCACTTGCGCAGCTCCACGAAAACCGCATCATCGACAACCTGACTGGTAGCGTGGACCATCGACATCTTGCGGCCATCTGGACACTCAGCCAAGGCACCGAGCAACACACGCAGCGGTCGTTTACGATCCGCCACCTTCGAGCCGGCTTCCTGCCAGTAGCGCGCCGCACTGGCCGCACGCAAGTAGGGATCCTTCGCGTCCAGTAGTCGCTTGTACAGATCCCGCGTTTGGGCGAACGGCAAGCGGCGCAACAGATTGCAGGCCATCGTCTGGCTGCTTGCCGCGAATGACTCGATTTGCTCGCCAAGCAACGGAATGATGCGCGGCGATGGCTCGCGCATCAGCTCGCGGTAGGCCTCCTGACGCGGACGGTGATCCTTGGAGCCGAGCTGGGTGACCCACTCAGCCAACGACTGATGCTTCGGAGTTTGCGCCAATGCCGGCGCGCTACACAGAATCCATGCACACAATGTGACGACAACTGAGATTCTTTCCAATGAGGCCCGCGCAAACGAAGCCATCACGAGCGAATCATGCAGCACATGCGAACGCCATCGCATGCTCATTCGCCGCCGCCCGTCGTCGGTCCGGTAGCCGGGCCAGAGCCACCGCCGCGGCGTGTCGGTCGCCGCGGAGTAATCGGCCCCTTCGGCGGCGCCGCACTCTTGGGCCGCTTGCGCGCCGGGCCTTTGACGATACCGAGGAACGCCGGATAGAACCGCGCGATCCCGTTGCGACGCAACGCGTAACCAAACTGGCTCTTGCCGTAGCGCCGTTGGAAGCTGTTGAACATCGCATCGAGCTTCATCAACTCGCTGCGGAACTCTTCGTCACCGGGCAACTCGACGTCATAGAACGGACGCACGCCGTGGCACAAACTCAGGTTGATATAGCCAATGCCGGCGGGGTGCTGGTTGCGATCGAACGGTGGCACCTCGGGCAGCAATGGCACTTCACCGCGCTCATCAAACCACTTCGGGGCCCACTCGCGACAAAAGCCGACGAACGTCAATAGGTTGACGCGCGTCAACTGCATCATCACCAACGTGTATTCCGCCGAAGCGCGCGCGCGATGGGACACGCCTTCCAGCGGCAGGTTCTTGATCGCAGCCGCCAATTGGTCGCGCATACGAAAGGCCTTCTTGGCTGCCTGCTCGGCACGCTTGGCGTTGCGGTCGAAATTGCCGGGCAGCATCAGGCGCAAGTCGCGACCCGCGCGCACCCGATCTGGCGACGCCGAGGTCGCCTTGACGCGCACCGCCGGCGCACTTTGGATCAAGCCTTCCTTGGATGCCGACAGCCACGTCTTCATGACGAGGCGAAAGCACGGGTCGGCACCGAGCTGCTTGAGCGCCGTCTTGCGCGCGCCGGTTCGTGGTGCCATCTGCGTGACCAACGCCGAGTTCCACCCGGCATCTGGCAGCTCATGGTCGTTGGCACAGAACAAGCACTGACCTCGGAAGGCACAGGTGTGCTGTAGCTGGCTGCTGTTGGCGTGCAGGAACACGCGACCATCCGTTGCCGCTGCCAATCGATTCAATCCCCACATTGCGTAGCCGGATGGGGTCACTTCGTTAGCCGGTTCGTATTGAAACAAGAACCCAAACGGCACGTCGACCACCGCCCCATCGCCGCCGAACAGCGTGGTGCCCGTCGGCTTCTGCTGGTTCGGACGACGCTGCCAGTAGCTGTCGGCCAACGTGGTTTCCGACGCCAACACTTCGACGCGGATCTTCGCCTTGCGCAACTGCTGCGCGGTCTTCTCGACCTCATCTTCGAGGTCGCCGTTCTCAAGAGTCACCAGCAGCAGCGTTCGTTCGCCCTTGCTCCGGTACATCGCAGCACCGGCATCGCGCAGGCTCTCGTAGACATTGCGCAACGCAGAACGTCCTCGACTTGTGTGGCGGCGAACTGCAGCAACGACCGTGTGGTGTTCCAGCGTCGGCGGGACCACGACACAGTCCTTGGTGCCCACCAAGCCAAAGCCGATCTTCGTGCGAGCTAGCACTGCCTTGTTCGCGATCACAGCCTTGGCGAACGCATCGGCAAAGCCCGCCTCGGCGAGTCCTTCGGATGCATCGACCACCACCATCAAGGTGCGCTCAATCGGCTTGTTGGTGCGACCGGCCAGGACGAGGTCGAGCGGCCGCTCAATCGAACGACCCGGCTCGGTTATTTGCGCCGCCGTTTTTTCCGGCGTTCTCCCCTGGCTTGCTGCTCCCGGACTAGTTCTCGCGCCGGCCTGCGCACTCAGTAAGGTGCCGCCCACAAGGGCCGCAATGGCAATACACGCCGTGGCTGCGAATCGCATAGGTGTCACATGTTAGCACAGGTCACTCGCAACGTCGCCGGCAGCGCGGCCCCTTTGCTCGCCCCGGATCGCCGCGAGACACGGGATGGCGTTGACGCGACAGGCATTTGCACCGACATTTGCGACCCACCCCGGCGCCACGCTTCGGGTTGCTCGAACTTCGCGCAGCTCGCAACCGTGTAGCCAAAGCCTGAACGGAATCCCCCAAGTCCACGCCGTTCTGACTGAGCAAGCGACTCTATGACCCAACCGCTCGCAATGGCACCTGTCGCGCAGGCACCCGTCACGCTGGCACCCGCCGCAATGGCACGCGCCGCATTGGCACCCGCCGCATTGGCACGCGGATGGCAACGCCTGTTCGCCAGCCTGTTCTGGATCTCATGCTGCGTGCTGCCACTTGGCCTGCTACCGGGCCAGAGCAAGCCCCACCCCGAAGAACTGCAGCTCCGAGCCGAGATCAACACCGCCATTGATCGCGGCGTCGAGTCGTTGGTGGAACGCCAATTCCGCGACGGCTCGTGGGGTGTACATGGCGACGACATCGGTGGCCGCGGCGGCCTTTGCCTCTACACGCTGCTGCAATGCGGCGTGTCGCGCGACCACCCTGCCATGCGTCGGGCCCTCGCCTACTGCGACAACGCCGAACCCAATCGAACGTACGCCACGACCTGCATGATCATGGCACTCGATGCTTTGCGCGATGGACGCAAGACGCGCATCGAAGCACTGATCAAGCAGATGATCGGGTGGCAGACCCCGAACGGTGCCTGGTCCTACCCACACGGCCCCGTCGACTTGTCATGCACACAGTACGCGGCGCTCGGTTTGTGGATCGGCCACAAACGCGGCCTCAAGATTGAGCAACGCGTCTGGGAGAAGCTGCTCGATTGCGTTGAGGACTATCGCGGCGAAGTCGAGATGCTCGACAACCCGATAAAGAAAGGGCGCACGGGTGCCTCCAAGGTCGAATCCGCTGGCTACTGCTACCGCCCGGACGGCAACCAGAAGCCGACCGGCTCGATGACATCGGCCGCCATCACGATCATGGAGATCTGCAAAGCAGGTCTCGGCCGCAAGCTGAATCGCAACAAGCGCCAACGCATAGACGAACGCATCGAAGCGGCACTGCGTTGGTTGTCGCAGCGGTTCTCCGTCGCGCGCAATCCAAATGGCGGCCACGACTACTACTACCTCTACGGGCTCGAGCGCATTGGCGCGCTGACCAACCGCGAACAGTTCGGCCCACACTGGTGGTACATCATGGGCGCCAAGCACCTGCTGGCAACGCAGGACAAGAACACCGGAGCCTGGGGCAGCGTGCAGGACACCTGCTTCGCATTGCTGTTCCTGCGGCGAGCAACGAGCGGTCACGCTCCAACGACCGGCGGCGGTAGCGGCAACCGGCATGTGTTCGCGGTCGGCAACGCGGACTCGGATGTGCGCTTGCGCGGCGCCGGGCAACAGCCACTATCGCTGTGGATCGACGGCTTTGGCGCCTCGCTGGTCGACCTGCACAGTGACTTTGGGTTGCGGGTGATTTCCGTCGACTACGTTGACGAGGCAGGCAATGTGCTCGCCAAGATCGCCGGCGACCCAACCAAGACCTGGCAAACGAAGCCGGGCCAGGGCGAGACCTATTTGCACCGCGACAAGGCCATGAGCCGCGGCACCCACAAGTTACGCGCGCGTGTGACCCTGTTGGCCA
>CAXBFC010000265.1:0-11233 GCA_963974725.1 uncultured bacterium | reverse complement strand
GCTCGTGACGGCTGTGCATTCGCCGCCTGAAACTTTGGTCCGCAAGCTGGGGCCTTAGGCGTTCGAACTCTACGGACCGGGAATTTTGTGAAGCGCCGCCAGATTTTGGGGGCTCTGGGCGCTCCCGGAGCCGCGCGCTTTGCTTCCAACAGCGGCCGGGTAATGGAGGCGCAGAGGGGGGCCGCCGGGGCAAACTCGCGCAACTCGCGGTGCCTTTCTCCGGATATACAATCGGCCGCGAACCACCTGTTTCCAGGCTGCTCGCGGCCGTTGCGTTTGGTACCTCCGATAGGGCTCGAACCTATGACCCGCGGATTAAGAATCCGCTGCTCTACCAACTGAGCTACGGAGGCCGGTTATGGGGCGGAGAAGCTAGCGATCTATTCGGTGCCATGCAAGCTTCGTTCAACTGTCCGTTGAGTCTCCTTGACGCCGGGCTTGGTCGGCGGCAAACTCCTCGCCCCGTGACGCCGAGTTTGCTCGGGCGTTGTGCACGGTGGCTATAGCTCAGTCGGTTAGAGCACCAGATTGTGGTTCTGGAAGTCGCGGGTTCGAATCCCGTTAGCCACCCCATTTTTTTCGGCCGTGTTAGAGCCGCTGGCGGCAGGCCTGCAGCCTCGAATTGAGGCACTCTGCACGGGTTCTCAACATCTGGCTGCTCGGGCTCCCGGTGACGGGAAGTTTCGCTGCCCTTCATGGGCTTCGAGGTCCGCAACGGGACCGGCAGCGCTAGAGCGATCGCAGGAAGCGCAGCAGTGCGCCCTGACCGGCGCGGGAGCTCGGATGGAATCCGGACAGTTTTTTTGTCCGCAACACCGAGCGATCGTTGAGTGGCGGACCGAACGTTGCCATCGCCAGGTCCGGATCGATGGCGCCGAGTGATTGCGCCACCTTGTTGGCGATCCCTGGTTGCACGTCTGGCCCGATCACCAGGCCGCTGTGGCCACCATTCTGAAAGAACGTCGATCGGGCGCCCTGCAAATCACAGCAGGTATCGATGTGTACACCTTCTAGACGAAGCGCGGCGAGCAGCGCCTGCATGGGCTGTGGATCGCCCAGCAGGGCGAGCACTTCGATGCGGCGTGGGTCGTGTTCGGGCGAAGTCATAAGCGAGCGCGGCGACGGCTTCTTCGTCACCCCAGGCGGGTCAGATCAAGCCTGCTTCGAGGCTTGGTCGATGTCTTCCTTGTCATGGTTGTATGCAACGATTGGGGCGCGGCACTTGCTGCGTTGGTTCTGCTCGCTTCCGGTTTGGTGGCTCAGTCGCCTTTGCCGTTGCCTGCGTCGCACACGGCGATGGAGGGCTCGACGAGCACGAACGTTCCGTTCGGTCGCAGCACTCCGACGCGCGTGCAATACGTCTACGACTCGATGCTGTTTGCTGGTCCGGTCACGATTAGCGAGGTGCAGTTTCGTCTCGATGGTGGCTCCGTCGCGCCGGCCAAGATGGTCGACTGCGAGATCTCGATGTCGACGTTGCCGCTGCCGTTGATCGGCATGTCGTCAACTTTTGCACTCAATCGTGGTGGCGACGAACAGACCGTTCTGTCGCGTCAGTTGTTGACGCTGCCAGCGCAAACAGCAGGAGTCGTGCCGAACAGCTTCTTGTCGCCAATCACGCTGTCGACGCCGTTCTGGTTCGACCCGGCGCAGGGCAGTCTGGTCATGGAGATCGTGGTCTACGGCCAGCCTCCTGGTGCCTATTCGCTCGATGCGACCTATGTCTGCAACAGTCCGCTGATTCCGATTGGCCCGATGTCGTGCCTGCAATCGAGCGGCAGCCCGCTCGGTGTCGAGAGCGCGACGACCCAGGTAATGTGGGGGCGACCGTGGGTGGCGCGCGCCTACGATGCGTTGCCGGGCAGTATCGTCACGCTGGTACTCGGGACCCAAGAGGGCGGTACGTGGGCGGGCCTGACGTTGCCTCAGGATCTCGGCGTGGTTGGCGCCTTGGGTTGCTTTCTGTCGATCGATGTGGCCGCGGCCTACTACGGCGTGGCGTTGCCCGATGGCTCGATCACGTTCCCGTTCGTGATCCCCAACAACCCGGCAGTGCTCGGCGAATGGCTGCGCTTCCAAGGCGGCACGTTTGACGCGGCGGCGAACGCGCTGGGTCTGGTGACCAGCCAAGCGCAGAAGGTGCAGGTCTGCGGTTGGGAGCCGGTCGGTCGCGTTTGGTCGAACGGCATCTCGTCGGCGTTTGGCACTCGTGAAATTGGCGTCTCCGCTGTTGTTCAGCTGACTGTTCAGTAGCCGGTGAATCACCGCCGGGGTTTCTCCCAGGTCGGTGCCATCGCGACTTTCAGTGAGGCATCAAGAAGCCCCGAAAGTCAGTCGATGCCAACAGTGCGCGCCGCGTGCTCTCCGGGGGGAAAGCCAAGGCGTTGCGTGAACTGTGCGGGATCAGGGGTTCGCGCACTACAGGTGCAACGGGTGGGGACCCGGCACCGGTAGGCCAGTATCGCTGGAGCCATGGGGGTGGCGCCGGTGGTCGGGCGCTCGCGGTGCCTCGCAACACCGTGGGCAGCCTTTTTCTCTCGCGGCAGAGCGCGGCCCAGGTACACCCGTAGGCCATGCGGTTGCCTTTGAGCGCGGGTCTGATGGCCCTTCTACTGGTCTCGTGCCAGGCGGTGGACCCCGGCTTGCCGCCGGCGCGGGTCGCGGGCCTGCCGTGGGGCGAGCAACCCGAGGACCGGCTTTCGTGGTCGGCACGCCAGGATGTGGAGCGCGGCGAGCCCGAGCGTGCCTTGGTGCAACTTGCGACCATCCTCGCGGAGCGGCCACGCCACGTCGATGCCAACCGGCTGCGGCAGGACCTGCTGCGCGAACGAGGCCGACGCGGGCGACTCTTGATCGAGGCCAGGCAACGGGTGCACGACTGGCCCGAAAACGGTCATTCGCACTACTTGTTGGCGCGCATTCTCGACGACCCCAAGGCCAAGCTGGCTGGATTTCGGCGCGCGGCAGAATTGGCGCCGGGCTCGTTGTGGCCGTGGCTCGGCCTGGCGCACACGCTGCGCTCGGTGGATCGCGCCAGGTCGTTGGAAATCTACGAACGGCTGTTTGCCGCCGCCGATCAGCATCCGCTGGTGGCGGTTGCCTATGCCTCGGCGCTGCGCGAGGCCACCCGTTACGAAGAGGCCGCGACGATCTACCGTTCGATGCGCGAGGACCCACGCATGCCGGGAGTGGCGGCACTCGGGTTGGCACAGGTCGCCTTGGCGTCGGAGGACCGCACGGTTGCGTGGGCGAGTTTGCTCGAAGCGTTGCGCGTCCGGCCATTTGACCCCGGCGTCCAGGCGTTGGTTCACGGGTGGCTCGAGACCACCGCGTCGCCCGACCAAGCGCGCCAGGTCGTCGATATCCTGCGTGAGGAGGGCAAGCGCTTGCGGGCGTTTGGCGAGCGTGGTGGCTCCGCGGTGCTGGCCGATTTGTTGGCCAGTCAAGGTCAGACGCAGGCGGCGCGTGCGGTGCTCAAGCGGCAGCTAGAAGAGCGGCCCACTCCGGCGCTGCGCCGCAGCTACCGGCGGTTGCTATTGTCGCTCGGCGAGCCGGATGCGTTCTTGGCCGAGCTGGTGGCGCGCGTTCCGTTGCACGTTGTCGATGTGGAATCGAATCAACTGCGCGGGCGTTGGTTGCGCTTGCTGCGTGGACCGTGGTACGAAGCGAAAGCTCTCGCGACCGCCGAGCAAGCGGCGGATCTGCTCGAGGCCCTGCGCGATGTCGGCTTCCTGGTGGAAGTCGAACTCATGTGCGAGATCGCGATGCGCCGCTTCCCGGACCGCATGGCGCTGTGGACCGAACGGCAAGACGAAGTGCGCCGCGAACTGGCGTTCGAGGCGGGACTGCGGCGGTTGCTTTATCAGGGCTACCAGAAGCACGACACCGCCAGCTTGGCAACGGTCGTAGAACAGGTGCGGGAACTGTCCCAGCGCGTGCTCGGCACGGATGTCGTCGGCATACCGCCGCAATTCTCGTTGCCGATGGTCGGCGAGATGCTGGATCCGTTCGTTGGCGACTTCGCCATGCACCTTGCCCGCTACAACCGTCACTTGGTGCTGGGGCGGCGATCGGGCGGCACTGCCGAAGGCTTGTTGGTGACGCGCTTGTCCGTCTCGGAATTGCCGGCCGTCGAACAGCAAGAGCTGCAGGGTCGCTGTTACGAAGTGGTCGGCATGGATCGCGACCTCAAGTCCCTCGGCGGCGTCGTCGGTTCGGACCTCGCTGGCGTCGCGCTGCTCAATCACTTCTTGATCGATCACGACGCCGTCGTGGACTGGGCGCTAGGCTTGCGGGACCGTCGCCGGATCGCGCGTCAGGATGGCGAAGCGCTGCGCCGGGATCCGGTCCCCGCCGACGTTGGCATGTCGCCGCTTGACGCTGCGTGGCGGTTGACGCTCGCGTCGAAGGTCGCCGATGCCGACCTCGATGCGGCGGTGCTCGACATGATTCGCGATCACGAACGGCGGCACCTGGTCGATTCGTTCCACTACATGCCGATCGAGAGCAACCTGCTGCGAGGTGCTGGGCTGTTGTTCCAGTTCGGATTGTCGCCCGCCGCGATCGAGGCCGAGATGGAGCGGCGCGCCGAGCTCGCGGCGTTGGCGTTGTCGCCGCATACCGAGCTGGTGTTGGCCCACATCGTCGACTTCTATGGCGATCCGCCGCTGGCTTCACCACATCACCGTGGCTTCACGGAGTTGTTAGGGCAGGTCCATGAACAGCTGCTGGGGCAAGGTGTGCGGCCCGAACTGGCGGTGCCGAGCCAGTGGCACAATCTCGACATGTCCTTGATTCGCAAAGCGGCCAGTACGCTGCTCGCAGAATTGCCCTAGGAGTGAGCTGGTGACGTCCCGTTGACGGCGCAACGTCGCGGCGATGTCGGGGCAATGTCGGGGCAATGATCCCCATGACATGGGAGCATTGCCCTCTGGGGCACAAGATTTGATACTCTAGGGTCCCATGACCCTCGGTTGTGTCGCGGACGATACGCAGATTGCGTTGGTCGCCTACTGCCGCGATTGCCGATAACCACGGGAGAATCCGATGACCACGACATCACCCAAACCTTCTCTGTTCGCAGCTTTGTGCTTGATGGGCGCGTTGCTGGCTCCAGCCATCACGGCGCAAAAGCCGGCCAAACCGGTACCCGACAAGGAGGTCGCCGAAAAGGTCTCCCAGCTGACCAAGATTGCCAAGGACAAAAAGTTTACCGAAGACGCGCGCGGTATCGAGGTGATCGACTTGCTGATGATGAAGCACGAGAAGGGGCTCGTGGACAAGGACCGCGCGATGGTCGTCAAGACCCTCGGCGCCGTGCTCAACAAATACAAGGTGCGCCCGCCAGACAACATTCGCCTCTACAACGCCGCCGCCGAAGCGCTCGGTCGACACGGGGAAGACGGCGCGAAGGCACTGAAGAAGGCGTACGAGAACAAGAACCGCTTCAAAGCCAAGCCGCAGTGGGTGCCGATGCGCGAGCGACTGTTGCGCAACATTGGCCGCGCCAAGGACGAGGACAACGTCAAGTTTCTGACCGACGAAGCCCGCCGCAATCCCGAAGCCGCGTTGCAAGCTGCGGCTGGTGATGCGCTCGGTTTCTTCAGTGAGTCGGACCAGAAGGTCCGCAAGGAAATCGTCAGCGAGTTGTTGATCACGTTTGGGGCGCTGTCCGAGCGCGCGTCGCAAGGTGGCACCAGCATCGACGGCCAGAATGCAAAGGATCGTCTCGCGGCCATCAGTGGCAAATGGGTTGCGACGCTAAAGAAGCTGACCAAGCAGGACTTCGATACCTTCCGTGAGTGGCAGACCTGGTACCAGAAGAACAAGAACAACAAGTGGTAGGCTCGGCGGTGTGAACCGCCACTTGCCCATCGGAATCATCGTTCTTGTTCTGATGGTGTGCGTCGCCGCGATGCTGTTCGTCGGCAAACGCAGTGAGTCGGAGGCGCGACGAGCTGAGCGCGCGGCAGATGTTGCCGCTGCACACGCCGCGGACATCGCCGTGCTGGGCGAGCCGCTTGAGTCCGACCCAGAATTCAAGCACCCTGAACTCGATCACCCAGAACTCAGGCACCCCGAACCCGAGCACGCCGAGCCGGATCGCTCGCCGATCCCGGACACCGTGAGCGCGTCCGGCGTTCGAGAGTCGGTGGTGCCGGACGAACATCCACCGTCGCCTGAGGAGGTTCTCGCCGATCGGATCTCGGCCTTGCTTGAGGAACTCGTGCGAATCGGCATGGTGCCGGATTTCGTTGAGGACTCGCGCGGGGTTGCCGTGGTCGATGAGCTGATGCACCTGCACGAGTCGGGGTTGTCCGTTGAGGATCAGGCCCGGATCGTCGCAGCGTTCGATCTGGCCCTCAATCGCAGTCTCGCTCGACCAGCGTCCAAGAGTCAGATCTACGACGCGATTGCCGAAGCGCTCGGCCGTTGCGGTCACGCTGGAGCGGCGGTGTTGCTGCGGGCGTACACCAACAAGCGCCGCTTCAAGGTCAAGCCGATGTGGGAGCCGTTGCGTGGTCGCCTGTTGCGCAACATTGGCCGCTGCAAGGTGGAGGCCAACGTGGACTTCCTGCTCCAGGAGGCCAGGCGCAATCTCGCCTCGCCATTGCAAGCCGCGGCGGGCGATGCCCTGGGGTGCTATGAGCGTTCGCCGCACGACGTCCGCGAGAAGATCGTCTTCGGCCTTGTCGTGTCCTTCGGGACCATCAGCGAATTGGCCGAGCAGGGCCGTCAGCATGGCCTTAAAGACGCTGGCCAGATCTTGCTGGTGATTCAGGGTGCCTGGATCTCGACTCTACGACGGCTCACCGGCCGGGATTTTACGACGGGAAGGGCTTGGGCTGCCTGGTATCGCCAGAACCGAGGCCAGAACTGGTAGCCCGCCTCGCCAGCTATATACCATCAGGAAGAATGATCGACCTTCTCCGTCCGAGTCCGAGATGACTAGCTGGTTTACCCGCATCTTGCTGCTTGTCTTGTTGGTCAGCGTGGTCGCGCTGGTCTTCGAGACCAAGCGTATGGCCGTGCAGGTGGGGGATGCCGAGCGCGCTGCCGCCGTGTGGCAACAGCGCGCCGAGCAGGCCGAGCAGCTGCAGTCTTTGGATCCCGACGTTGGCAAGTCGGATCCCGACGCTGGACAACCGAACGCTGGCCAACCGAACGCTGGCGAAAGCCGCCTCGAGAAACCTGTGGTGGGATCCGGCTCGTCAACGGTCGGCGAACCCAACGCGGCGGCGGCGGCGGCGGCGGCGGCGGCGGCTGGCACGGAGGGCGAACGCAGCGGCCCGAGTGCACCGGTCAACCTCGACGCATTCACGAAGTTACAAGTCGACTTGCACACGACCCGCCAGCAACTCGCTGCCGTCAGCCAACTGCTCGAGCAGCGCAACGCCGAGATTGAGCAACGCCGCGCGGCCGCCGCCGCGGTCGCCGAGGCGTCGATGAAGCCGATGCCGGCCGGGGTGCGGTTGTGCCTTGATACGTTGCACGAGTGCCTGCGCAGTGAGGGCTATACGCATCAGAGGTTCTTGCGCGCGGGCAGCCTCGACGACAAGGGGCTGCACGATGTCGAGATGCTGGAGTCGAGCAGGGATGGCTTGGCGGTTGCCTTCCTGACGGCCAAGTTGATGACGGCCACCTTCGATCGCAGCGCGGGCCAGTGCGAGCTCCGGTTCTTTGAAGGCCATCGCGCCGTCGATGGCGAGCGCGCTGGCCTGCCCGAGGAAGGCTTCGCGATCGTGTTCAACGATGTGGATGGTCGCCTGTTTGAGGGACGCTTGCCCTACCTGGTGCGCGGCGAGGGTGCCTACCCGGCGGCGATCACTACTACTGGCCGCGCCGCGACCGACGTCGATGCCGGCACGCGCCGCCAGTGGTTGTCGCGGTTCGACAAGTTGTTGGGCCAGGCCGCGACCAAGGAATCGTGGCGGGTGACTCGCCTGAAGGGCATGTCCGATGGCCAGTTCCTGACCGTCGAGTTGATCGGCACTGACGAGAAAAACCTGGTCAAATCGAGTGTGCACTGCGGCCAGATGGCGGTCGAAATCGACGAGCAGGCGGGGGTCGTTTCGCTGCTCTTACGCGACGGTGTCTTGCGTCGAGGGACCTTGGAGTCGACCATCACCCGGGAGGGCTATCGCATGCTCTTGCCCGGACTGACCCCCAAGGCGACGATCGATGCAATGCTTGGCATGGTCGTCAAGAAGTGACCCGGCACACCAGTGATTCGCAACCAGTGATTCGCAACCAGTGACCGAGCGACCTAGTGACGCCCCGACCGGTGACGCCCCGACCAGTGACGAAACGACCAGTGACGCCCCGACCCAGTGACGAAACGACCAGTGAAGCAGCGAACAACATGACTGAGCGACCATCTGCCGGCGCGTTCCAAGCGTTCGTCAAGAAGCACGCTGAGCCCGTCGAGCAAGCGCTGCGCGACTTGTTGCCGCTGCCGTTGGTGCAGCCAAAGACGCTGCACGAAGCGATGCACTACGCGATGTTCCCGGGCGGCAAGCGCCTGCGGCCCATGCTGACGTTGCTCGGTTGCACGGCAACCGGCGGTGCCATAGCTGCGGCGATGCGACCTGCCGCAGCGCTCGAGTGCCTGCATACCTACAGTCTCGTGCACGATGACTTGCCGTGCATGGACAACGACGATCTGCGCCGCGGGCGACCGACGTGCCACAAGGTTTACGGTGATGCGATGGCGCTGTTGGCCGGGGATGCGCTGCTGACCCTGGCATTCGAAGGGGTCTCCGCGGCCGGCGGTGCGGCCGTGCACGCGCTCGCCAAAGCGGCGGGCAGCGTCGGCATGGTCGGCGGCCAGGTTGAGGACCTCGCCGCGGAGGGCGCGACCGACGAGCATTCGATCGATCGTTTGACCTGGATCCACGACCACAAAACGGGGGCGCTGATCACCGCGTCGCTGCTGGTCGGGGCCCACGCTGGGGCCGGCCCTGAGACCCTTCCGGTCGAGGTCTTGGAACTGCTTCGTGGCTATGGGGATCGGCTCGGCCGGGCCTTCCAGATCGCGGACGATTGCCTCGATATGACGGCGACAGCTACGGAGTTAGGGAAAAATCCCGGGGTCGACGTCGCCCTCGGCAAACTGACCTGGCCGGCCCTGGTGGGGCTGGAAACCAGCCGGCAAACTGCCCTCAGCCTGGTCGAAGAAGCCGCTAGTCTCGCCGAACAAGTGGTTTCTGCCGCTGCCAGCTGGCGCGGGGTTGCCCGGAGTTCCCTGGACGGCGCGGTGCAACTGCTGCAAGATGTCGCGTTCTACACCGTTGAGCGTCGCACCTGAGAGCGGATTGTTCCGTTCGTCTTGAGGCGCTTGGTGACGGTGTGATGAATCGCCTGTCCGGAGCAGCAATTGAACCAGCAGTCGCAAACGCCATTATTCGATCTGGTCAACAACCCAGTCGACCTCAAGAAACTGCCACGTGAGCAGTTGGCCGACCTGTGCGCCGAGCTGCGCAAGGTCATCATGGATACCGTCTCGGTGACCGGTGGTCACCTCGGTTCCGGCATGGGGGTGGTCGAACTCACGGTTGCCTTGCACTACCTGTACGACTTCACCGATGACCGCCTGGTCTGGGATGTCGGCCACCAGTGTTACCCGCACAAGCTGCTGACCGAGCGCAAGGATCGCTTCCACACGCTGCGTCAAAAGGACGGGCTCAGTGGCTTCTCCAACAAGTGGGAGAGTGAATACGACGCCTACCTGATGGGGCACGCTGGCACCGCTGCGTCGGCCGCACTAGGCATCGCGATGGGCGATCGCATGCAAGGCAGGAAGCGCGAATCCGTTGCAGTTGTCGGCGATGCCGCGATGGGCTGTGGCGTCGCGTTCGAAGCACTCAATCACGCTGGTTCGCTCGAGAATGACAAGCTGCTGGTCATCCTCAACGACAACCGCTGGTCGATCGCCAAGACCGTGGGCGCGCTGTCGCGTCACCTGAACAAGCTGCGCGGCGGCACCTTCTACAACCGCGCCAAGGAATCGATCCATCACCTGATCCAGTCGATCCCGGTCGTCGGCAAGCCACTCGACGCACGCCTCGGCGACGCGGTCGACATGGTCAAGAACATGGTCGTGCCCGGCCACCTGTTTGAGGAGCTTGGCTTCCGCTACTTCGGTCCCGTCGACGGTCACAACATGACCGAGATGCTCGAAGCACTGGAGAACGTCAAGAAGCTCGACGGCGTGACTTTGCTGCACGTGCTGACCGAGAAGGGCAAGGGCGTGCCTGGTAGCGAAGATCGCTACGATCGCGCCCACGCTGCCAAGCCAGGTAAGCCCAAGGTCGTCAAGAAGGAGCCAGAGCTGGTGCCGGTCGAGCCGGCTGTGCTGCAGCCGATCGTTCCCGAGCGCCCCAAGGGTCGCGCCTGGACCGCTTGGTTCAGCGACAGCATCGAGAAGCTGGCCGAGACCGACGACAAGATCATCGCGATCACCGCCGCGATGCCGGACGGCACGGGCCTGATGGACTTCCGCGAGCGTTTCCCGGAGCGCTTCGTCGACGCTGGCATCGCCGAGCAGCACGCCGTCGCGATGGCGTCTGGCATGGCGACCAGCGGCATGCGTCCGGTCTGCGCGATCTACTCGTCGTTCTTGCAACGCGGCTACGATCAGGTGTTCCAGGAAGTCATCCTGCAGCGCTTGCCGGTTGTGTTCGCCATGGACCGGGCAGGACTTGTTGGCGAAGACGGTGCAACCCACAACGGTCTCTACGACCTGTCGTACTTGCGCTGCTTCCCGGGTATCGTGCTGATGTCGCCGATGGACGGCCCGGAACTGCACGAAATGATGAAGCTGGCGCGCTCGCTCGACGGGCCGGTTGGCATTCGCTACCCGCGCGGCAACGCGCCGGAAGCACACGACCTGGTTGGCTTTGATGGCAAGCGTCAACCGGTTGCACTCGGTAAGGCCCAAGTGCTGCGTGAAGGCGCGGATGGCGCGGTGATCGCCTATGGCCACATGGTGCAGACCGCACTCGAAGCGGCCGACCTGCTCGCCAAGCACGGCGTCAACATCGAGGTCGTCAACGCACGCTTCTGCAAGCCGCTCGACAATCAGTTCGTCATCGAACTGTGCAACCGTCACGACCGCGTCGTCACACTCGAAGACCACACGCAGATTGGTGGCTTCGGCAGCACCGTGCTCGAGTGCGTTGCGCAGCATGGCGAAGTTCGTGCCAACGTGCAGGTCATGGGGGTGCCCGACGAC
>CAXBFC010000264.1:0-11265 GCA_963974725.1 uncultured bacterium | reverse complement strand
TGGGCGCGCGGAACTCGGCCAACGCATCCTCGTCGCCAACGCGCAGCACCAGCGTCTTGCCAGCCAACTGCATGCGCAACGCCTCGCCGGGGTCGTGCAGCAACTTGAAGGTTGGTGAACGCGCCGTGACCTTGCCGGTCAAGTGGTCGTGGGCGATGACGGTGTACTGCTGCTTTTTCTTCTGCAACGCGTAGACCTGGCCATCGAGCATCGACAGCGTGCCAACGCACCACCACGAGCCTTGCCACAGCTCACGGAAATCGGTTGCTCGCAGACAGACCAGTCGCCCGTCGACGATGGTCAGCACGTTGTTGCCGTCGCGCAGTGGCGGAGCAACCGAATCGACCGACTTCATGCGCTTGACGAACTTGACGTCGAAGTCGTCATAGCGAAGCAGCTCCAGGCAACCGGGTGCCGTACGCCACACGATCTCCCCAGCCCAAAGCGCCAACGCCGGATCGGTAACACAGTTGATCTCGCGCTTGCCGACCACGGATCCGTCGAGCAAGCGACGCACTTCAATGCGTCGTCGCTTATCGGAAACCTTGATCGCCAAGACAATGTGCTCATCCCAGACGCGCGGCTCGCCAAGCAACGTTCCTTCGAGAGGCTGCCGCCACGCCAAGGTCGGCCGCTGCCACAGCGGCGCATTGGCCGAGGCCGCGTTGCGCCCTAAGCCACCACCTTCGTGCAGCCAGCGACCCGCGCCGACGACCTCCTGAACCCGCGGCGGCTTCGACTTCTCGAGCGGGAAGTCCTGTCCCAGCACCATCCCAGCGGCCGCGCACACAGCGACGAACGGAGACCAGAGGGCTTGCACAAGGCGATGCCGCATGCGGGCTATCGTCATCGCTACCGGATAGTTCGTCAATTCATGCCACCGTGAACCATTCCTGCGCACTAGAGATTGTGTGCGCACTCCAACAATCACGATCGGTTGCGGCATGGTCCAGGGCGTCGACGCCGTGCCCGTGCAAGTCGAAGCAACGTGCCGGCACGCCAGCGATGGCACGCCGCGGCTGCTGGGCCTTGTCGACGCCTGCGTGCGTGAGGCATACCACCGCGTGCTCCAGGCGTTCTTTGCCCTCGACCTGCCGCCGCCGCGAGGCGTCACGACCGTCAACTTCGCACCGGCCGCGCTCAAGAAGACCGGCAGTGGCTTCGACCTGCCGCTGGCCCTCGCGTTAGCTGGTGCCGCCGGTCTCTATCCGCCCGAACGGGCCAACGGCTTGTTCGCATTCGGCGAGATCAGCTTGCGTGGTCAGGTGTTGCCGGCGCGCGGTGCCGTCAGCGTCGCCATCGCAGCCCAAAAGCAAGACGCTACGGCGATGCTCTGTAGCCCGGCGGATGCGGCCACATGCTCGGTGCTCGACGAGCTGTCGCTGCACGGCGCCGCCACGCTCGCCGACGCGATCTACTGGTTGGCGGGCCGGCGTGAGCTGCCCCCGCAGCAACCACCGCCCGAGCTGAGCCAAGCAGTGCTCGCGAACCGCACGGTGCCAGACCTCGGGGACTTGCGAGGCCACGCAACGCCGAAGCTGGCGTTGACCGTGGCCGCAGCCGGTGGCCACAACTTGCTGTTCTGTGGACCACCTGGCACGGGCAAGAGCGCGATGTTGCGCCGACTGCCTGGCATCCTGCCACCACTCGTGGCCAGCGAACGATTGGCGGTGCTGCAGGTGCATGCCGCCGCCGGCCTGCCGATTGGGTCGCTCGGCGCCATGCAGCGCCCATTGCGTGCGCCCCACCACACAAGTTCGGCGGCGAGCTTGCTCGGGGGCGGCGCCGATGTGCGTCCCGGGGAAGTGACTCTGGCACATCACGGTGTGCTGTTTCTCGATGAGCTGCCAGAGTTCCGGCGCGATGTGCTCGAGGCCATGCGACAGCCACTCGAAGACGGCACCGTCACGGTCGGGCGAGCGGCGCGCACCATCACGATGCCGGCGCAGTTCTTGCTCACCGCAGCCATGAATCCTTGTCCGTGCGGCTATCTCGGCCATCGGCAGCGGCCCTGCCTGTGCACTCCGGCAGCCATTGCCCGCTACCGCCGCCGACTCTCCGGCCCATTGCTCGACCGACTCGATCTGCAAGTGGAAGTTCCCTCGCTGACCGCAGCCGAGCTTCGCGGGCGCATCGAACCCGAAGGCACCAGCGCGGCATTGCGTGAGCGAGTCATGATTGCCTACCAACGCCAATTGCACCGCCAATCGCGACCGAGCGGATTCCTGCCCAATGCGCGACTCAATGACCAGGAGCTGCTCGCTGCTTGTGCAGCCGAGTCGCTGGCGCTGGACACCTTGGACGAGGTGCTGCGCCGCCACCAGCAGAGTCCCCGCGGCCGGGTGCGGCTGTTGCGCTTGGCGCGCACGCTGGCGGATCTTGACGACCGGCCAGACGTGCAGGAGGTCGACATCTGGCAAGCCGCCGCGCTGCGGGGATTCACCAAGCATGCGCTGCGATGACGGAGCGCTGAGAGGACCGGGCGTTGCGAGGACCGAGCACCGCGCCAACCGGTCGCTGATCGAACCGGACACTGTGAGACCGGTGTGTTCAACACGCAACCCTAGGTCGCGTGGTAGTAGCTCGAACGACGACGGGCCCAACGCAGCTTGACGGACAGCAACGCCAGCGCCGCCGGCAACACCAACAGCAACGAGATCATTGCGTGTGCACGTGCCCCGGACAAGTAGAAGTCGTAGAGGCCGTGCAGCAACACGGGCACGGCCAGCGCCACGCCCAGGTAGCCAGTTCGCAGCCACGTCAGGCCGCGCAACTTGGCGCACGCCAGCGCCAGGCCAATGCATCCCGAACACGCGGCGTGCATCAACGTCGCGGTAAACACTCGCTGGATCGCGAGCTGGGCATTGCCGCTCGCACCGATAAAGAACGCGTTTTCGAACGCGGCAAAGCCGAGGCCGACGGCGGCGCCGTAGACGCAACCGTCGAGCGGCTCATCCAACTCAGGCAGCACCAGCAGCGGCAGGAAGAACAATGCTTTCCACAACTCTTCGGCGAGCGCCGTCACCACGAACGCATCGACGAGTGGGCTGACTGGTGCCAACCAGTGCTCTACGATCGGGCGCGCCCACAACACTGCCAGCGGCGACAGTCCGCCGAGCACGACGGCCAGCACCACGAAGCCCCATGGTTCGCGCTCGTGGTCGTCGTGTCGCCACACGCTCCACAGCCAGAACAGGCACGGAACGGTCGCGAGAACGAGGGCGAGCACGACCTACTTGGGGATGCGGACGTTGTTGGGATTATCCGACTTGGTAATGCGCGGCGCCGGCGTGGGCGCGGGCACCGGCCCGCTCGGTGGACGAACGCGGCCGCCACGACGGTTGCTGAGTGGGCCTTGCCGCTTTGGGTTGAGCCCAGCGGTATCGAGCTCGACCGTGCGCCGCACGAAGGCGAAGTCGGTCGCCAACTCATTCCAGGCGTGCTTCGGCGCGTGGCAGATCAACACCAGGTAGCGGTCGTCGAACGGGATCACGTCGATCATGGCACGATCAACATTGCGCACATCCGTCGCCGACATGCGCACGGCCTTGCGACCGCGGACTTGCACGCTGTAGCGGCTGTCGACTTGCAGGTGCGGGTAGAGCAACAAAAACCAGTTCGCAACCGAGTCGGCAGCTGTGTCCAGCACGGTGGCAGGTGGCAGGTGGTCGATCAGCGAAAGGCGCACTTCCGCTTCGTGGGCGGCGCACTTCAGCATCAGGTGGCCAGGCGGCAACGGCTCGACCGCGAGCCATGCGGGGTTGGGAACCCACAAGCCAAAGCGCCCGTCGGCCTCGGCGACGATTGCACTTTGGATGCTGCTGACTCCAACCGCGCTGCGGGCACTTGCGGCACTGCTCGGCACCGCGACCAACGCCGGGCCGGCGAGTTCGCGTCGCACCACCTTCTTGTTGGCGTCGACCCACTCGCGGTTCTTGCTGACGGCACCCGTCGCATCGGTCACGGCAACTTCGCCAACGCGTTGCCGCAAGCCGTCGACCATGATCTGGCGGGCGCCGGTGCCGTCGACACGGCTGACCACGAGTTCTTCGTGCTTAGGGTCAAACATCGACACCGGACCGATCACCAAGACGGCTTGTCGCGCCAAGGTACGCGCCAACAACGGAAAGGTCGACTCCTTGCTCCACGGCAACTGCCGTTCGGTACGGCCGCGACCGTCGAGGTGCGTGACGATCAACTGTTCGCCAGTCGCGACCGCTTCGACAATGCGTTCATCCTCGATGCGATCGGCCGAGCCCATGCGATCGACACCTTGCATCTGGCCAGCGAGGCGCGGTTGGCTGACGCGTTCGCGATAGTAGCAACGCACGCCGCGCCCATTCTCGTCGGCAGTGCACTGGTTGGTGATCTGGTAACGGCGCGTGCCGTTGACGAACTCGTATTCTTCGTTGACCGAAAAGGTGCCATCGTTCGCCGTGGTGATCGACGAGTGCAGCCAGCCGACCGACGCGCCATCGGCATCGTGCAGCACGAACCACGCGTTGTCCGGCCGCACCACCGCGGCCTGAACCGGTGCCGCAACCGACTGCTTCAGGATCTTCAAGACCTGCGCCCGGCTGACCCCGATGGTCGCGCCATCCTCAATCTCGATCTCGACATAGCCATCGAGTTCGGAGGTGACACGACCTACCAGTTCGTCGCCGTTCTTGAGCTTGACGACGTCGAGCCTGTTGGTCGGATCGGCCGGCAACGGCACGACGGGTTGGGGATCCTGAATGAGACAGACGAGCAGGGGTAGCAGCAGGTTCATGATGGGCGGAGACTCCGCCTCATTCATCGAACGTGCGATGCCATTGGCTTTACCAAGGTCACGAACTTGGTGTCGCCGATTCGTGCGGTGGCACCGGATCTGTTGCGGAATCCGACACTCCGGCAAGTTGCTTCCAGCCGAAGAACGCGAGCAGCGCACCGAGTAGAGCGATCGGTAGCACCAGCAGCCAACTGCTGACGCCGTAGAGATCGCCCCAGAATCGCCACCACAGGTGCCGTCCGTTGCGATCGGCCCAGTGCCGAGGAGCCCAACCGTGAGCCTTCTCATCGACGGCCACGACGCCGTAGACCGGCACGATACTGTGCCTGCTACCGTGCTGAGGCTTCTGGTTCTCGTCCTCGAAGAAGTTGGGGCGCGATTGCAGCGCGTAGAGCCAGTTCGCGATCAAGGGGGTGAAGTTGGGGTGCCATCCGCCGTAGTCAGCCGGATCGACGTTGGCCTCTTCATAGGTCATGCGACCTTCTGCTACGGCCCGGGTCAGGTCGGCGGTGATCGCCTGACCGGCGAGCTGCAATTGTCCGCGCACGGGTGCCACCACGCTGGTGATGCTGACGAACCAACCCGCGACGACCAAAACGCGCCACAACTTCGGCCAGCTGTGCCACGGCCTGGTCTGCGGCAAGACGATGACCAGCAGCGCCACGATGCCCGGAGTCACGTAGCGAATCGCCCACGCCTGGCCACCTTGCCAGCCGGTGACCTGCATGAAGATCAACAGCGGTGTCACGAACAGGACCCAGCCAAGCCAGCGCAGCTTCACTTTGGTGCGCCATTGGATGGCAAGCGGCAACGCCAACCACAACAGCGGCGAGAACCACATGATGCCGCGACCAGCTCCAAACAGGATCTTGGTGAGACCGGTGATTGGGTTGGCTTGGAACCAATCGCCAACGGCGGGATAGCCAGTGACGGTCGGATCGCCAAAGCGCAGGTAGTTGGTCAGCAAGAACACGACCGCCAAGGGCGCGCCACCAGCGACGAACAGCCACAGATCGCGGTAGCTCTTGCGACGACGACACGCGACCACGAGCAGCACGACGAACGCCGCGACCGTGAACGAGGTCTGGTAGCGCAGCAAGACCGCGCAGCCGGCCATCGCGCCGCCCCACCACGCAGTGTGGCGCGAATGAGTGCCCAGATGCAGTCGCACCATCGGCAGCAACGCTGCCAGCAAGAACATCAACCCTGGGCCATCGGATAGCTGTTCGCGACCGACCGCGAACGCTTGCGTCGCGAGGGCGATCGCAAGGGCCGTCCACATCGCGTCGCGCCTGGCCGCACCGAGCTCGCGGGCGATGCGGAACAACAGCAGGATCGACGTCGCAAAGCACAACGCAGGCAGCAACATCGAGATCACCGCCTGGGTGACGACCGGACTGCCCTCGACATACGACCGCATGAACGGCTGCACCTTCTGCTGCAAACGGGCGTCGGCATCTGGCAACAGCGTCCCGACCGCTTCGCCCAAGGGGATCAACGGCGTCATCAACGCGATGTGGCCAATCGGATACCACACGTAGGTCTTGTCCTGGTAGGTCAAGCCACTGGCACGCGGCCCGACCTGCTCGCTGTGACGGATGTATTGGGCACCCTTGATCTCGCCGATATGGTCGCCACCCTGAGCCTTCGTGCGCAAGGCACTATCGCCGCGGTGCCACAAACCGCGCGCCGCATGCATCGTGAAGCCCGCATCGGTCGCCTCGAAGTTGCCGTGCGCGACACAAACGAACAGCAAGAACGTGCCGAAGAATGCGAGCCAGGTGCCCTTCGTCTGCATGCAGCCGTTCGCCTGTGCCAGTTGGTTCGTCACTTGCCGCCTTGGGTCAGTGCATCCATGTCGACGCCACATAGCGGCAACGCCCAAAACCATAGCACCGGCAGCAGGACGAGCGCGGACAACAGGTTGAGCCCGACGCCTGCGCGCGCCATCTGGCTGAAGCGGATCTGGCGCGAAGCGAACACGATGGTGTTCGGCGGCGTCGAGATCGGCAGCATGAAGCTGCACGAAGCGCCGATGACAACGGGCAACATCAGCACCAACGGATCCATGTTGGCGGCGATCGCGCCTTCGCGAACGATCGGCAGCGCCAAGGTCGCGACCGCCGTGTTGCTGGCAATTTCCGACAGCAACGAGACAGCGATGATGATCGTCAGGATCAACAGCACCGGATGCATCGAACCGATCATGGGCCGCAGCAATTCGCCGAATGCCGCTGACAAGCCGGTTGGACCAAATGCCTGCGCCATCGCGATCCCAGCACCGAGCAGCAGCAGCAGGTCGAACGGCATCTGGCGGGCGGTCTCCCAATCGCACAGCCGTTGCTTCGGCCGCTCACTCGTGCCGGACGGAATCAAGAAGGCCAGGATCGCGATCAGCACCGCCACCGAACCATCGGCGAGGAAGTGATCGCGTTCACCCACCGGCACCAGGTAGTGGGCCCAACCGTGGATCACCGAGCCCTCACCCAACTGCAGGTCGCCACGCGTCATCCACAGCAGCACGGCAGCTCCAAACAGCATCGCCGTGCGCTTCTCGGCGGTGCTCCAGCGAGGCAGCGAGCGCGCCTCTGCCAGCAATTCGTCGCCACGTTCGAAGCGCTTCTTCGGCAACCACAACGCCATGCGTGCGATCACCTGGCTAGCTCCAATCGACAACAAGATCGAGAACGGCGCGAACGCCAGTATCCAGAGCAAGAACGACACCGGCTTGGCACCTGCATCGACCAGCGGCTCGTAGTTGGTGAAGAACAGCGCGTTCGGGGCGGTACCAATCGGCGACCCCATGCCGCCGATGGTCGCGCCGAACGCGATACCGCACATGATCGCCGCACCGAAGTTCGCCTGCAGCTTGGGCGACAACTCACCAAGCTCAGCCGTGCGCCGGACCAGCACCGAACCGATCGGCAACAACAACAGCGCGACGGCGGTGTTGCTGATCCACATCGAACCGATGGTCGCCGACAGGCAGAAGCCGAGCACCAGGCGCCGCGGGTACGGGCCGAGTGCCGACACGATTTTCAGTGCCATGCGGCGGTGCAGACTGCACTTCTCAACGGCCTGCGCCAGCACGAAGCCACCGCCGAACAACCACAGAATGGGATGGCCATAACCGGACGTCAGATCCGCCGTCGATCGCACGCCGAGCATCGGCAGCAACGCCAACGGCATCAGCGAAGCCGCGGCGATCGGCATCGCAGCGAGCAACCACGACGACGTGGTCAAGCCAACGCAAAACAACAACCGGCAAGCAGCTGGCCCGATCGGCTCTTGGCCAACGGGCAAGTCCACAGGGTTCGGGAACGGCAGGTAGTGGCCGAGCCACCAACAAACCAGGCCGATGCCAATCGCCACCAGAACGCGCAAGCCATGCACCTGTTCGGGCAACGCCGCGGGCTTCTCGGTATGCGATGCGCTCGACTGGGACACGTGGTTCTCTAGGGGCGCACCGAATCCACCACCCAGGACAGGTAGGCGGGCAGGCCTGCAGCGACCGACACAGCAATCACTTCAGGCACGTCGTACGGGTGCAACTCGACGAGACGATCCCGCAGCAACTCAAACGCGCCGGCAGTGGTCTTCACAACCAACAACTCCTCCGCGGCCGTCTCGACCTCGCCCTTCCAGCGATAGAACGAGCGGATACTGGGAGCGACGTTCACGCAGGCACACAGCCGCTCGTCAACAATGGTATGCGCGATGGAATCGGACTGCCCAACCGGCACCGTGCACAAGACGACTAGGGCGTCTTCGCCGGAGCCATCTTGAATGGCCATCGCTATTTTCCTCGCGCCAGTCGCTCGGCCAGTGCCGGGTGCAATCCGGCGGCAAGGATCTTGGCTTGGGTGCGGCGGAAGTCGTAGGGCACGCGTTCGATCTGCACGCGATCGCCACGCACTACGGCAAAACTCGCGCGCGGGTCCCCATCGCGTGGCTGCCCGACGCTGCCGACATTGACGATGCACGGACCGTCGATCACAAACTCGTTCTCTTCGTCGGTCGCCTGGGTGAAGCGAAAGTCCGGGCGATGCACTCCCGGCCAGTGGGTGTGGCCCACGAAGCACGGACCGTCGACATGCGCGAACAGCTGCGCCATCTTCTCCGGCTCGAGGAAGCCATCGCTCTTGAGCACGTATTCCATCACCGGATCGCGCGGCGAACCGTGATAGAAGTTGAAGCCGTAGTCGGCCATGCGATCTGGCAGTCCGCGCAAGAACTCGTGCGCCTGACGCCTTCGTGGTCGCAGGAAGAACGGCCGCAACTGTTGCCGCGTGAACATCAAGGCTTCACGCGCCAATGGATTGAAGTCGTCCATGCTGTGGAACATGCCCCAATCGTGGTTGCCTTGGATGGTCCACTTGCAGTGCTTCATCACTAGCAAAGTGACTGGCAACGGATCGGCGCCGTAGCCAACAACATCGCCCAAGCAGACAACGTCTTCGACACCGAGTTCTTCGATGCGCGCGAGGACCGCCTCAACCGCTTCGAGGTTGCTGTGCAGGTCCGAGATGATCGCGAAAGTCGCCAAAATGTGCCTGCTCTTCTTAGTTCTCAGCTTGCGCTGCAAGGGCCTGTTGCACGGCGTCGTGGATTGCACGCTCGGCGTCGGCCAGCCTCATCATCATGGTGGCACCAGCGGCTTTCTTGTGACCGCCACCACCGAACTGCGACACGATCGCCTGCACGTCAATGTCGCCGCGCGCACGCAGCGAACACTTGACGTTACCGTCGAAACGCTCCTTTAGCAGCGCCACCACTTCGACACCATCGATCGAGCGCAGTGGCTCCATCATGATGTCAGTATCAAAGTCGGTTTTGGAACAACGCTCAATCATCGCCTTGTCGAGGCTGAGACGAGCCAGCTTGCCATCCAGCAACAAGCGACTCATCTGTAGCGCCTCGGCCAACACCGCGGGGGAGTCTGGGTGGTTGCGTCGATTGATCGCGTCATACATCCGCGAACTATCGACACCGAGCGCCACCAATTCGGCGGCCATGGAGAACACTTCCGCATCGGCGTTGGAGTAACGGAACCAACCGGTATCCGAAACCAGCGACAAGAAGATGCCTTCGGCCGCCGGCAGCGTCAATTCGACACCGAACTCAGCATACAGCCGACGGATCAACGCGCCGGTCGCCGCCGCCGTGACATCGACGTAGAAGACACTGCCGTCGCCGTGCTCGCTGCCAACGTGATGGTCGATCACGGCGATCGTCTTGTTGCACGCGGCGATGCGCTTGCCGAGTGAGCCAACCCGCGACAGTTGCGAACAATCGAGTAGCACCGCGACATCAAACTCGGGCAGCTCGTCCCCGTTCTTGGCGACAGCAAACGTCGTGTGCTCGGTCAAGAAGTCAAAGTTGGATGCCATCGCATCCGGGTTGACGATGTGAACCGTCTTGCCCATCGAACGAAGCAGGTGCGACAGCGCCGTCTGGGCGCCAACGCAGTCACCGTCTGGACTCTCGTGACCAGTCAGTAGGAAGCTCTGCTGCGAGCGAATGAGATCAAGAAGCGTGGTCACGTAGAGGAAACTCTAGGCCTGCGACTGGTGTGGCTCAACGATCGGCGTGGATGCCGTGGCTTGTGCCGGCCAGAACCACCCCGCAAAGCGGTAGCAGATCGTGCACAAATGCCTCCAAGGTGTGCTCCCACGAGCCTTGAGCCGGGACCGTCAAGAAGTCTGCGCGCCGCCCCCGCCGCAGCGCCCCAAACGGGCCATTGAGCGCCCGGCCACCGGCGGCGGTCGCCATTCGCAGCAGTTCTCGCGGCGCCAGCTCGGGCCAGAACGCGGCAGCACGGGCCAGTTCGCTACGCATCGACAGGCCCGTGTTGCTAGCGTGAGAATCCGTGCCCAGCGCCACCGGGATGCCCGACTGCAGCCATTTGGGGACCGGTGGCGGAGTTCGGGCAAAATAGTCGATCGTGCCAGGACACACGGCGATCGAGGCACCAGCAGCGACGATGCGCGGGACATCGCCGCGTTCGAGTTCTTGGCAGTGCACGAGCTGGGTGCTGCGCCGCAACACACCCAACTGCTGCAACCACCGAATCGCACCGCATCCGGGCGCCCGAAAGTCGTCGGGCAACCGACCAAGCTTGCTGAGCAGGTCGGCGAAGGCACCTTGTCCCGTTCGCAAGAACTGCTGTTCTTCGGGCAGCTCGGCACAGTGAATCGCTAGATTGCGGGTGCGAGCGGCAGCCGCCCGCATCAAGTCGGGCGACACGGAATACGGTGCGTGCGGCGACAAGCCAGGCAACATGCTGCCGCCATCCCGGACGTAGCTCTTGCGAACCAAGGCGCGAGCCTCGCGCGGCTGCAGATGGAAGCCAGTCAGCTCGCGATAGCAACGACCAGTCAGGGGCAAGCTTCGCAGCGCCGCGAGCGTGTCGCCGGTCGAGTCGATCTCACCAATCGCCGTCGTGCCCGATCGCAACAGTTCGCGCAGGGAACGCACGGCACGGCGCTGATGGT
>CAXBFC010000263.1:0-11265 GCA_963974725.1 uncultured bacterium | reverse complement strand
CAGTGCACGCTGTTGCTCGCCCACGGGCTGCGCAGCCCGGTTGACGAATGGTACCGTTAGAGCAGCGATAGGGAGACGCCGTACGTTCGCTAGAAACTCGAGTGCGTCAACAATCCTGCGCCGGTGGCAAATGCGACCCATGCCGACGACCGCATGGCAGGTCCGGAATCGTTCGTTCGAGCGGGGTGTCAGGCATGCCAGCTGCTGAGCTCGAAGGTCGGCGGCTCGGCAGCCGCAGCGGCCAGATCACGATTTGTTGGGGATCAGTGGCACAAAGCAGTCGGTCGCATCGCTGCTAAGAATGACGACGAGTCATCCAACCGCGCCCCACGCTCGTGTGGAGTCGCCAACCAAAGGAAAACCATGCAACTACTATCGAAGTCTCAAGCTGCAGTGAGCGTTGCACTGCTGCTTGCCGCTGCCATACCAGGCCAGCAAGGTGAGCCTAGCAATCACCTGCCAGGACAGCCCGAGTTCGAGATCGGCCAACGGCCGAATACTCCCACGTCCGCAATTAGCCAAGCCGTCGGGATCTCCATGCTCGACGGCACGCTGGTGGGCGGTGGTCCAGACTACGCGGTGCGCTTCGGCACAGGCGGCGTTGCGTTCACACCTGCCATGCCTACGGCGGAGCGACTGTTCCCGGTCTCGATGGCCGTCGTCAGTTACGGCCGCGGCGCAGCGACTGAGGTTCCTTCTGCGGCGCACCTGTCCCACCAGGACAACACCGCGTACTACCATCGTGATGGCTTCGTCGAGAGCTATGAAGTTCGGCCAGACGGTCTGAAGCAGAGCTTTACGTTTGCGCAACTGCCATCGGGCAACGGCGATCTGATCGTGTGCGTGCAGATCGACACCGACTTGCAGCTGCAAGCCGAGCGCGGCCCCGACGGCGAACTCAACTTCCAGCACGGCAACCTCGGCGGTGTGACCATCGGGAAGGTTCTCGGCATTGACAACAATGGCGCCCAGGTCACGGGCTCGATGCGCTACGAAGCCGGCTCGCTTGAGATGCGGTTGCCGGAGAGCTTCGTCAGTCAGGCGGCGTTGCCGTTGGTGCTGGACCCGCTGGTCGGCAGTGCCTTCACGGCGGCGAGCGCCTGGGATGACAGCGATCTTGATGTCGCCTACGACGCCACGGACAACGTCTACCTCGCAGTTTGGCGCCGCCGCTTCTCGTCGACGTCCTACGGGATCCGAGCCCAGCGCATCAATGATTCTGGCGGCTTGATCGGCGGTTTCATCGCCGTCGAGAGTCTGTCGGCATCCGCTTTGCCGCGCGTTGCCAACGTCAGCACAGAGGACGCGTTCCTGGTTGTCTACGCACAGAGCGGCAACATTCTGGGGCGCAGCGTGCTGGCCAGCACCGGTGTAGTCAGCAGCCAGGGGATCATCCGCGACACGGCGGATACGCTGATCAACCCGGATGTCGGCGGCGAAGCAGCTGCCGACAACGAAGGCATCGTCGTCTGGCACAACGCCACGACCGGCGAGATCGAGGCCAAGCAGGTCAACGTCGATGGCGACGTGTCGCCACCGACGATTACCCCGTTCGCAGCTGTCGTTCTTATTGGTGACGTCGCGACGACATGGAGCAACTCGGCGCCGCGCATCAGCAATAGCGGAGGCATCACGGGCCATCACTGCATCGTCTGGAACCGTCAGTTCACTAGCTCGAGTTCGACGACTGTGCGCGCCGCACTCGTCTCCCGCAATCTGACCATTCTCGACTCGTTCCTCGCGCCAACCAACACGGGGGACGGTGACAGTGACCTGCCGAGTGTCGACGGCGATGGTCGCAATTGGATCGTCGCCTGGGAGAACGAAGCGACCCCCGCATCGGGCGACAACAATGTGCAGGCGCGCGCCATTGGCTATGACGCCAATGCTGCGGCCCCGAACCAGGGCTACCTTGCCAGCGGCATCGTCGACATCGAAGCAGGCATCAACGACGATGAGCGCGTGGCCAACGTCACCTGGATGGGTGACTCGGTGTTGGTCATGTATGAGGACGAAACGGGAGTGGCCGGCGACTTCGATGTCTACGCGCAGCCAGTCGACCTCTTTACCGCGCTTGATTGCGATTTCCGCTCGTTTGTCGACGGGGCTGGCGGCGACCAGGGGCCAATTCGTGCCGCGAGCAAGGCAACCGGCGGCGGCACCGATGATGACGCCCTCATCGTTTGGTCGGAACGCAATCTGACGACCCAGGACAACGAAGGCTTTGCGAGACGCTTCCGCGCCGATGACGGCATCAACACCAACCTAGGTGGTGGCTGTGGCACGGGGGGCGCGAGCTATTCGGGCTGCGCGATGGCTGGCAATTCCAGCTTCCGGGCTCGCTTGCAGGGTTCGTTGCCTGCGACCACCGCATGGTGGGTGGTCAGTCCATCTCGCATCGATATCCCATGCGGCTCGTGCTCGCTCGTTCCCGATCCGTTCTCAGGCTTCATCATCACCCGCACCACGGACGCCCGCGGTGATGCTTCTGTAGCTGCCTCGATTCCGAGCGGCACGGCCTTGGTCGGCGCCATCTTCTATCAGCAGTGGCTGATCATGGATACGACCAGCGCTGCTTGCCCGACGTTTGGCTCCGATCTGTCCGCCGCCCTTCAAACCCAAATTCAGTGAGGAACCAAGCTATGAAACCTCAAGCAATACAAACTCTTCTTTCGTGCGGTCTCGCTCTGGCGGTTGCGTCGTCCGTGACCGCTCAGCAGCCTGCAGGCGCCCAGCTAGCAAAGACTCAGTCAAATTCGGCTGCGCCCAATTTCACGGCCGTTACCACGCAGTCATTTGGCATGGACGTGGTGGATGGCGAACTTCGTGCTGGAGGTCCACGCTACAAGGCGCTCTTGGACCAGTCTGGTATTGAGTTTACCCCAGCACTAGGCGCGGCAGCAGTAACGAACTATCCGGTTCATTTCCGCGTGACGTCGATTCGACGTGGCGAGACGGTGGCCTACAATCACCTGACCGCACCCCGGGTTGCACCCCAGCAGAAGGGCATGGTTGCCTCGTATGCGCGAGGCAACGGCATCGTCGAGACCTATGAAGCGCGCGTCGACGGCATGAAGCAGAACTTCACGTTCGCTGGCAAGCCGGCGGGTGCTGGCGACCTGGTCGTCGAAGGGCGCCTTACGACCACGCTTGCCGCGTCGCAACTCGGCGCCAATGACGGCGGTCTCATGCTTCAGGTGCCGGGAATCGGTGGCGTGCAATTTGGCGCGGTCGTCGGCATCGATGCATTCGGAAATCGGGCGACGGGTGGTCTGTCGTACGATGGCGAGCTGGTGCGTTTCACGCTGCCAGGCGCCTACGTCGACAATGCGGCCTATCCACTCGTGCTCGATCCGCTGATCAGCACCATCGCCAGCGTCAACACCAGCCCGGCGGCGGATCCCGATGTCGCATTCGATGAGACTTTCGACGACTACCTGGTTGTGTGGGAGCATCAGTTCTCGCAAACCGACATCGACGTCCGTGGTCAGAAGGTCGACACGGCCGGGGCGCTGGTCGCCACGGCGATCTTCATCACCAACGAGTTCGGCAACGAGATCAATCCAGCCGTTGGTAACGTGGATACCGGCAGCGATTACTTCGTGGCCTACCAAGACGGAGATTCGCTGTTCGGACCGTGGAACATTCGTGGTCGCCGCGTGGATGGTGGCACGGTGACGACCACGTCGGCGATCATCGATGTCGCCGCGACCACAGCCAACGAGATCACCCCGGATGTCAGCGGGGACAACTCGGCCATCAGCGGGGTCAATGACGGCGTGATCGTCGTGTTCGATGATTCGACCGGCATCAGCGCAGTCAAAGTCGATCTTTCGAGCATGACGGTGGTTGCTGGTCCAATCACCCTGGACTCAAGTGCAAACGCCACCAATCCGGCGATCTCCAAGAGCGGCGGAGCCGTGGGGCGCCACATGGTCGTCTGGCAACAGGACTACACGACCGATCGGGACGTGCAGGGTGCCTTGGTGGATCGCGACCTGAACGTGCTCGACGCGTCTATTAGCATTGCGGGTGGTATCCCGGACGACGAGTTCAATGCGGATGTCGATGGGGATGGCGATGTGTTCCTCGCGGTCTTCCAAGAACATGAAGGCGGCTTGACGGGACCTTCCGACATCTACTGCCGACGGTTTGCTTGGAATGGCTCCTCTGTGAACTCCAGCGGGGCTGCGCAGGTTGTCGAAGGTGCGATCAACGTCGACGAACGAGATCCTGCCATCGGCAACCTCGGCTTAAAGTATGTCGCCAGTTGGGCGGCTGAGGACGTGCTCTTCCCACTGGACTACGACATCGCGTTCCTGGAGATCAACCCGGACAACTGCCTCGCCTGTGGCGTTCGGCAGCTTAGCCAGGGTGGCGCGATCAACATTGTCGACATCAAGCCTGCCATCGCTACCCGCTACAGCGGCCGTGCGTCCAACAATCCGGTCACGCTTGACCAGGGCCTGATCGTCTGGATGGACGCCGAGTCGGCACCTCCTTTCGACAGCAACGTAGTCGGCAACCTCTACGAGGCATTTGATGGCGGTGTGGTCACCAACCTCGGTGGTGCATGCGGCAACGGTGGCACGAACGGCTTCAATGGTCCGGTCGCGCTCGGCAACTCGAACCTGCGCCTGACGGTCACCGGAGCAAGCTCCAATTTGACTCTGGTCAGCATCATGTTCTCGAACTCGACCGTGCCGTGCGGCCCGTGCCAGATCAACAGCAGTGGCCCGAGCTTCTTGTCCGCGTTTGGCACCGGTGGCAACAGCAGCTTTGCGCTGCCGATTCCGTGCAACACGGTCTTCCTGGGCTCGCAGCTCTACACGCAGTGGGCATCCGTTTTCAGCGGTGCCAATCCGTGCACGATCCTGCCTGCCAACTTGCAGATGTCCTTTTCGAACCGACTGAACGTCACGATCGGCACGTAGCGGTGTGAGGTTGCCGGAGTGATGGTTGCCGGAGCGGCGGCGGGTTTGCCTGATCACGGGCGCTGCGCAAGAGAACGGTGCCCAAACGTACGGTGCCAGGCACAGAAGTAACGCATTCGCCGCCACTGGCGGCGAATGCGTTACTTCTGTGCCTGGTACTGTACGTTTGGGCGCCGTACGTTCCGCTAGTGACTTTGTGCGCTTTCTTGTCAGATCGGTCCGGCTCGCCCCACTACCCAGGTGAGGTGACCCCATGACGATGACCGAACCCCCTGACGCGCCGCTGGTCGTGGCCGCATTCTTGGCCCGCTATTTCGCCGACCAGGCTGCGGGCACATTGCGTTCCCGCGAAGACTACGAAGTGCTGTTCCCCGGCTACGCCCCGGTGGTGGCGGCCGAATACGATCGCCTGCAGAAGGGCGAGGACCGCCACGACGAGGTTGAGGGCGAATTGCTCGCCGGTTACCGGATCGTGCGCGAGCTCGGCCGCGGCGGCCAAGGCATCGTCTACCTGGCCGAAGACCAACAGCTCGAACGTCAGGTCGCCCTGAAGGTCTTGCCCGGCGCGTTCTCCGCGACGGTCGCACGCCAACGGCTGTTGCGCGAAGCGCAGGCGGCGTCGCGGCTCGACGATCCCGGGATCTGCACAGTCTATGACGCTGGTGAGCAGGATGGCGTCGCGTTCATCGCGATGCGCTACGTCGATGGCGTCAGTCTGCACGAGCGCATCGAGGCCGAACGCCAGCAAGCGGCTCCGGGCAAGCTGTCCGACGCGCTGCGCATCAAGGAATTGCTCGGCACGTTTGAAGCGGTGTTGCGATCGTTGCATCGTGCCCACGAGAAGGGCCTGGTGCACCGCGACCTCAAGCCGAGCAACTTGATGATCAGCAGTGACGGCACGCCGATGATTCTCGACTTCGGCTTGGCGGCCTTTGACGACCATCCCGATGGTTCGTTGACCGGCGAAGTTGCGCTCGGCACGCCTGCCTACATGTCGCCCGAGCAACTGACGGCGCGCGAAGGCCGCGTCGATGCGCGTTCGGACGTGTTCTCGTTGGCGGTGACGCTCTACGAAGCAATCGCGTTGGTGCATCCGTTCGATGCGCCCACCCGCGAACGTCTCTACCAGCACATCCTTCAGGACGAGGCACCGGCATTGCGCAAATTGGTACCGGGATTGCCGCGCGATCTCGATGTCGTGTTGCAGTGCGCGTTGTCGAAGGAGCGTGCGAGGCGCTATGCGAGTGCGTTGGCGTTCGCCGAAGATCTGCGCTCGGTGCGGCTGCACGAACCGATTCAGGCACGCAAGGTTTCCAGTATGGAGCGCGCCGCCCGCTGGGCGCAGCGCAACCCACTGATCGCGACGCTGGCAACGGTGCTCGTGGTCGCCACGCTGGTCTTCACGGTGCTGACCGTGCGGCAGAACCGCGAGCTAACGGATGCGCTTGCGAGCACCAACGCAGCGCGCAGCGGCGAACAGGAGTCGTTGGCTCGCGAACGCGCGGCGCGGGAACGCGCGCAAGCTCTCTACTTGGTCGGGTTGTCTTCCGCGCAGCTCGCCGAAGATCCCGAGCTGGCGCTGTTGTTGGCCCGCGAAGGCCGCCAACGCCTCGACCATCATCTGACTCGCAGCACCCTGCGTGCCGCGCTCGAAGAGTGGCAGCCTCGTCCAATCGTTGCGGGGTTGCCGGCCGCTCATTGGGTTGACGTCAGTCCCGATGGGGCGCGGGTTGCCATCGACGCCGGTTCACAGATCGTGATCTGTGACAGCAAGTCGCGCGAATCGATTGCCAAGATTCCGTGTGCCGATAGCCGCTACGCCGAAGTGTGGTGGTCCGGTGATAGCCAGCAACTCCTGGTTGTGTGCGCCAACCGGTTGATGCATCTGGTGGGTGGCAAGAACGGCGAAGACGAAGTCGTCGAAGGACTGCTCGACGTTCACTTGCACAACGGGACGACTGGCGAGGTCGTTGCCGAGTTGTCTGGCCATCGCGGCAAGGTCACCGCAGTCGCATTCGCAGGCAATTGGTTGGTGACGGGCGATGGTTCACACGACGCTACCAAGGAACGAGAAGGCAAGGTGCGCGTGTGGCAAGTCGCTAGCGGCGAGCTGCATCTCGAATTGCCGGATTGCAATCGAGGCGTAGGTGGTGTGCGTTTCGTCGGCGGTGAACGAGCCAATAGCTACCCTGATGTCGATGTGTTGTCTCGCGCTGGCGTCTACCGGCGCGTGCAGGGCAAGACCGGCAAGGTGCTCGACGAGCGCTCCGTCATGGCTCGCGATGCGCATCCTACGACTCGCGCGTTCTTGCTGCAGCCGGGTAAGGTCTGCGTCGACGACGGCAGTCGGGTGCAGATCTTTGATGCGCGCACCAAGGAGCCACCGGCAGTCATCGAGGTCGATGGTGGCTCTCGCGAGTTGTTGCCCTGTGGCGCGCTAGTGAGTCGGACCTCCTCGCAGAGCGTGTCGCTCGTGGACGTTGGCAAGCAAGGCCTGCGCGTCTTGCCGATGCCGCCGCGCGAGATCGTGCATGTTGGTAGTGGCCGGCACACGACCTTTGAGGGGTCGTTCTTCCGCAACACCGTGACGACGATGTCCAGTAGCACGGTGCACGCTGTGTTCGCCGATGGCTCGATGCGGTCGTGGACGATCGGCGACGGCACGCATCAGGACGTGCCGCCAATTGGCGGTGGCGTCAAATCGGCCGATCTGTCGAGCGACGGCCACATCGCCGCGACGATTGATCCCGAAGGGCGCGTGCGCGTGTTTGAAGTGTGGCGGGGATCAGCGTTGCCGACGTGGCGCGGAGCCCGGATATCTCCGTGGGAAGCCGCCCATCCGAATGGCCGCTCGGTCGTGACGTTTCGCCGTGATGAAGCGGTGCTCGTTGATCTGGCGGATGGTTCCGAGGTCTGGGCGGTCGATCCTTCGGGGCCATCGCGCCATTGCTTTGCCGCGTTTTCTCCGGATGGTGAACTGTGTGCGCTTGGCTCCGACGAGGGCGCCTTCCAGATTGTGCGAGTTGCAGATGGCGAGATCTTGTTGGAGCGGGAAGAGACCGGACACAGCACGCGGCAACTATCGTTTGATCCAAGTGGTCGGTATCTGGGCATTGTGCGCCAGGAGGCTCAGATCTGGGATGTGCGCGAGCGCCAGCTGGTGCACTCGTTCGACGACGTGCCGATGGTGGCGAACCTGATGTTTGCCGATGGTGGCAACCGCGTCGTGCTTGGCCACACGATGGCTTACCAGGTGCGTTCGCTGCCCGGCGGTGAGCTGATTGTCGCGGTCGCGGACAAGCCATGGACCGAAGGAGTTGCCGCTGCGGTGGCTGGGCCGCTGGTTCTGATCACCCGCATGCACGAGTCACACAGTTCACGTGTCGGCGGTCTCGGAAGGTCGTGGGTGTTGGATACGCACGATGCAACTCGCGTGCAGATACCCGGCGACAAGTTTGGCCGCGGCGGCCTATCCCCGGATGGCAGGCTTGCCGTCGCGCCGCACGCTGATGGCTCAGTCGACTTGTTTGATCGCGCAGGCAACCGCCTGATCCGTTCGCTGCGGGGTCACGACCGTCTGGTCAACCGCGTCAGGTTCTCGTCCGATAGCAGCGTGTTCGTGACCGGCTACGCGTCGAACGGCTTCGTCAATAGTCACGACGAACGTCGCGTCTGCGTCTGGACAGCCGCAGGCGAATTGCTGCAGCAGATCGAGTTCGAACGCTCTGGAGTCTGCTGGCTCGACCTCAGCGCCGATGGCGAGTGGGTTCTGGTCAAGACCAATGACGGCGACCTGCGGCGCTATCCGGTTCGTCCGTTGCAACTCGTCGAGCAGCTGTCATTGCGCGACTTCACCGAGGCAGAACGCGAACGCTTCGAGATACGATGAGTGCGATGAGCAGTCCGATGAACCTAGGCACCGAAGCGCACGTCGTGCGCGCGGTCGCTGGCGACGCGGGCAGTCTCGATTGGCTGGTCGACCGCCTGACGCCCTTGCTGTTGGCGCAAGCACGGATGCGCATCGGCAGGCAGCTGCGCGTGGTCATCGACGAACACGACCTGGTGCAAGAAGTCTGGGCCATCGCCCTGCCGCGGCTACCTTCGCTGCGCGAGCGCGAGGGACTCAGCGCCGGCATGCTGGTCGCGTTCTTGGCGCGCATCCTGATCTACCGCTGCAACGATCTGGTGCGCAAACACATCGTTGGCAAGCCGCGACCGGCCGGTTCTTCCGAAGGCATGCTGCTGCGCTTGCCGGCGCGCCACAGTGGGGCGGTGACGCGTGCGGTTCGGCGCGAGACCCAGGACGTCGTGCAGCAGGCCATCGCCAGACTTGACGAATCGGATCGCCAGGTCGTTGTCATGCGCGGGATCGAACGCAATCCGGTTGCCCAGATCGCGGCGGTCATGGGACTGAGCGAGAACCTCGTGTCGGTTCGCTATCGGCGTGCCCTGGATCGCTTGCGAGGCCTGCTGCCCGCCGACGTGGTTGGCATGCTCGCGAGCAACTGACTCGCGGCGCGAATTTCGATCTGCGCAGGAATCGGCGTGACGCTGGCACCGCCGCTTGGGGTGGCCGTTTGGCCATTTTGGCCGAGGAATCGGCCCGGCCTGCCTGCCGGCATCGCCCTCGTGACTTGACGCGGCGGCCCGCACAAAGTGCACTGTGTATCCCTCCAAGAGGGCCACACCGCAATGTATTCCAACAAGGTCGTCGACTTCGGCACGCCCGCCAAGCGTTCCGCCAATACCGTTACCGTTCACATCGACGGCAAGCCCGTCTGTGTGCCGGAAGGCACTTCCGTGATGCGCGCCGCCGTCGAGGCTGGCGTGCAGGTCCCCAAGCTGTGCGCGACCGATTCGCTCGAGTCGTTTGGCAGTTGCCGTCTGTGCCTGGTCGAGATCGATGGCCGCCGCGGCACGCCCGCTTCGTGCACGACGCCGTGCGACGATGGCATGCAGGTGACGACGCAGTCGAAGAAGCTCGCCAAGCTGCGCCGCGGCGTGATGGAGCTCTACATCTCCGACCACCCGCTCGACTGTCTGACCTGTCCCGCCAACGGCAACTGCGAGCTGCAGGACATGGCCGGCGCGGTCGGCCTGCGCGATGTGCGTTACGGCTATGAAGGTGAGAACCACCTCGTGCAGGAGAAGGACGAGTCGAACCCTTACTTTACGTTCGATCCAACCAAGTGCATCGTTTGCTCGCGGTGCGTGCGCGCTTGCGAAGAGACGCAAGGAACGTTCGCATTGACCGTCGAAGGCCGCGGCTTCGATTCGAAGATCGCTGCCGGCCCGACCAACTTCTTCGACTCCGAGTGCGTTTCGTGTGGCGCCTGCGTGCAAGCGTGCCCGACGTCGACGCTGATGGAGAAGTCGATTGTCGACGCAGGCCAACCCGACCACGCGGTCACGACGACTTGCGCCTACTGCGGTGTCGGCTGTTCGTTCCGCGCCGAGATGCAGGGCAGCGAAGTCGTTCGCATGGTGCCGCATAAGGACGGCAAGGCGAACCACGGCCACAGTTGCGTCAAGGGCCGCTTCGCGTGGGGGTATGCAACCCATCCCGATCGCGTCAAGCAGCCGATGATCCGCAAGAAGATCACCGACCCTTGGCGCGAAGTGTCGTGGGAAGAGGCGTTCGAATACGCGGCTTCCGAGATCAAGCGCATCCAAGCCAAGTATGGTCAGGCGTCGACCGGTGGCATCACCAGCTCGCGCTGCACCAACGAAGAAACGTTCCTCGTGCAGAAGCTCGTGCGTGCGGGCTTCGGCAACAACAACGTCGACACCTGCGCCCGCGTCTGCCACTCGCCGACCGGCTACGGCCTCAAGACGACGCTCGGCGAATCGGCCGGCACGCAGGACTTCGACAGCGTCGACTTCACGGACTGCGTGATCGTGCTCGGCGCCAACCCGACCGACGGCCACCCGGTGTTCGCATCGCGCCTCAAGAAGCGCCTGCGCGAAGGCGCGACGCTGATCGTGATCGATCCGCGTCAAATCGACCTGGTGCGCATGCCGCACGTCGAGGCCAGCTTCCACCTGCAGCTGCGTCCGGGTGCCAACGTCGCCGTGATGAATGCGCTGGCGCACGTCGTCGTGACCGAAGGCCTAGAGTCCAAGGACTACATCGCCGAGCGCTGTGACCTTGAGGACTACACCAAGTGGAAGGCGTTCATCAGCGAAGAACGCAACTCGCCAGAAGCGCTCGAAGAGCACACGGGCGTGCCTGCTGAGCAGATTCGGGGTGCCGCGCGTTTGTTTGCCGCAGCGCCCAACGGCGCGATCTACTACGGCCTCGGCGTCACCGAGCACAGCCAAGGTTCGACCG
>CAXBFC010000262.1:0-11276 GCA_963974725.1 uncultured bacterium | reverse complement strand
CCGCGACGACGCCCGAAGGTTGGACCAAGAAGGAGGGCCGCCGCATCCTCAACCACACGTTCGGTCGTGGCAGTGAGCTCTACATCAGCCAGCTTGGCGGCACGCTGCGCCAGTCGCTCGACATCTGGCGTGCCGAGATCAGTGTCGGTGGCACGCGTCTGTCGCCGTTGACCGACAGCGAGTACAACGGCCTTGCCAAGACCCTGTTCCTCGGTGACGACGCCGTATTGATGGACCTCACCGGCAAGTTTGAAGGCATGACCGGAAACGTAATTGAGAATGCCCGCCTGCTGGTTGCGGCGCGCCTGGACGGCGCGACGATTACCTTCTGCAAGCTGGTTGGTCCGCAGGATGAAATCGACGCGCAGCGTGCGGCCTTTGTGCAGTTCTGCGGTTCGGTGCGGAGAGCCCAATGAGCACAACGGATAAGGATTCGGCCTCGTGGCCAGCACCCGAGCAACCCTCTGGTGCTGACAAGACGCCTGCTGACAAGGGCGCAGTTAGCAAGGCTGCCGGTGGCGATGGCGTAACCGCGCCAAAGTCTGCTAGCCAACACGGATTGATGATGCGGCTGGTGCTCACGTTCAGTTCGATGAAGCTCGCGGTCGTGCTGCTCGTCGTGCTGGGCTTGTTGACGTGGCTAGGCACGTTGGCGCAAATCGACGGCGGTTTGTGGGCGACGCAGAAGCAATACTTCGAGTCGTGGGGCCTGATCGCCGAGCTGCCACTCTCGTGGTGGGGCAACGAGATCCCGTCCGCCGAGGACCAGTGGGTGATCAAGATCCCGCTGCCTGGTGCGTATCCGGTGATGCTGTTGCTGTTCCTCAACCTGTTGGTTGGCGGCATGGTGCGGCTCAAGTGGCGCGCGAAGAACGTTGGCATCCTGATCACCCACATTGGCATCGCGCTGCTGCTGGTCGCTGGCTTCGTCAAAATGGAGTATTCGTACTCCGGTGGCCTGGCGCTCTACGAGACGCCGACCTCGGGGCCAGAAGTCGCCAACCGACAGTACGAAAGCTCGACCTTCGTCAGCTTCCACGACTACGAGTTGGCGTTGATCAAGGATGCCGGCGACACGGTGGAAGAGCGCGTCATTCCCGAGTCCAAGCTGCTTGGTGCAATCGACGACACGGTCACCCTCACGGGCGAAGGACTGCCGTTCGAGCTGCAGCTTCATCACTATCTGGTCAACTGTCGTCCGTTGCCGAAGGGGCCGATGGTGCGGGCCACGACGCCGGTGCTCGACGAGCCCGGCGGGCCAGGTATCTACCTGCAGCCGATGAAGACGAATCCGCAGCGCGAACACAACCGAACGGGTGTGTATGTGCGCGTGATGGTGCGCGGCCAACAACACGCGGAAGGCATCGTCTGGGGCCCCGACAACCTGCCAATTGCGGTCGCGCGCTTTCCCTTCGTATTTGAAGTGGATGGCACGCGCTGGGCCGTGGACCTGCGCAAGGTCATGTATGAGCTGCCGTTCAAGATGCGCTTGTCGAAGTTCGTCAAGCGGGATCACCCAGGCACGCTGACGCCAGCAGACTTCCGCAGTTGGGTCTCGGTCGAGGACGGCGGTAGCGAGCGCGAAGTCCAGATCTACATGAACACCCCGTTGCGCAAGGATGGCTACGTGGCCTACCAGACCAACTGGGGCCCGCAGCAGCCTGGCATGGATGGACGCCCGCTAGGTCCGCCGTGGTATTCCGTCTTCGAAGTGGCCGCGAACCCGTCTGACCAGTGGCCGATGTGGTCGTGCTGGGTCATCGGACTCGGACTCTTCGTTCACATGAGCATGAAGCTGTCGCGCTTCCTCAACTCGTCCACCCGGGCGAACATGACCGCATGAGTGGCGCAACGCCTGGTGATGCTATGAAACAACTCCGTATGCCATTGCTGGTCTTGTTGGCCTTGGTGCTCGCGGCCTGCAGTCGTCCGGTGCCGAAGTTCGAGCACGAGGTGCTGCGCACTGAGCCCTGGAGCCAGAACGTCGTTGACGAGATGGAATCCGTTGCCGTGCAGGACAACGGACGTGAGAAGCCGTTGGCGGTTCTGGCGGCCTTCCGGCTCTACAAGATCCACGGCCGTCGTGACCTCAAATACTCGATCACCGACGCGAGCGGCAAAGAGAAGAAGATCACGCTGAGCCCGATCGAGTGGTTGCTCGATGTCTGGTGCTTCCCAGAGCAGGCCGGTCACTACCCGTTGTTCCGGATCGAGAACAGCGCGGTCATGGATGCCCTGAGCCTCGAAAACGATGGCCAGACGCCGGACTTCGTCTACATCAGCTACGAGCAGATCTTCAAGGTCGCGAACAAGCTTCGCGAGCTGGCGATCAAATACGCAGACATCGATGCCGCCAACCGCAGTCCGGTTGAGGCACACATCGTCGGCTTGTGGCAGCAGTTCATTACCTACAACCGGCTGCATCGCCAGCTCGAGGCGTTCCATTACTCGGTGCCGGTCGACGGCGAACTACAGACCCTGTTCGGCTCGGACCGAGCAAACCTCGGCTTGATTGCACAGCATGCGGACGGGTTCCGCGGCCTGCTCTCCAAGCTGGATCCCGAACTGGCAAATGCTCCGGAAAGCCTGCTCAGCGTGACCAAGTTCATTGGTTCGGTTGTCGAAAACGACGCTAGCGGCGTCGGCTTGGTTGGCCCGCTAGACGAAGGCAGCGAAGAGTGGATTCCGTTTGGAGCGGCTCTGGAGCGTGTCATCAAGGGCCAGAAGGGGCCGGTGGTAGAGATGATCACCAGCTTGCAGGAAGCGACCAATGCCAAGGCGCTATCGGATCGCGAAGCGGCGCTGCTGCGCTACAAGGCGGCGTCGATTGCTGCCGCCGGGCCGAACTACGACAAGGTGCAGATCGACCGCGAGACCTACTACTACCGCGCAAGCTGGCACTACCGATCGATCCACTGGTTCTTGTTCGCCTTCGTGTTGGCGGCGGTCACGTGGATGATGCCGCGCAACAAGATCATGTGGTGGGCGAGCATGGCGGTGTCGATCGCGGCGCTCGGCATGCTGAGCTACGACCTGACGTTGCGCTGCCTGATTACCGGCCATCCGCCAATCAAGAACCTCTACGACACGTTCTTGTTCATCGCAGCGGTCAGTGTGCTGCTGTTGATCGCGACCGAGTTTGTGATGCCGCGGCGCATTGCGTTGGCAGCGGCGCCGTTCTTCGGCTCGTTGCTGGTCATGTTTGCGCGCATCTACGAGGTCAATAGTGCCTCGGACACGATGGATCCGCTGGTGGCCGTGCTCGACAGCAACTTCTGGTTGGCGACGCACGTGACGACGATCAACATCGGCTACGCCGCTGGTCTGGTCGCCGCGCTGCTCGCCTACGTGTGGATCTTCACGCGCGTGACCCGGATCTACCACCCGAGCGATGTCGGCGCCAAGGCACTGATTCGCATGTGCTACGGCGTGACCTGCTTTGGCCTGCTGTTCTCGGTCGTCGGCACGATCCTCGGTGGCGTCTGGGCCAACGATTCGTGGGGGCGCTTTTGGGGCTGGGATCCCAAGGAGAACGGCGCGCTGATGATTTGCCTCGCGCAGATCTCGTTGTTGCACGCGCGCATGTCCGGTTGGGTTCGCGACTTTGGCTTTGTCATGTGGTCGGGTATCACGGGCCTGGTCGTCGTGTTCTCGTGGTTCCACGTCAATCTGCTGCAGGTCGGCCTACACGCTTACGGGTTCTCGTCCGAGCTGCGCGATGCCGTTTGGATCACCTATTCGGCGATGGGCAGCTTCTTGGTTGTCGGCGCAATCGACGTGCTGTTGCGGCCCAACCCAGCGCGCGCGCAGGCCTTGGCCAGCGCTTCGCCGCCCGTTCCCGCTGCGTAGCGGCGGCGCTGCGTTCCGCAGGCGCTATCGGCCGCGCGTTCTGCCGGCCGAACGGTCGCTCGACGCTACGGCCGAATGACTGGCGTGCCGTCCTTACGGGTCGGCACCTGCGCATCGCAGTCGGCTAGATGCGCGTGCAGCATGGCGCGCAATTGCTTGGCTGCCTCCGGTCGCTTCGCCATCAGATCGTTGCTCTCGCCGACGTCGCGAACCACGTCATAGAGTTCGCCACGCCCCTGTTCATAGAACCAGATGAACTTCAGGTCGCCGTGACGAACGGCGCTGAACGGCTCGATGCCCGGCCCCGTTGAGCCCCAGTAGTGCGGGCTGTGGAAGAACAGTGGGTGCGCGATTTGTGGCCTGCCTCGCAGCGTGCGGGCAAAGCTGCGGCCGTCGGGGCATTTGGGATTGACGTCGACTAGATCACACAACGTCGGCATCAAGTCTTCGAGCTGCACCGGCATCGTATTGATGGCGTCAGCAGCGATCTTCTTCGGCCAGCGAATCGCCAGGGGAACCCGCACGCCACCTTCGTAAGCCGAGCCCTTGCCGCTGCGCAGCGGTGCGTTGTGGCTGTGCTTCTCACCGCCCCGTGCATTCGCGCTCAAGCCGCCGTTGTCACTGGTGAAGATCACGATGGTGTCGTCTTGCAGACCCTGGGCATCCAGCCAGTCCAGCACGCGGCCGAGCGAGTGATCCATGCCGCGCACCAACGCGGCGTAGCGTGCTTCGGGTTCGGACAGGCCGGCCTTGCGGTAGTGCTTGATGAAGCGGTTATCGGGGTCGAGCGGTGTGTGCACTGCGTAGTGCGACAGATAAAGAAAGAACGGCTCGTCCTGCGAATTTGCTGCTGCGACCTTGGCGAGTGCTTCATCGGTCAGCACGTCGGTCAAGAACCGGTCACTGCCGTGGTAGAAGCCGAGTCCGGGCACTTGCCAGACGGTGTCGTTGGCTCGCTTTAGAAACGACTTGCTCGCCAGGTAACTCGAAGGTGCGCCGGCGGCATGGCCGGCGACATTGACATCGAAGCCAAGGTTGCGAGGGTCGGCGCCGGGGGTGCCGATGGCACCGAGGTGGGCCTTGCCGACCAGGATCGATTGGTAGCCCGCGCTGCCGAGGCGCGACGCGAGGGTTTCGGCATGGATGGCTTTGGGGGTCGCCGGATCATTGCTCAGGCCGCACAGGTTCCATGCTGGCCGCACCATGCCCTTGCGCTCTTTGTCGGTCCACTGGTCTTGTCGCAGCGTCCAATGGGTGACGCGATGCCGTGCGGCGGCCATACCAGTCAGCAAGCTGACTCGCGATGGCGTGCAGACCGGATGCGCGTAGGCATGGGGGAACTTGGTGCCCTCCCGGCACAGCCGTTCGACGTTGGGCGTCTCGTAGCGTCGGTTCCACTCCGTGACCTCCGTATGGAACGGTTCGCTCAGGTCTTGCCAACCCAAGTCGTCGACCAAGAACACGACGATGTTGGGCTGCTTCGCCTTTGGTGAAAGACGCGGTTGCGTCTGGCACCCGATCAGGGCCACCGCGATCGTTGCGCCCAGCAGCAGCGAGCTGCGTACGATGGGCCGAGCCACCTAAACCTCGGCGCCCGCCGCGCGCAGGGTGTTGCGTAGCAGCATGGCGACGGTCACCGGGCCGACGCCGCCCGGCACTGGCGTCAAGAAGCCGGCGACTTCATTGGCCGAGTTGAAGTCGACGTCGCCGACGATCTTGCCGTCCGACCCTTGGTTGATGCCGACATCGATGACGCACGCACCAGGTTTCAACATGTCGCCATGCACAAGGCCCGCCTTGCCAACCGCGACGACCACGATGTCGGCACGCCGCGTGTGCTCGACCAGGTTCTTGGTGCCGATGTGGCAAACCGTCACCGTCGACAGGTGGTGCAGCAGCAGCACCGCGATCGGCTTGCCGACGATTTCGCTGTGGCCAACGACCACGGTCTCGGTGCCGCGCAGGTCCATGCCGGTTGCGACGATCAGCTGTTGGGCCGCGGCCGCGGTGCACGGTGGCAGCAGCGGTTCTTTGTAGAGGATCGTGCCCATGTTGGTGGGGTGCATGCCCTCGACATCTTTTTGCGGATCGATGGCCATCTGCACCGTGCGGGGATCGATCCCGGTTGGCATCGGTCGCTGCACCAGCATTCCCGAGACATCGGTCCGACTGTTCAATTCTGCAATGGTGTGCAGCAGTTCGGCTTCGGTTGTCGCGATTGGCAGATTCACGACCTCCATGTCGATGCCGACTTCTGCAGCAGCTCGCTGTTGATTGCGGACATATACCGCAGCTGCGGGATTCTGTCCGATCTCAAGTGATACGAGGCGAACGGCGCGGTCGCCGAAGGCATCACGGGCTTCCCGCAAGCGTTCCCGCATGCGTTTGGCGATCTGTCTTCCGTCTAGGAGTTGAGCGGGCACTGACTACGTCTCCGGTTATGGTTATGCCGAAAGATAGCGGAGGTGCACCCCGCACCCAACTGTGAGACCTGAGCCCCGCTGTTAGCCATGATGACTGAAGGCCCGCAACTTCCGCCACTAACTCGCGCGATAAAGCACCTGATGATCGCCAATGCGATCGTTTTCGGCCTGAACGCCATCCTGTTCGGCCGCCTGAGTGCGCCCCTGACGGCCGGTGTCTCGGGCTACTGGTTCGCGTTTTCCTGGGATTTGGGCCTCGAAGGCCACGGCCTCGGCTTCTTGCGGTTGCTGACCTACCAGTTCACCCACAGCACCAGCGACGCGTGGCACTTCTTCGGCAACATGATGGTGCTCTATTTCATGGGCACCCTCGCGGAGCCGCGTCTCGGCTACCGCGGCACCATCAAGCTCTACCTGGTCGGGGGCGTCTGCGGCGCCCTACTGCACCTTGGGCTGGCGGCGCTGCAGGGCTACCAGCACGTGCCGCTGGTCGGCGCCAGCGGTGCTTGCTACGGATTCCTGGTCTACGCCGCTTGTCGCTTCCCCAATGCGATGGTCTTCAACTTCATCCCGTTGTGGGCGCTCGCTGGCGTGTTGGTCTTCATCGCCTTCTACCAGACCTTCGTCGGCTTGGCCGGAGGGTTTGATGGGGTAGCACACAGCGCCCACCTCGGCGGCGCGGCGCTCGGCTACCTCGCCTTCAAGAAGAACCTGTTCGTCGATTGGGCCGATCACGCGGGCAAATCCCGCCCGAGTTGGATCGCTGGAATCCGGCAGGGCTTCCAGCAGAAGCGGGCCCAGCGCGACCATGAGCAGGCCCAGGCACAGCAGGTGCAGATGGATCAGATTCTGGCGAAGGTCAAGGCCGAGGGGCTGGCGTCCTTGACCCCGGCTGAGCGCAAGTTCTTGGAGCGGGCCAGCAAGCACGCGCAGAAGTAGCTGCGCGGCTGCGCCGGCCACGTCATCTCGGTAGGATGGGGGACCACCCCTCCACGCTGATGATGCGCTATACCAAGACTGCCGTTGTTGTCTCCCTGCTGCTCTGCTTTGCAGCAGCACTGCCCGCCCAAGAACTGAATCGCGAGGACTTCCGCAAACAGTGGTCGCAGGGCATAAACCTCGAGGACGACAAGATCCTCGACAAGGCCATGAAGCGAGGCCACCTGCACGCGATCCTGCTTTACGAAGAGTTCTGGCGAATTGCTGCGACCTCCTCGGACCAGGCGGCCGAGCGGAATGCCGAGGCCTTGATGGCATCGTGGGAGCGCTGCTTCGGCAACAAGAAGACGCTCACGCACGTGCAGAATTGGGTCGATGGCTGCACGGATGCGGTCTTCAAACGGTTGCAGACGTGTCGTTCGAACTCGTCCCGGCTGTGGAATGACTACAGCACGAACGTCGCGACTGGACTGATCAAGAAGGACTACGAGTCGTGCTACCAGGACTACCTGAAGCTGGCCAAGGTCGCCGAGTCGATCGGTCACTACCAGGAAGCCGCGGACCTATGGGGGCTCGCGAGCGTCGTCGGCAGCAAGATGCCGGAGAAGACCATCGAGGATCGCGAAGGTGTGGTGTTTGCGATCGAGCAGCAATTGGCGTGCAAGGAGCGCTGGGGCTACACGTTCGACACGCATTACACGCGCAACAAGGAATACGTGAAGTCGGAGCTGCGGCAGATTGAAGAAGCCCGCAAGAATGCTGACAAGCGCTCGAAGGAAGGCTACGACGCCAACGCCAAGGGCGTCGACGCGCTGCTGATGCCGAACGTCACTGCCAAGAAGTACAACCTGTCGTTCGAGATGCTCAAGGACTGGAAGGCCGCGGACTACGGTCCCCGCGGTGGCCCAGTGCCTTCGTACTGGTGGTTGGACTCGTTGGCCGAATCCGGTTCGAGCCGCCAGATGGGCTGGTTCCGTCAGCGCATCATGTATCTGCTGCGCCGCGGCGCGAACAAGTTCGCCGTCTCCTGGACGCCCGAAGACAACAAGGAGGCCTTCGAGATCGCGGTGAGCCCCAAGGCCAAGCCGTCGATGTTCTACCTCGGGGAGAACAAGACGCTGCCGTATGCGATGTTCTTCTGGATGGGCACCGATGCCGAGCCGACTGGCGTTGCCAAGTGCAACTACTCGGCGACCGGCAAGATCGCCAACGTCTACTATCGCAGTGCTTCGAGCTGGGAGACCCAGATCGAAACCGAGTCGTGCGTGTTCTACGACGATGATGCCAGTGGCAAGCCGGGCAATGGCGAGCCGTTCGCGGGCGAGTTCAAATCGCACATCGTCGGCAATGCCACCGGCGATGGCGTGCCTGTGCCGTTGTTCGACTCGATGAAGATCGGCAAGGGCAAGCGCATACCGTTCTCGTCGTTCGTCAAGCTGGCGGGCGGTTGGCACTACATTGAGATTGCTGGCGGCGCCGACGTTTCGGTGCGGCCGCTCAACCCCGAATACGTCAAGACCGGCACGATCAAGGTGAAGTGGACGGGGCCGAAGTCGACCGTTCCGGATCAGCTGGTCATCCAAGGTCGCAGCGACTACGAGGGGGCCATCTTCGACATCGCTGGCGGCAAGCCCGTTGAGGTGCCGGCCGGCGAATACTCGGTGATCTGGGGCCGCATGACCCACGGCAAGGGCGCGCGTCTGCAAACTGCGCAGATCTATCCGACCGCCGCCCACGAGTCCTTCATGGTCAAGGCTGGCGAAGAGTTCACGCTCGACATGGGCGCCGAGGGCAAGGAAGGCCTCAAGCTCAACTTCGAGCGCGAGGGCGATCAGAACGCATCGATCAGTGCGCTGACGATCTGCGTCACCGAAAAGTCCGGCTGCAAGATCACCGCGATGCACGGCATTGGCATCGCGGCCGACGTGCTCGCCAACAAGTTTGCCGACGAGAAGGGCGCCAAGGTGGTCGGTTCGTTTATCCCGTTCGTCAACGATCAGCTGATTGGCGTAGCCGCCAACCAGTATGGCAACCTCGGGTTCATGGTCGCGACCTACCCGATGCCCAAGGGCTACCGGAAGGACGAGATGGTGCTCTCCTTCAAGTTGCCGGAAGAAAACATGAAGGTCGGGCTGTTCGTCAAGAAGAAGCACAAGTTCTTCGGGCCGCTGCAAACAGTCTGGAAGTAGCTATCTGGTCGGGCGTTTCGAAAGTTCGGCGCAAATGTCGCCGGACGACCCAACGCTGTGAGCGGCGGCGAGGGCCGTGGAGAAGCCGGCAGATTTCTGCATCGCACCACTAGCAACGTCGCGGCTACACTTCGCCGCGAAATGTTGGACATCAAGGTGCTACGCGAGAACCCCGACGCCGCGCGCGCAGGGGCTGTCAAGAAACATATGCCCGACCGGGCGGCGGCTGTCGACCGCGCCCTGGCGCTGGACGCCGAACTGCGCGCCATGACGCCGCGGATCGATGCGTTGCGCTCGGAACAGAAGGCCGGCGGCAAGAAGCTTGGCAAGCTGGGGCCGGAGGAGCGCGAGGCGTTCCTGCAGACGCAGAAGGAGTTGAAGGCCAAACTGTCGGTCCTCGATGACGAGGAGAAGCAGCTCAAGCACAACCTTGCCGAGCAACTTGGTCTGATCCCGAACATCCCGGACCCAGAGGTCCCGGACGGCAAGGACGACAGCCAGAACACCGAGGTGCGCAAGGTCGGTAAGGTTCGCGAGTTCGACTTCGAGGTCCGCCCTCACTACGACATCGGCGAGGCTCAGGGCTGGCTGGACTTCACGCGTGCGGCCGACATGGCTGGTTCGCGCAACTACATCCTGTTTGGCGACCTGGTGTTGCTGCACGACGCGGTGCTGCGGTTCGCAGTCGACTTGCTGGTCGAGCGCGGCTTCGTGCCGATCGATCCGCCACTTCTGGTGCGGGATGCCGCGATGTTTGGCACCGGCTTCTTCCCCGGTGGCGAAGAACAAACCTACCGCTGCGAGAAGGATGGCCTCAACCTGATCGGCACCAGTGAAGTGCCGGTGACGTCGTTGCACGCCGGCGAGATCCTCAGCGAGAAGGATCTGCCGAAGAAGTATGTCGCGCGTTCGGCTTGCTTCCGGCGCGAGGCCGGCACCTACGGCAAGGACACGCGCGGTCTCTACCGCGTGCACCAGTTCCACAAGGTCGAACAGGTCATCCTCGACATCGCCGACAAGGATCGTTCGCTCGAGCACCACGAGTCGATCGTGCAGAACGCGGAAGCGTTGTTGCAGGCGTGCGAGTTGCCGTATCGCGTGGTCAACGTGTGTGGCGGCGATCTCGGCGTGCCACAGGCGATGAAATACGATATCGAAACGTGGATGCCGTCGCGCGAGAGCTACAGCGAGACCCACTCGGCCTCGCGCTTCTACGACTACCAATCGCGCCGCCTCAACATTCGCTACCGCCCCGAAGGCGGCAAGCCGTTGTTCTGCCACACCCTCAACAACACGGTGGCCGCGAGCCCGCGCATCCTGATCCCGCTGCTTGAGAATCACCAGAACCCGGATGGCACGATCAACGTGCCGGAGCGACTGCGCCAGTATCTCGGCGGTCGCGAAGTGCTCGGCAAGCCAGTCTTCTAGAGCCCCTTCTCCGCCGGGCCTCTAGACGGTTCGAATCTGTGGCGCCCTGATTGTGGAGCCGTAACTGTGGGGGCGATCGTGGGCCCCCAGCGGCCGCGGCCGATTTGGGCGCTCAGGTCCGAGGTGTGCGAAGGCTCGCGGCAAGTTGGGCCGCGCGCGCTGGTTGTTCGCTGCCGGGCCGGCTAGCCGCCGAACAGGCCGCCGCCGCCGCCACCGCCGCCGAAGATCTGCTCGAAGTTGAACCCTGGTGGCAGTTGCGTTGGAACTTGGCCGCCACCCGGGATGGCTCCGCGACCACCGGTGCTCGTGGTGGCGCGACCACCGCCATCTCCTTTACCGCCGCCGCCCCGGTCGCCTTTCGGGCCGGGCTGCGTCAGGCCGCGTTCGCCGCGACCCGTGACCTGGGTCGTGTTCCGTCCCTGGTTGGTCTGCTGACCGCCAGGGCCAG
>CAXBFC010000261.1:0-11331 GCA_963974725.1 uncultured bacterium | reverse complement strand
AGCGCAGCCAACGCCGTGGTTTGTGCGTCGCCGTGTGGTTGGGATGGATCACTGCGCCAGCCACCGTCTTGATCTCGTCGCGCGAGCAGCGCGTTGACTGCTGGAGTCGTGTAGTTCCACAGCAAGCGGTATTTTGACAGGCCCGCCGCTTCGACCAGCGTGTAGGTCGCGAGCGCATGCTGGCGCGTGCTGTTGGGTTCCGTAGAGGCGCTGCCGACGCCAGTAGCGAAGGTCCCGTCGGCGCGTTGAATCTTGCGCAACCAGCCAACGGCCTTCGGCGCGCATCGTGCTGCCGTCGCCGAGGAGGGACAGAGCGACCAGGCAGGTGGTGGCAATGTCTGGTTTGCCGTCGTCGTCGGCGAAGCTGCCGTCTTCGGCCTGCTGCTTCGTGAACCACGGCTGGGACGTGCCGAAGTAGCAGCTGATGGTCTTGCGTGGCTCTTTCTCGGGCCCGTCCGGTCGTGCGGGCGAGGCGCATGCGGCGACCAATACGCACGTTATCCCTGTGGCCGCGAGCCATCGGTAGTTGCTGCGTTTGCGCATGATGTTGACAACGCTACTTCGCGGTTGGGGGTTCAGCCAAGGATGGGTTGATCGTGCGTCGTCGAATCGGTCGCGAGTGCTGTGGCCTTGGTCGCTCGTGACGAAACTTGGCGACAATGCTCACCGAAGCCGCGGCGCCTCCACTTGCGCTCAGTCGCAACATGCGAACCGGCTCAGGCATCGCTCCATACACATTGTTTGCGCGGACTCGCTAAGCTCTTCGGCCTCGCTCGCACCCCTCTTTTCCCTCCACGGATTTGCTTCCACCGATGCTTCGAACCAGCCTGGCCGTCACTGGCCTGCTTTGCGCTGCTGCCAGCGCGCAGTCCTTCTCCTACCCTGACTTTTCGTCGACAGCGCAGCTCAACTTGTTGGGCAACAGCGTGCAGGCCGGCAACGCCGTTCGTTTGACGGCGAACGCCAGTGGCCAAACCGGTTGGATGTGGCGCAACACTGCGATGCCGATCTTGAGCGGCTTCGATACGACGTTCACGTTCCGCATCCTGCCGCCGCCCAATGGCACCAAGGCCGAAGGCTTTGCGATGGTGATCCAAAACGATCCGAATGGCGCCAACGCGACCGGCGGAACCGTTTGGGGGATGGGCTACGGCAATGGTGCGAACAACAGTCAGGGTATTCGCAACTCGATCGCGATTGAGTTCGACACCTACCAGGACGGGTTCCTCAATGACAGCAGCGCCAACGAGTTGACGATCCACACGCGTGGCACGCAGGGAAATCACGAGAACGAGAACTTCTCGATTGGTCGCGTGACGGCGCCGAACAACTTCGTCAACGGCCAAGTCCACACGGCTCGCATTGTCTACGTGCCGGGCACGATTGAGGTCTACTTCGACAACGCGGCCACGCCGCTGTTGACGCGCAGCTACGACCTGGTCACTGGCGGCACCTACCAGAACGGCAACCCTGTCGGCGGGATCGGAGCAGTCAATGGAGTTGGCTTTGCCGGCTTCTGCGCCACCACTGGCGCGGGCACGCTGACCGAGCAAGTCGACATCCTGTCGTGGGATTGGACGTCGACGCCGCCGGTCGATCCTTGCTACGCCGGCACTCTCGGCGCCAGCACGCTGACGATCGATGGCAGCGATGGCGGATTCTTCCGTCGCGTGGAGATCGCGACGCACCAGCCGTTCTCGATTGGTGTCGCCAACCCGCCGTCGTTCGGCGTGGGCGCGCCCTATATCCTGGTTGGTTCGTTGCTGGCGCAGCCCGGTGCACCTGGCACGGTCCTTAGCTTTGGCAACGCGTGCTTCCCGATGGTGCCGCTTGGTCCGGCCGAGTTGCTGCTGGCGAACACGTTCAGTGTCGGCACCGGCTTGTTGCCGGCACTGCCAACGCCGCACACGTTCAATATCCCGGCGAGCATCATCACCTTCCCGCTGGAGATGACGATGCAAGCGGTCACGTTTGACTCGGCATCGCCGCTGACGCTTGGTCTCACCAACGCGGTCGAGCTGGCGGTGCTGCAGGTCGGTCCACCGATGATCGCCAGCGTCTTGCCGCTGAGTGCTGCGGCCAACGCAGTCGTGACGATTTCGGGCACCGGCTTCGTGCCCGGCCTGACCTTGGCGCTCAACGGGGCGGCAATCGTGCCGACTTCGATCTCGGCCGAAGAAGTGACGTTCCAGTTCCCGGCCGGAACGCCATGCGATTCGACGTTGGTGCTGACCAACCCGGATGGCCAATCGCAAAGCTGGGCGCTCAACCCGACGCCCACCGTCACCAACACGATCCTCAACCAAGGCCCTGCGGCTGGCGGTAGCGTGTTCGTCGTGCAGGGCACCGGCTTTGCGCCGGGTCTGACGGTCACGATGGGTGGCGCGCCAGCCAACGTGCTGTCCGCGAGCGCGAGCGTCGTGACGATCAGCACGCCGCCGGGAACGCCCGGGGTTGCAGCGGTTGTCTTGACGACGCCCGGTGGTTGCACCGTGTCGACGACCTACACCTACCTGTAGTTCGCGCCAAGCTTGGCATCGCTGGTTGGGCATCGCTCACCGGCGGTGCCCGCGCCCAGCGCCGAGACGCCCAGCGCCGCGACGCCCAGCGTCGAGACGCCCAGCACCGCGACGCCCAGCGTCGAGACGCCCAGCACCGCGACGCCCAGCGTCGCTGCTATACAGCTGATCGCATGGGCGTTGCTCGGAGGGAATGTGCCCCAAGCAACGGCTTGAGGCCTCCGCGCCACGGGAATTGTAGCGCAATCCGTTCGCGGCCATGTCGGCGTAAGAACATTGCTGCAAATGACATGGGGTAGCCGTCGCGCGCCTCGATTCGGCCCCGCTGGGTCGCGCCCTGACCGCTCAGTTCTCACCAACGCCCAAGCGATCAGTCCCGGTGTTAGCGGCGTTCGATGATGTCGTCGCGCGCGTAGCGGACCTTCGGGGCCGCCGCGTACTTGTCATCCGCTGAGCGATAGCCGACGGCGCAGGCGCATAGGGTCGCGTAGCGCGTGTCCTTCAGGCCGAGCAGCTCGTCGTAGCCGTTCATGTCGATGCCTTCCATCGGGCACGTGTCGATGCCCATCGCCGCCGCCGCCGTCATGAACTGGCCGAGCGCGATGTAGGTCTGGCGCGCATTCCAGCCGAATAGGTCCTTCGCAGCCCAGCCCTTGACGACGAAGTCCGCGATGACGTTGCGGTAGCCGGCGAGGGTCTCGACTGGCGTGTCGCGCACTTCGCTGGTGCGCTCCATGAGGCGATCGACATCTTCGTCGGTCGTCGTGCGCAACGCAGTGAACACCACGTAGCGATCGGCGTCGACGACTTGCGATTGGTTCCACGACGCGTCGCGCAGTTGTCCGCGAAGGTTCTTGTCGTCAACGATCAGGAACTTCCATGGCTGCAGGCCGAACGACGACGGCGCCAGCAAGAGCGATTGCTCGAGCGTGTGCCACGCGTCGTCGGGGATCTGCTTGTTGCTGTCGAAGCTCTTGACGGCGTAGCGCCACTGCAGCTTCTCAAGCGCCTGTTGCGGAGTGAGGTTGCTCATTAGGTGTTCGACATCAGGGTGGTCAGGCGGCGACTGAACGCGGCCGGGTCGATCGGTAGCGTGCCCTCGGCGAGCAGTGCTTGGTCGTAGAGCAGTGCGGACCAATCGGCGAACTGCGCGTCATCGCCGAGGCTCTGCAGCTTCTGGACGACTGCGTGGCTGCCGTTGAGTTCGAGGATGCGCTTCTGCTTCGGCACGTCGTGGCCAGCTTCGCGCAGCACCTTTTCTTGGCGAGCACTCATGCCGCCTTCGTCGTTGACGAGGCAGGCCGGCGAATCCGTCAGGCGGTCCGTGACGCGGACGGTCTTGACGTGCTCGTCGAGTGCAGATTGCACGCGCTCAAGAACGGGAGCGAGCTCCTTCTCGAGCTCTTCCTTCTTCTTCTTGTCTTCGTCGCTCTCCGGCAGATCGAGCGCGCCCTTGGCGGCCGATACGAACGGCTTGCCGTCGTACTCGCGCAGCGCGTCGACAACCCATTCGTCGATCGCTTCGGTCATCAGCAGGACTTCGTTGCCTTGCTTCTTGAGGGCTTCAATGTGCGGGCTCGACTTAGCGCCCGCAAGGCTGTCCGCGGAGACGTAGTAGATCGACTTTTGATCTTCCGACATGCGCGACACGTAGTCGGCAAAGCTCGTCATCGCGTCATCTTCGCTGTTGGTGCTGTGGAAGCGCAACAGGTTGGAGAGGCGCTCACGGGCATCTTGCTCGTGGTAGACGCCTTCCTTCAGGTTGCGGCCAAACTCCGCGTAGAAGGTCTCGTAGCGGTTGATCTTCTGCGGTTCGGCACCTTCTGGCGCATCGGCGAGCGTGCGCTCAGTTTCGCCTTCGGCAGCAAGTTCTTCGAGCAGCGTCAGCGTCTTGCCGACCACTTGCTTCTTGATGAAGCGCGTCGTTGCGTCCTTCTGCAGGATTTCGCGCGAGACGTTGAGCGGCAGGTCTTCGCTGTCGACGACGCCGCGCATGAAGCGCAGCCACTCCGGCACGATCTCCTGCGCGTCATCCATGATGAAGACGCGCTTGACGAACAGCTTGACGCCGCTCTTGCCGCGATCGACAACGTCGAACGGAGCTTTCTCGGGGATGTAGAGCAAGCCGGCAAGTTCGTGCGTGCCTTCAACCTTGAAGTGCGTCCAAGCGAGCGGTGGTTGCCAGTCGTGCGATAGGGACTTGTAGAACTCGGTGTAGTCCGAATCTTCGATGTCACTCTTCGAGCGGGTCCACAGGGCGCGCGCCTGGTTGAGCGTGACCCACTCGTTTTCGGTCTTTTTGTCGTCGCCCTCCCCGGTGGTGCGCTCGACTTCCATGCGGATCGGCCAGCGAACGTAGTCGCTGTACTTACGCACGACCTCGCGCACCGGCCATTCCTGCAGGTATTCGCTGGCGTCTTCCTTGAGCTTCAACGTGATGTCGGTGCCGCGGTCGGAGCGCTCGGCGGGTCGCATCTCGAAGTCGCCCTTGGCTTCACTCGACCAGGTCCAGCTCTCATCGCTGCCGGCCTTGCGCGAGGTCACGGTGACCAGATCGGCGACCAAGAATGCGGAGTAGAAGCCGACGCCGAACTGGCCGATCAGCGACACGTCCTTCTTCTGTTCGGCGGACAGCGACTGCATCAGCTTCTTGCTGCCGCTGCGCGCGATCGTGCCGAGGTTGCCGATCATTTCGTCGCGGGTCATGCCGACGCCGTTGTCGCGGATTGTCAGGGTGCCGGCTTCTTCGTCGCGAATCAGTTCGACCCGCAGTTCCTTGTCGTCGCCGAGCAGCTCGTGCTCGGTCAGCGCGCGGAAGTTCAGTTGGTCGAGCGCGTCAGCCGAGTTGCTGATCAGTTCGCGCAGGAAGACTTCGCGGTGGGAGTAGAGCGAGTTGACGACGAGGGACAGGACCTCGTTGACTTCGGCTTGGAAAGTGTGCTTTTCAGCGGTTGACGACATTGCTTTGTATGGGGTACGCGGACTTTTCGCGGTAGCAGGATTGCGATGCGGCCCGAAAGGTTCAAGAGGGATACCTCAGCGGTGGCGATTACGGTGACCTTTCGGGGCCAGCACTACGAACCACGTGCTCAACGCCGCCGCCAAAACGAGGCTGCTGAGGAACGAGCCGAGAGATTCCGCGGTCGTGCGTATTCGTTCGAGCTGCGCCGCTTGGGCGCTCGGATCGAGGGTCGGGCGGCGGGCTAGAACTTCGCCCAGCAGGGCGTAGAGGTCCCAAACCCACCAGGCCCAGCACAGCAGCAGGCCCGCGCAGATGGCTTGCATGGCGCGCTGTGCCCAGCCGTTGTGGAACAGCCCAAGCCCCGCGATGGGCATCAGATAGATCAGCCAGAACCAGCGTGACTCACGCATCATCAAGTCCGTGGCGCTGGCTACCTGGTCGATCAGGGCGTAGCCAACGAAGAACCCGATGGTGACGAGCAGACAGGTTCCGAGCAGCAGCGCGTGGTTGCGGGCCGTTCGTTCGAGGGCGTGCCTGCCAACTGGGTGCACCAGCAGCAGCAAGTTGAAGATCGGCACGGCGCACGCCGTCAACAGCACGAAGCCGAGCCAACTGTAGGACACGACCTGCGCGGCGTTGTCATAGCCGGCCTCGGCCAAGGCGCTGCGACCGATCTGGGCGGCGAGCCACAAGCCGACCATGATCTGGACGCGGCGCTGCGGTTCGAACCGTTCGAGCCACAGAAACCACCCGAGCACCATCCGGTAGATCGGGTTGCGGGCCTTGAGGGCCTCGACCAGGCCGGCGCGCGCACCGTCGAGCGTCGGATCGCGGCGCAGCGCCTCTTGGAAGTGTGTCAGCGCTTGCTTGGCGTCGCCTTGGTGCAGCTTCGCGTAGCCGAGGGCCTGGTGCGTGTAGGGGTTGTCCGGGTCTTGCGCGAGCGATGCTTGCACGCTCGCGGTGGCTTCGTCCTTGCGGCCGAGTTTGGTCAACGCCAGCGAGCGAAGGTTGAGGCAGTCGGTGTCTTCGGGTTCGAGTGCCAGGCCGGCGTCCGCGGACTTGAGGGTGTCGTCCCAGCGATTCTGCGCGAACCGGATCTGGGCCAGCAAACCGTGGTGCTGCACGTCTTCGGGATCGATCTCGATGGCGCTTTGCGCCGCACCCGCTGCGGCCTTGAGATCGTTGCGCGCGACGTAGACGATGGCGATCGCGTAGTAGCCGAAGTCGTTCTCTGGATCGATCGTGACCGATTGCCGTGCCTGGGCCAGTGCTTCGTCGAGGTTGTCGGTGTTCGACAATACGATGCCGAGCATTGCGTAGGCCGGTGCGAACTCCGGATTCCCCGCGAGCACGCTGCGCAATTCTCGTTCGGCGAGATCCCAGCGCTGTTGTCGGTACAGCAGGATCGCGCGTTGCCAGGCAGCTTCGGTCATTGCGTGCAGTGTGGGGTAGCGGCGACCGAACTTACAGCTTCAGGTAGTGCTTCAAGTCGTCGTAGAGGCCGCCCTCGTTGGCGTGCAGCACGTAGTTCTTGGCCGTCGCAAACCACTCGCTGGTGGTGGCGCGCTGCACCTTGGCGGCTTTCAGTAGGTCCTTGGTGCGCAACGGTGTTGGCAAGCCTGCGGCGATGGCTTCGTCGAGTTTGGCTTCGATGGCGCGATCGACGACGGCGCTGAGATCGGCACCGGAATAGCGATCGGTCTTGGCGGCGACGGCATTCACATCGATGTCTTCTTGCGGCTTGCCAGCGAGCTGCAAGCGCAGGATCTCGGCGCGGGCCTCGCGATCTGGTGGCGGCACAAAGATGACCCGGTCAAACCGGCCCGGGCGGCGGAACGCGCTATCCATGTGCCACGGCGCGTTGGTCGCGGCGAGCACCAGCAGGTCTTCGTTGTTGCTGCTCAAGCCATCGAGTTCGGCCAAGAACTGATTGATCGTTTGGCGGCCGGCGCTGCCTTTCATGTCGCCGCGACTGGCGCCGAGCGCATCGACTTCATCGAAGAACAAGACGCACGGCCGGTGCTTGCGCGCGGTTTCGAAGATGCTGTGCAGGTTGCGTTCGCTCTTGCCGATCCACATGTCGAGCACGTCGTGGATGCCAATGCACAAGAATTTGGCGTCGACTTCGCCGGCCGTTGCCTTGGCCAAGAAGGTCTTGCCGCAGCCCGGCGGGCCGTACATCAGGATGCCGCCGCCGCCCTTCTTGCCGTAGGCCTTGTAGAGTTCCGGTTGCTGCATCGGCAGCACGATCTTCTTGGCGATTTCCTTCTTCAGATCGGTGAGGCCGCCGACGTTGAGGAACTTGATGTCGGATCGCACCGGCACGAGGTTGGGGTCCTCATTGCTGCCACCGTCGAAGTTGCGCAGCCGGCCGTCGAGGACTTCGGCATCTTCGTCGGACTCGTTATTGCCGACCCCGAGTCGCTCGCTCAGTTCGTCGTCATGCAGGGTCGGGTCGGCTTCGAGCGCCTTCTTGTATTGTCGAACGGCTTGCTCGACGTCGCCTTCCGACAGCAGTACGCGCGCCAGGTCGACGCGGGCGCGGTCATTCCCGCGCGCGACCAGTTGCTCCAAGACAATTGCGGCTGCCGAGGATTTGCCTTGGGCGCGATAACTCTTGGCGAGCAACAGCATCAGGCCCTGGTTCTGGCCGTCGAGCTTTAGCGCTGCCTTGAACTCCGTTTCCGCGTCTTCGTAGTGGCCGTGCGCCAACAACGTCTCACCTAGCAGGTGGCGCAACGCGATGTTGTCGGGGCTGGCCGCCAGGGCTTCTCGTAGCGAGCGGATTGTGTCATCGGCATCCATGCCTGCCACGTTAGCCGTGCTGGTGTCCATATTCGCACTCTGTGTTGGTTGGGCGCGGAGGTCCGGATTGCCAGCACTGGCTGCCGCAAACCCGTGTCGTGGCTGGCAGGTTTCGCGTGACGAGGATGAAGAATGTGCGATGCTTGTCCTTGCTCCATCGCCGATGTTCTTCACCGATAGCTCGGGATTCTTTTCCCTCGTATGCCTGATGATCCAGTGCGGTATCGCCTGGATCTTTGCCGCGTTCTTTGGCGTGCTTGCGCCCGGACGCCCGGCGTGGCTGCACAGCTTCTTTGTTGCGTTTGTCGGGCTTGGGATCGCGTTGACGTCGATGTCGACGCGCTTCGCCCTGATGCACTTGCAGCTGGCCGGCAACGCGGATTTGGTCGACGGCGCAGTCGCAGTGCGGGCGTTCTACGGAGTCTACTTCGCCGGCAAGGTCCTGTTCTTCGTGTGCCTGTTGCGTGGCGTTGGGCTGTGGCGGTCTAGCCGTGCAATCGTTCCGATTCGGTTGCTCGCGATGCTGGTGTCCGTTGGGTTCGTGTTGGGCATTGTGCTGCCAGCTGTGGAGTCGGTGTTGATGGTGCAGGGGCCGGTTGCCGTTGCGGCCAGCCTGTATTGCGCGCATCTGCTGCGGCCAAGCAAAGAGCTCGACAGCCGCAATCTCGGTCGTTCGGTCGTTCGTGTGGTCTTGATCCTGACCGCCGTCGCCTGGGGCCTCTACACCTTTGCGACGGTGGCGCACTTTGGTGCCCCGTCGGGGGCTCGTGGCTCCCTGAACGTTCTGTTGCGCTTCAACGCTCTAATCGATTTAGCACTGCAGATTGTGCTGGCGGCCGGCTTGATCATTGCCGTCATGACCGAAGCGTATGATCGAGTTGTGCAGGCACAGGAGGAGCGTAATCGTTTGCGCGGCCAGGTGCAGCGTGACGACAAGTTGCGCGTCAGTGCGACGCTGATTAGCGGCGTGGCTCACGAGATCAACAATCCGCTCACGGCGATCATTGGCTACGGCGAGGACCTGGTCTCGGAAGACGTCACTGTACGCACGCACGCCGCGCGCGTCGTGCAAGAGCAGGCGGCAAGGTGCCGCGCCATCGTCAAGCGCATGTCGGCCATCGGTCAGCGTCGGCTGTTGGCGACGACTGCGTTCTCCGCGAAGGAACTTGTGCAGCGAGTCGTCGACGGCTTGCGCCCGCAGCTCGAGCAGGCGGGGGTAACGATCACGTGTGATGTGCCGTCTCAGCCGGCGATCGTTGCGGATATGGTCGGATTTGAGCAAGTGCTTGCCAACCTGATCAGCAATGCGATCCAGGTTTCGAAACCGGGGCAATCGGTGGCTGTGAGCGTGTACCCGAGCCTGGATGGTGCGCGATTGTGCGTGCGTGATCACGGCCCGGGCATTCCGATCGCGGACCGAAATCATGTCTTCGAACCGTTCTGGACCACCAAGCGTCCCAGCCACGGCACCGGGCTCGGCCTTGCGGTGGTTGATGCGATCGTGCATGCCCACTCTGGCAAGCTGGAAATCGAAGATGTCGACGGCGGCGGTGCGATGTTCGTGGTTACTTGGCCACGGCGATCGCCGTCGAGTGCGGATGCGTTGCCGACGAGGGCTAGTGCGGATGCACCGCCGACGAGGGGCGTTACCAAGGCCCGTGCCAACGTGGTCGGTCACGGCGCGCGGTTGCTGATCATCGATGATGAAGAACTCGTTCGTGCAACGATCCGTCGGCACGCGGAGGCCAGTGGCTGGTTGGTCGATGACGTCGAGTCGGCGGAAATGGGTTTGACTCGATTGGCGCGGGCCGAGAGCTATGACGCGATCGTTTGCGATCTGCGCATGCCCGGCATGTCGGGTGCGGAGTTCTACGACGAGCTGGCGAAGCGCGATCCGCAGCTGCTCGAGCACACACTGTTCGTCACTGGCGACATCGCATCTCTCGATGCTGTGGAGTTTGCCAGTCGGTGCCGATCGAGAGTCTTGGGCAAGCCGTTTGTGCCGAGCGAGCTGATCCAGCAATTGAACCAATTGCGCGTCTGACACCTGCCACGCCTACTTTGCAGGTGGAAACTCGAGTTCGATCGGTGGTGTGTCGATCATGCCGTGCCAGATCGATTTATCGTTGGTGTTCCACACCAATGGCGTGAAGTGGAATCGCATGCCGAGCTTGTGCTTGCCGCGCAGTTGCGACGGCGACCTATTCTGGTGGTGCCAGTAGTCGGCCAGCACGATCATCGAGCGGGTTGTTCCGGCTGGTTGCGGCAAGAACGACGAATGCGCCATATGAATGACCGCGAGACCGTCACGTTGCTGCCATTGCTGGCCATCGACCAACAGGTCGAAGTGTAGCGGTTGCGGAATCTTCGCCATGGTCGCACCGGTGACGTTGTACTTGAGCGCTAGCTCCGAGTCGTTGCGCACCTGCACTGCGACGGCCAGTTGCTTGTCGTCCGCTGTGCCGCGACTCGCTACGAAGCGGGCGCGCAAACCCTTGACCGGCTCGCTCCATTCGCCGACGACTCCCCGAACGGTAAAGCCGATCGCGACTTCTAGAGGTTCCGCAAACGCAGGTGCGCCGTTGGCAGTTGTTGCCAGCGCGCGCAGCTTGACGCTCAGCCGGTACTCGCCGATCTCGGTGGGCACGAAGCCGATGTTGCCTTTGTTGTGCGGCAGCACGCCGTTCTGGTAGCACCACTTGAAGTCTTCGCTGCCGCCGTCATCGCCCGGCTTCAGCGCGAGCAGCGGTGCGATCCCATCGTATTGCGTGCGCATGTCGACCAGACGGAACGACACCGACGAATCGCCAGCCCGGAAAACGCCGTGCGCTTTGGCGATGTCGCCGACCAGCTCGCGCTTGTCGAATGTCAGCGTGGCCGACAGCACCATCGGCACGATGGGTTTGCCGTTGTTCTCCTTGACGGCGCGGGCTGCCAGTTGCGCGTCCGTTTCGTCCGTGCCACGGGCGACGATGCGGCACGGCACGTCGGTCTTGGCGTGCCCAGCGACTGCGAAGCGAATGTTGCCAAACAGATCCCAACCGG
>CAXBFC010000260.1:0-11347 GCA_963974725.1 uncultured bacterium | reverse complement strand
CGACTTGGTGATGTTGGTCTGTATTGGCCAGCGCTGCCTGCCCGTGCCCAACCGCGAACAACGTGAAGTGTGGCGCTTCCGCTGGTTGCAGCGGCAAAAACCACAGCGTCGCGATGCCACCCACGGCAAGGATCACGCTGCGCTTTCTTGGCACCGCCAGTACGAACGCGATGCAGATCCCGGTAGCCAACGCCATCGCCCAAACGGGCGGCCGATACCAGGCGGGAATCGGCGTTCCTGGCAAGCCATCGGCGGTGTGCACCAGCCACGCGTAGGTGCTTGCCATGCCGTGCAGCGGCCACGCAAAGATGTCTGCCAGCCCTGGCGCCAACATGGCCAGGCTGGCGGCGACCAGGCCAAGCAACAGCATCATTGCGACCAGCGGGGCGCACAGTGGCGTCAGTAGAATGGTCCACGGTGCGAGCTGCCCGAAGAACCCCAAGGTCAGCGGCGCAGTCAGCAAGGTTGCCCAAAACGATGCGCGCAATGCGTCCATCAGCCACTCGCCAGCGGTCTCCGGTGGTCGGCCTCGCAACGCGATTGCCAGGCCAATCACGGCGGCATAGCTCAACAGGAAGCTCGGTCCAAGCAAGGCCTCGGGTTCGACCAGGCACGTGATCCACGCCGGCACGAGCAAGCCGGTTGCGATACCAAACGGTCGGCCAACGCGCGCGGCGATTGCCGCCAGCGCGTACGCCACGACGGCTCGCAACACCGGCGGTTCGGCGCCAGCGATGCTGCCGTAGATCAGCAAGATGGTCAGCACGAGTACCGAACGAGTGCGGCCGGCGCCCAGGTGTCGGCCGCGACTCGATAGACCCAACAAGAACGCCAACATCGCGGCGTGCGCGCCACTGACCGCCAACAGGTGGCTGAGGCCCGTGGCACGGTGGGCGGCGGCGAGGTCGGGGTCCGGGCGCGTGGCGCGACCGAGCACCAACGTCGCCAGCGTCGCGCCGTGTTCTCCGGGCACGAGCCGCAGCAGTTCACGTTCCATCGCTCGCCGAAGTTGCGCGCAGCCACTGCGAAATGACCAGGTGCATGCGTCGACTTGCATCGTCGCAGGGATTGCCTGCAGTGCCGGCTGCACTCCGGGAATGGCCGGTTTGCCAGCTCGTGCCAGCACCCGCAACGAATCGCCTGGCACCAACTCGATCTCGCCGGGAAAGGCGACTCGCAAGTCTTCGGCCAACTCGACGTAGTTGCGCCCGGTCAGCGGCGCGCGAACGACATCGAGAACCCGGCCCGTTACCCACACCGGTCCCGGTTCGGCGGTTGGCAGCGGTGCCAGCGCCGCCAGTCCCGCGCGCCGGCGGGGCCAGTGCGAAGCCGTTGCGACCAGTACGCCGAGCATCGCCACAGCCGCCGCCGCCGGCAGGTTGATGCGCGCCAGCACGGCGGTCGGCGCGGACCAGGCGACGGCTAGGGCTAGCGAGCGGTAGGCAATGGGAAGCACACCATGTCAGTGCGCAGCAATCGTCACCGGTGACAAGGATCCAGATTTTTGGGCGATCCGGCCGCATCGGTGGCATTCCGATCGGACTGCCCGTGCGCCGCTCGCGCCACCGGTTACAGTCCGGGCAATGGTCTCGGCCCTCTACCCCGGAAGTTTCGACCCAGTCACGCGCGGCCACCTCGACTTGGTCGAGCGCGCTCTGCCCCTGTTTGATCATCTGACGGTGGCCGTCGGCATCAATAGCCAGAAGACGCCGACGTTCTCGAGCGAGGAGCGCGTCGCCATGCTGCGCGAAGTGTTGCCCGACGACGACCGCCTGTCGGTGGTGACGTTCTCGGGCCTGGTCGTCGATTTCTGTCGGAAAGAGAAGATTGGTGCGATCCTTCGCGGCGTTCGCACCGTTTCGGACTTCGAGTCGGAATACCAGATGGCGTTGACCAATCGCCATTTGGAGCCATCGATCGAGTCCGTCTTCGTCATGCCGAGCGCCCAATACAGCTATGTGTCTTCATCGTTGATGCGTGAAGTCGTGCGCAACGGCGGCGATGTCAGTAGCTTTCTGCACCCCACGGTCGAGCAACGTCTGCGTGACCGACTGCAACCCAAGCAATCATGACCCTCGAATTTGTGCAAACCGACAACGCTCCGGCGGCGATCGGTCCCTACAGCCAGGCCGCGAAAGTCGGCAATCTGTTGTTCTGCTCCGGCCAGATCCCGCTCGATCCCAAGAGCATGGAAATGGTGGGGGACACGGCCGCGACCCAGACCGAGCAGGTGATGAAGAATCTCACCGGCTTGCTCGAAGCGAGTGGCGCCAGCCTGCCGCAGGTCGCGCGCACGACGATCTACTTGACCAGCATGGCGGACTTCGCCGCGGTCAACGAGGTCTACGGCCGACACTTCGGCGACCATCGCCCGGCCCGAGCTTGCGTCGCGGTCAAAGAACTGCCCAAGGGCTCGCTGGTCGAGATCGACTGCATCGCCGCCCTCTAGCTGGGCCTTCGAAACTGTAAACAAGGCACTGAGCTGTGACGACCAACCCTGGGAGCCACAGCCACAGTCCCAGCGATCGCGGCCAACCCAAGCCCAGCGGCCAGCCCATACCCAGCGGCCAGCCCAAACCCAGCGGCGCGCGCTCGCCTCTGCGAGCCGCCAGCGTCGCAGCCCTGTGTTGCAGCTTGCTGGTGTTGTTGCTGCCATCGTCGGTTGTCGGTTGGTCCGTCGCCAAGCCGGCGCAACCTGACGAACTGGCTCGCTTGCAGCGCATTGTCGAGCGCCGGCCGCAAGTCGATCGCATTGACTCCAGCGGTTCGCGCATGTTCCACACCGCGGCGATTCCGGATGCGGCGTGGCCGCCCGACGAACAAGGGCAACAGCTGCTGGTCGTGCGTGCGCGTCTGATGCAGGTGCTCGGCATCACCGCGTTGGCGTTCTTGACCTACCTTGCGGTGCTGCTAGCGCACGGCCGCTTGCAGGCGCTGCTTGCGTGTGGCCTGGTCGCGGCACTGCCACCGGTCGCGCATGCCGGGCACATCTTGCGGCCTGAGACACCCGCGACGTTGTTTGCCTTGTTGTCGCTGGTGTTGTTGCAGGTGGCGTCGCGACCAGCGCCACGCCACCGTTACCGCAGTCCGCGGCGCAGCATGATGGTCGGGTGCGGCTTGATGCTGTGCGCAGCGATCGCAGCTGGCATGGCGTGTGAAGCGTTGCCTTCGGTTGGCGCGACGCTGCTGGTGCCCGGGGTCGTGTTGGTGGCCGGAACGATCCAGTTGACGAGTCGCGGCGTCCGTTGCTTCCGCAGGCGAGCGCTCATTGGCACTCCGATTCGTTCGCTCAATCGTCGCCTGATCCCGTGGACGGCGACTGCGTTGGTTGCGCCGGCAATCACGTGGTGGTTGCTCAGCAGCACGTTGACGGTGTCGGTCAACGACCTCGCCGTGACCGAACGCGCGAGTTCGCTGTTGCCCGAATCAGCCGTTGGCTATGCGGTCACGGCGCTGCTGTTGGTGGTGGGCTTGGTTGCGTTTGTGATGCGTGTCGGCATTCGATTCGGCCGCGGCGGCCGGATTGGTCCGGACCTGATCCTGTTGGTGTATTGCGCCGTGTTCTTGATCACGTCGCTGGCCGGTGAAGGCCGCACCGATCCGCTGCCGGTAGTGCCGGCGATGGCGATCTTGCTCAGCGAAGGGTTGCGCGCCTTGCTGGTATTGGCGCTCGGCTTGCTGGCGCGTCGGCGCAGCTAGTTTGGCCGCTATCCACTACCGGGGGCAGCTCGTTGGCGCCGCCCCGTCAACGTGGCGCGCGCTAGCGCATCGCGCGCTTGATCACGTCGATCATCTCGGCGCGGCCGTCGTTGGTGCCCGCCTGCAAACCGAGTCCTGCAACTTTGCCGGCTTTGTCTAGCACGTGAACGACAGGACCTTCGACGAACCAGCGCAGTGCCGCGTCGGTGCCTGGACCCTTGCCGTCGCCGATGACCGGAAAGCGGATGCCGAGGCTCTTGACCGACTTCTTGATCTCGTTGACGTCGCGATCGAGACAGATGCCGAGCACGGCGAGGTCCTTGTTCTTGTCTTGCAGATCGGCCAGCAACGCCAGCAATCGCGGTGTGTCGTAGTCGGCCGCGGTGTAGAACGCGAGCACCACGGCTCGGCCGAGTTGTGCCTTGGTGCTGAACGTCTCGCCGCCCAGTGTCTTGCCGGTGATCGCGATGGGATCGTCGCCAACTCGCAAGCGGGTCGCGCGCAGTCGGTCTTTGGCGACCGAGCCCCAGTAGGTCTCTGGCAATGCTTTGGCGAGCTTCTCGAGTTCGTCAAAGCCGGTGTTCTCTGGCAGGTCTTCGCGATCTCGAAGTGCATCGGCGCGGTGCCACATGACGAACGCCTTCTCTTCGTCGTCCTTGGCATTCGCCAGTGCCTTGGTGAACAAACCTTCGCCGAGTTCGATTTCGCGCAGCACGGTCATCAATAGCCGCGCCATCGCCATGCGATCGAGCAGCGGTGCGTCCTTGGTGACCGACTTTTGAACCCACTCGTCACGCAGCTGCACGAGGTTGAGATGCTGGGCCATCGACGCGCCGCTGACGAGCACCATGCCCGGGGCCTGGTCGGCGTCGATTTCTTTTAGGACCTCGGTGGCTTCTTGGCGTTTGCCTCGCACCAATTCGAGCTCGGCCAGCCAAAGCCGGCCATTCCAGCGGTCGTCGCCCTTGGCGGTTGACTGCAAAAACGTGCGCAGTTGGGCGACATGGCGATTGAACAGTTCGTCCTGTTGTTGGCGCGTGGGGGAGTTGGCGTCGAGTTGCTGCATCTCGCCGCGAAAGCGCATCTCAAGCTCTTTGAGAGATTGCTGCGCGGTCAGGCTGGCGAGCACGCAAGTGAAGACGCATATGGCTGCGATCCGAGTCATGTCGACAAGCATAGCGAAATCCGTGCCGTATCCTGCCTTTGTGATGCTTGCAGTCTCGGCTCGTATTCGGTGCGATGGCAAACCTGTGGAAGCCCTGCTGCAAGTTGCCGACTATTCCCTGAGCGATGGAGGGCGCTTCGCGGTGAACCTGCCGGAATTGCGGCTGCTGCCCGGGCAAACCGCCGCTCTCTACGGGCCTTCGGGATGTGGCAAGACCAGCATGCTGATGTCGATCTTCGGATTGCTCGATCGGGATGGCTGGTATGGTGCCGGCGACGTGCAGTTCCGCGGGCGACCGTTTGACGCGCTGGCCAGAAGTGACCTGCTAGAGCTACGCCGCAAGGACGTCGCGTTCTTGATGCAGGACGCCCACAGCGCCCTGGATCCTCTGGTCCGCGTGGGCGAACAAATTCACGCTGCGACCGACGCGACTCCCGATCAGATGCACGCGATGCTCGGTCGACTCGGGGTGGATGATGCCGTGGGGCTGTGTCAGCGGCAGCCGCACCGCATCTCCGGTGGCCAGGCGCAGCGCGTTTTGCTGGCGATCGCGTTCTTGCGTGAACCAACGGTTGTGATCGCCGACGAACCATCTGCGAGCTTGGATGGTGGTTCCTATGCAGAGTTGTTGACGCGGCTCCGCGAACTGGTCGGCTCTGGCAGTGCGCTGTTGGTGGCAACACACGACCAGAGGATGCTGCGCGACCTGGATGCCGAGATTTACGAACTGCAAGATGGCGCGTTCTTGCGAGCTCAGCCGGCGCAGCTGCCATGGCCAGTGCGTCCCAAGGAAGATGTTGGTTCGGTTTCGCTGCTCGAAGCCAAACAGGTTTCTGTCGCCTACGGCTCCCGCAAGGTGCTCGACAAGGTCGACTTCACGTTGCGTCGCGGCGAGATCACGGCGTTGCTGGGTGAGTCGGGCGCCGGCAAGACAACGCTGCTGCGGGTGTTGGCTGGGCATCGGCGACCGGACTCCGGATTCGTCAACGGGCCTGCTCGCAGGTCTGCAGTGCAGCTGGTGTGTCAGGATGCGTTGGCCTCGTTGACTCCAGGTCGTCGTTTGCGCAGCTTGCTCGACGAAGCGAGTGCTCCCTACTTTGATGCCGAAGCGGGTGCCAGCAGCGTGCAACTGCCCGAGCAATTACTGATGCGTACGGCAGCCGAAATGTCCGGTGGCGAACGCCGTCGCGCGGCGCTATTGCGTGCGCTCGCGGTGCAACCAGATGCGCTGTTGTTGGATGAGCCGACGGCTTCGTTGGATCGCGCGGCCGCGGTTGCCGTGATCGAAAACCTGCTAACGATGCAGCGCAGTCGCGCCTTGGCCATTGTGGTCGCAACGCACGACGAGATCCTCGCCGCGTCCATTGCGCATCGACAACTTACCGTTCGAGAAGGTCAGCTATGCGAATGATGCTTTGGGCAGTCACCGTCTGTTTGCTGGGAGCACTGCTGCCAACGAGCCACCTCTCAGCACAGCAGCGTTGTGCGTATCTGCAAGTCGAAGGAGCAACCGCGACTGCGGTGGGTGTCTTGTGGTCGCACGGCTTCGACGATGACGAAGCCAAGGTTGCGGGCCTTGCCCGCGTCTTGGCTGCGTGTCGACTGGAACGCGTGCGACGGCTCGTGCCGAAGACGCTCGCCACTGGCATGCGCATCGGCAGCGACTATTCGTTGGTCTTTGGTGTCGTCGCCGCCGGCGATGCGAAGCTGGCATCGCAGTTCTTGTCGGCACTGCTGGACGGTCCGTCATTCGCTTCCCCGCCATCCTCTTCCCCGCCATCCGATGCGTCATCGAGTTCCTCGTCATCCAATGCCCAACCCTCTGGCGATGTGCTTACCGATGACGTCATTGCGCTCGCTGTCGCCCGCGCTGCCTTGGCCGCGGACGACGCCGAGCACGTGTATCCAGGTGACGTGCTGCTCAGGCGCGCCCGCCAACACCTAGGCGCAGGCACCGTGCTGGCTAGGCCCCCAGCCGGCATTGCGGTTCGATTGGCCAAGTTGACGCCGGCCGTGGTCCGCGACGCGTTGCGAGTCGAGGTGCCGGTTCGCCTCGCCGTTCTCGGGGTCGTGAATGCCGCCATGATCGAGGTCATTGCGCGGTTGGAGCCGAAGTTCGAGACGCGAGTGCGCGGCGATTTCGTGTGTTCAGAAGTACGCTCGCAGCGCGAGATGAGCGAAGATCGCAACGACCGCGTCGACTCGCCCTATGTCTCGGCGGCCTTCGCGTTGCCAAAGAACATCGATCGAGCTGCGTTGGCGGTTGGTGTGCAAGTCGCCACTGGCCGTGCCTTTCGTCGTTGGCGTATGCGAGGCATGGAGCAGCAAGCGCGCGCCCCGTTCGTAGCCTGGTCGTGGCTGCACGCCGATCCGTTGCTGCGGTTCTGTCGTCGTGGCGAGAACCCTGCCAGATTGCTTCCGGGTGAGCGGCCGCAGGCGCTGATCCCCGACGAAGTGCGCGCCACGAAGGCCGAGTTGCAGGCGTTCTTGCAGGACCTTCGGTCGGTGCCACCATCAGAAATGGAGCTTGGCGCGGCGCGCGCGTCGCTGCGTTCGCAGTTGAGCATGCCGGGACCCGGCCAAAAACATGCGTGGGCCAGCGAACCCGCGACGCTGCCCGGTCGGCTGCAGGTGTTGCTTCTTGCAGCACATCACGGCGTGGATGTTGCGAGAATCGACAACGTGGACGCGTCTCAGGTGCATGCGGCGCTCAAGTCGGTGCTGCAGGCCAAGCGCGGCAGTTGGCATGCGTTGCTGCCGGCGCATGACAATGTGTTCGGCTACCGGCGACGGTGAAGCTGAGGTGGCGTTGTTGCCGATGAAGGGCGGGCAGTCCAAAGCTGACCGCAACCGCAACAACAGATGGGTTTCATCAACGTCGCTGAGCGCACGATCAACGCCAAGCTCGTCTACTACGGGGTGGGGGTTGGTGGCAAGACAACCAGCCTGCAGCAGGTGCATGGCATCTTCTGTCCACGCAACGAAGTCCAACTGGTATCGATCAATACCGAAGAGGACTCGACGTTGCTGTTCGACTTCCTACCGATCAATCTCGGTTCGGTCGGTGGCTTCAAGGTGCGCATCCAAGGCTTCACGGTGCCGGGTCAGCCCAAGTACAAGCAGATGCGCAAGTATGTGCTGCAGGGGGCCGACGCAGTCGTGTTCGTGGTCGACAGCCAACGCAGTCGTCTCGATGAGAACCTCGAGTCTTTGCGCAGCATGCGCGAGCACTTGCGCGAGCAGGTCGGCACGTCCGAGGACATCCCGATCATCGTGCAATACAACAAGCGCGACCTTGACGACCTGTTGACCGAGGAGGAACTCGATCAGCACTTCAAGTTCCGCGACGACGTCGTCACGTTCCCGTCGGTCGCAACCGAAGGCCACGGAGTCTTCGAAGCATTCGTAGAAGCGGCAGTGACACTCGTCGAGCGCAAAGTCTCACACTACGGCCTGACTCAGGACGAAGCGGCGCCACGCAATGTCGCGGAAGAAGTGCGTTCGAAGCTGTGGGACATCTGCGATGAGGTGCGTCGCGCCCGAGAAATTGTCCCGCTCGAAGACCTACCGCAAACACGCGTGGCGTTGCCCGACGACGTTCCGGACCGCGCCCCGGGCAGTGATGACAGCCCCGACGAACCCGACGAATTGGAACTGCTCGATTCGGCGCCAGTTCGCACACCTGAAGAAGCTAGCGATGTGCAGCTCGCAGGTGGCGAAGAGGAGTTCGACTTCGGCTACGAGTTGCGCGAGAGTTCCGGCGTCATGCTCGACATCAGTGCCGCGGCAACCGGTGACGAGGTCCTCGGAAGCGACGTGCTCTCCGATGAAGAACTCGACCTGGACTTGTCAGCCGGCTTGGTGGAGTTTCAGGACGGCGTCCTGAACGAAGACGCCGAGCCAAACTTGCTCGACAAGACGGTGCGCTCCAACCTTGAGCTGGCCAGTCGGTTTGGCGAACTCGATGAGCAGCGGTTGCTACTGGAACGCAAGGTCAATGAACTCGTCGAGATCGCGCAATGCACGGTGCATGACCTCAATCGCCCGATTAGCGCCGTGCGGCTGATGCTCTCGACGCTCAATAAGGGCTACTTCGGCAAGTTGACTGACACCCAGGGTCAAGCCGTCGAGAACGGGCTGATGGCCGTCAACCAAATGGAGCGCTTGGTCCGCGATCTGCTCGATAGCTCGCGCCTTGACCACGATGGCGTGCGTCTTGACTTCGCCAGTTGCGACCTGACGCCACTGGTTGCCGACGTTCTGCGCACCCTACGCTACGAACTCGACGAGAACAGCTTGCTGGTTCGCGTCGAACCGCTGCCGGTCGTCATTGCCGACAGTTGGGCGCTGACCAAGGCGCTGATGAACCTGCTCGGCAATGCCATCTCCTACCGTGACAGTGAGCGCACCCCGCTGGTCCGAATCTTCTGCGAAGAGAACGAAGACTCCTGGTCGTTGGCCGTCAGTGACAACGGCATCGGGATCCCCGAAGCCGATCGTGAGCGCCTGTTCCGCCGCTTCGAACGGGGTTCGAATACGGGCGGCATTAGCGGCACCGGGTTGGGCCTGCACATCGTCAAGGAAATCGTGCATGGCCACGGTGGAACCGTGTCGTTCGACAGCGAGGTCGACAAAGGCACGACGTTCTGGCTGAACCTGCCGAAGAAGCCGGTCCTGGCCCAGCACTCGCCGCTCTCCGAGACGGCGGCACGCGCCGATCTCTGAAGCGGATCCGCCAAGTGTTGGGGCTGTCTGCAGCACGACAACTGGCACGTCCCAGTGGCTCGAACAATCGTTCGTTGCAGTCGGGTCGCCGGTCGCGGTAGTCGTGGCGAAACGTCTGTCGTGAAAACGTCTTGAGGCATTTCAAGCAGCGAGAACGCGGTTCCCGACTGTCGCGGCATCTGGTCGCAAAGTAGCCCCATCGAGCAATGTGCCTTGCGGCAGGCTTGCGATGGTGCGAGCAGTCAGGATTGGCAGAGCGTGGCGGATGAAACGGCATCGATAATCTCGCGCCGGATGATTCCGGCAGAAGACAAGGGGTCAAACTTGGCCACGGTGGCAAGAAGTTTGCCGCCTACAGTGAACGGATCAGATCGTGGGGCAGCCCGACGGTGCGGACTGCCAACCAGCTAGCGCGAAAAGTCCATTGCTCACGCTGTTCGATTGCCCTGTCCGCGCGACCTGACTAGCCTTCAATGGGGCCGCTGTCGCCCGCCGCACTATGCAGATCCGATTCCACGTACTCGCAGCGGTCCTGGCTGCAGCCATGCTGACCGCCGGCTGCACGCGGCAGCAGCCACGGATCCGGTTGGGTCTGTTGGTCTGGCCGCCCTACGAGATGTTCTATCTCGCCCGTGATCTTGGCTGCTACGACGGCGTCGCGGTTGAACTCGTCGACTACCACACGCCTGCCGAGGCCCTGCGTGCCTACCAGAACGGGGTCGTCGATGGCGTCGCCATGACGCTCGATTTCCTGATGCAGATCTCCGAGCGCGAGGCTGGTCACCGCGCCATTCTGGTCATCGACTACTCTCACGGTGGCGACTGCGTGATTGCTCGACCGGGGATCGCTGGCCTTGCCGATTTGCATGGCAAGACGATTGGCTTGGAGATGAGTGCCCTCGGCCAGTTCATGCTCGCCCGCACGCTTGAGTTTGCCGGCTTGAAGAGCGAAGACGTCGAGCTGAAGTTCCTCGATATCCCCGATCACATGGCGGCCTACAACTCAGGCTCCGTCGATGCAGTGATCACTTACGAACCGGTGCGAACCGAGTTGCTTGCCAGCGGCGGCAACCTGGTGTTCGACTCGACGAAGATTCCGAACGAGATCGCCGATGTGCTGTTTGTGCGAGATTCGCTGATCGCCGCGCGCGGCCCGACGCTGCAGGCTATCGTCGACGGCTACTTTGCAGCGATGGCCCACCTGGCCGCGCAGCCCGAGGACGCCGCTGCCCGCTGCGCCGGGCGGGAAGGCCTGACCCCCGTGCAGTTCCTCGACGCGATGAACCTCGTGCGAATGCCGAGCCGGGAGGAGAATCAGTCTCTACTCGGGGGGCAGGCCCCGGGCCTCGTCGCGACCGCCGAACGCACTCTGGAAATACTCATTCGTAGTGGGCAGGTGTCGAAGCCTCTGCCGCTGTTTGACCTCGTGGACGACCATCTCGTGCGCTCCGATGACGGCTGAACGTCACGGTCTGTCGTTGTCGACGAGCGTGCCGGCGGCGGTGTTCCTCGTCGGCGTGGTTGCCTTCGGCCTGTTCTCATGGCACAGCGTCACCAACTCGCTGCGCAGCTTGGAGGCGGCGGAGCAGCGCCTCGCCCTGATCACCGGGCTCAGCACGTCGGCGGCGATCGAAGCATCGCTGCGCCGGGATGACACCAGCGAAGCGCGTCGCGCCGTCGAACGCGCCAACGCTTTGCGCAACTTGACGTGGGCGACCTACGTCAGTGACGACGGTGTGATCGCATTCGCGAGCCGCA
>CAXBFC010000259.1:0-11388 GCA_963974725.1 uncultured bacterium | reverse complement strand
CGGCGGTGATTCCGAAGTTGCAGGCGAAGGCCAAAGTGCCGCTGTTGCTCGCGAGCGACTTCGAAGGTGGCATCTGGTGGCGGCTCAAGGGGGGCACCGAACTTGGCAACCAGATGCTGGTCGGTGCGACCGAGTCCGAAGAACTGGCCGAAGCGATGGGGCGCGTCACTGGCGAAGAGGCGAAGGCGCTCGGCTTCCATTGGGTGTTCGCGCCGGTGTTGGATGTGAACTCCAACCCCGACAACCCGATCATCAACGTGCGCAGCTTTGGCGAAGACCCTGAGTTGGTCAGCAAGCTCGGTCGTGCGTTGGCGCGCGGTGTGCGCACGTCGGGGTTGTTGTCGTGCGGTAAGCACTTCCCGGGTCACGGCGATGTCGACAGCGACTCGCACCTCGCGTTGCCGACGGTGCCGGGCGATCGCGAACGCTTGATGCGCGTCGAGTTGGCGCCGTTCCGCGCGGCGGCCGCAGATGGGTTGGAATCGGTGATGACGGGTCACCTCGCAGTGCCCGGTCTCGGCGAAGACCCGGGCGTGCCGGCGACGTTGAGTCGCAAGATCCTGCACGATGTGCTGCGCACCGAGCTGGGCTTCAAAGGATTGGTCGTCACCGATGCGCTCGACATGGGCGGCGTCAAGAACGCGCTCGCCCCGGGCGAAGTCGCGGTGCAGGCGTTGCTTGCCGGTGCCGACGTGCTGTTGATGCCGCCGGATCCGATGGCGGCACGGCAGGCGGTTATCGATGCCGTGCGCAACGGCCGCGTGCCGATGGCGCGGCTCGACGATGCTGTGCGTCGCATTCTCGAAGCCAAGAACAAGGTCGGATTGTTCTCCGGTGGTGGCCAGGTGGCTCCCGATGCGCAGAAACGCTTGCGCACGCCGCAGTCGCAGCACGTTGCCGATCAAATCGCGGCGAACGGACTGGTGCTGGTCCGCGATCGTGATGGCGCACTTGAGCAGTTGCGTCGTCGAACTGGCGAGACCCTGTCGGTGACGTTGGTCGACAAGGAGGATGGCACCGGCTCGGCTGTTGGCGTTGCCTGGCCTGGCGAATCGGTGCGCTTGACGAACTCCAGTTCGGCAGCGGACATCGCGGCTGCGATCGAGCGCGTGCAGAAGGCCGACGAGGTGATCGTGTCGTTGTTCGTCAAAGTGCGCGAGCTGAGCGGCGGCATTGGCTTGCCAGCCAAGCTCGAGCCCGTGCTGCAGGCGTTGCGCGACGAACAGCATGTCGCAGTGGTTTCGTTCGGTAGCCCCTACGTGGTTCGCAACATGCCGAAGGCCGATGCCTTCGTCGCCGCGTTCGCGACCACGGAGCGGGTGCAGACGGTTGCTTCGCGGCTGCTGGCGGTGGGTGGGTTTCGTGGCCGCTTGCCCGTCACCATTCCTGGCGTCGCCAAAGCCGGGTTCGGCTTGTCGGACGCGCCGTTGCCCAGCAGTTCCGGTTCGCAGTTGGTGCTGCCAGCCGCGAAACCGACGGGGCCGCTACCCGATGCGCTGCGAGTTCGTCTCGAGCAGGCCGTCGCAGATCGGGCGACGCCGGGTGCGGTTTGTTTTGTCTCGCACCGTGGCAAGTCGATTGCCGAGATCGCGGTTGGTCGCGAGACCTACGATGTCGACGCGAAGCTGGTCACGGACCGAACCAAGTTCGACCTGGCATCGCTGACCAAGGTTTGCGCGACCACGCCGGCAATCCTGGAGCTCGTGCAGCAGGGGCGGATCTCATTGGATGATCCCGTGCAGAAGTGGGTGCCAGCGTTCGTCGGCCCCGGCAAGGAGCGCGTCACGATTCGCCACTTGATGGCGCACCAAGGCGGCTTGGCTTCCTACGTTCGCTACTTCCGCACGCTCAAGGGCAAGCAGGCGATCGTCGCCGCGGCGGCAGCCGAAGGGTTGATGTCGGAGCCAGGCACTTCCGTGCGCTACAGCGACCTGGGGTTCATTTTGCTGATGGCGGTTGTCGAGGCCGCAGGTGGTCCGCTCGACCAGGTCAACTTCGTGCCAGGCGCGGTCTTCGCACCGACAAGCCTGCCGCCAATCGACGCCGCTCCGACGGAGCTTGACGAGGACCGCGGTGGCGTCATGCGCGGTTACGTTCACGATGAGAATGCGTTCGCCATGGGGGGCGTGTCGGGCCATGCGGGATTGTTCGCGACCGCGCGGGGCGTGAGGGCGTATGGCGAGAGCTTGCTGCGTGGTGGCAGCGGTCGCCTGTCCCGCGACCTGATCGCCCTCGCCACCAAGCCCGCCGGCATCACCAAGGACACCACCCGCGGCCTCGGCTTCCAGTTGCTCAAGAGCGGTGGTTGGGCAGGCACGGACATCCCTGACGGCACCTTCGGCCATACCGGCTTCACCGGCACGTCGCTGTGGTGCTGCCCGCGCTACGACGTCTGCGTGGTGCTGCTGACCAACCGCGTGCACCCGACCCGGGTAAACAACAAGATCACTGCAGTGCGCCGGGCTGTTCACGACATCGTGCTCGATTCGCTACGCTAGCGGCATGCTCGCACGATCGAAGTTCGCAGCTCTGCTGCTGCTCACTGTCGCCTCTGTTCTCGCCCCGAGTTCTGCGCAAGAAGCGCCGAAGCACATCCACATCATCGGCGCCAGCGTCAGTGGCGGCTTCGAAGACGGGCCGTTGTTTGGCGCCAAGAAGCAGGGCGATTCGGTTTCGTTGCAGCATATGCTCAAGAAGTGGAGCGACGGCGAAATCAAGGTCACGTCGCATCCGCAATTGGAGATGTGGTACCTGTTCAACGACCCGATCAAGACCGGCAAGAAGGAGATCGAGTTGGCCAAGAAGAAGAAGGCCGACATGGTCCTCGCGGTCGACTTCCCGTTCTGGTTTGGCTACGGCTATGTCAGCGGCGACAAGGCCAAGGCGCGATTGGCGCGACTGGAAACGGGCTTGGACTATCTCAAGGAACTCAAGGTGCCGGTCGTGATCGGCGACTTCCCCAACATGAAGGGCGCGCAGATCCGGATGTTGAAGCCGCGCCAGATTCCGACCGAGGCGACGCTCAAGTTGTTGAATGATCGCTTGGCCAAGTTCGCCGCGGACAACAAGAACGTGACGCTGGTGCCAATGGCGCAGATCGTCAAGGCGCTCAAGGACGACGGCGTCGAGCTGCCGTTGCAGGATGGCAAGGTCAAGACCGGACCCGGCGCGTTGCTGCAGGAAGACCAACTGCACGCGACCCGGCTGGGCATGGCGTTGATGACGTTCCAGCTGCAGGCAACGCTGCGCGCCCACTTTCCGAAGAAGCACGCGTTGCACGAGCAAGTCTGGTCGTTCGAAGAGTTCGCGGAGGCAGCCGGCGCCGATGGCGAGCTTGAAGCCCTGGTGGATGAAGCGAAGGCGAAGAAGTGAGTCGCAGGGCGCAGTCAGTGACAGAGCAGCCAGTTGCAGAACGGCGTAGGTAGTCCGTAACCTCGACCATGGCCTCTAGCCAGCCCACACCTGAGGCGGTCGCGAGCGTGCCACGCCCACGTCTGCAAGCCGCCGGGATTGCCGCAGCGACGTTGTGGCTGCCGTGCCTCGTCGGGCTCGGGATCGTTGTGGGCAGCCAGTATGCGCTGGCGACCTACTGGAAGTTCTTCGCCGTGCTGCCCGGCCTGATCGTGCCGGTTCTGTGCCAGCTCGACGACTTCCTATCCTTGGTGTTGGCCGTGCTGACGACCTTGGTTGCCTACGTGGTGCTCTACCTGAGTGTGCGCCATATGCCGCTGATCCCGCTGCGCATCACGGTGGCCGTCGCCGCCGCGTTGGTCGGGGCCGAAGCAGTAGTCATCGGTGGTATTTTGCGTGCTTGAGCTGGCGCTCACTTCGCCGGCAAGGCGCCTTGCCACTCCGGCAGTTTGCGCAGTTGGTCGAGCGGCTCGCCGAGCAGATCCGCTTGCCATTTGCTGATCTTGCCACGCAGTCTTGCAGCCGCCGCATACTTGCCCGCCAGGTTGGTTCGGCCACGGGCCATGGCTTCCAACGCCATCGTCACCGGGTAGCGCCGGTCTTCGCCAGATCGCTCCAGCTCTCGGATGTCCCGGTTGAGCCGATCGTTCATCGTGTGGATCTGGGGCAGCGCTTGTTGGTCGTGCGTTGCCAGCAAGTCGGCGATGGTCACGAAGGTGTTCTCGATCGCGTAGCGCTTCAGTTGCTTCGGCTCGCGGCGTTGGGAGGCACGTTTGGCAAGGTCGGCGAAGTGGGTTGCCAGTCCCTCGCGAAGCGCCGGGTGTGGATCCACGACGACTGCTTCGATCGCGCGGTCGACATCGCCGAGTTCGGCCAGCGCCGTGCTGCGCAGGGCACGAAGTTCGGGGTGAGCGGGGTCGAGCTTGAGGCCTTGTTCCGCCACCTTGATGGCCTCGCCATAGCGACTGCCTCTAGCCAACACTTCGCCGAGCAACTTCAGCAGCTGCGGCTCGAACGGGCGCAGCTCGAGGGCGCGCGCAGCGTAGTAAGCGGCCTGTTGCAGGTCGCCGCGGTTCATCTGGTTCTGCGCTTCGATCTGGAGCCAACGCGGTTCGTAGCTCATCCAGCTACTGGCGCTGCGCGCTGCGTCGATCGGTACCGGCTGCGCATCTCGTTGCGCACGCACATACGAGGTGAACGCCGTATTGCCGGCGACCGGCAGCGTGCCCAGATACAGCAAGAACAGTCCGGTGACTGCCGTGATCGAGATCTTGAGCACCTTGCGCCAGCCCGTGCCCAGCGACACCTGCACGGGGGATCCGACCAGCAGGAATGCGACTGCTGCGGCCGGCGCGTTGCCGATCGGTGCGCGCACCAACATCAGCAGCAGCAGCGCGAACATCGGCACGAGTCGCGTCTTGTCCCGCGTGCCGCGCTGCAGTCCGAACAGCATGATCGCAAACAGCACCAGTGCCACCAAGCCGCCATCGACGAGCAGTTCGAGCCAGTCGTTGTGGGCGGTCCGCACCTCGGTCGCGAACTGTCGCTCAAAGCTCGATGCTTCGATCTCTTTTTGGGTGCGGTGGCGCGGGTATTCGACCGCGAACTGCCCGGGCCCCTTGCCGAAGATCACGGACTCGCCAAACAACGCAGTGGCGCCGTTGGCGATCTCCATGCGGATGTCGAGCGTCACGGTGCTGCGCTTGCGTTCTTCGCGCAGTGCGGTGCCATCGATTGGCGCGGTCGGTCCAGCAGCCGACAGCAGCGCGCCAAGCAGATACCCGCCGATGCCAATCAGCAACGGCACGTAGCCGCGTTCTTTGCGGCGCATCACGGCCAGCAGCGAAAGGCCTGCGATCATCGCGATCTTGCCCGAGCGTGATGGGTTGACCATCAGGTACGCGCAGGCCAGTGCCAGCGCTGCGATCGGCAGCCAACGCAGCTTGCTGCGCACGTTGTGCATCAGCGAGGCAACGGCAACGCCGGCGACGCTGGTCCATTCGGAGGCGACGTTGAGGTTGCCCAACGTCGAGACCGGTTCTCGTTCGACGCCGTAGCCGTGGATCTCGGCGAGGCCAAACCGCTGCAGGATGCCGAACAAGCTGGTTGCGAGCACCAGCGCCGACAGGGCACTGGCGACGGCCGCAACTTCGAGCATCACGCCGATACGCACGATGACCAACAGGGCAAACCAGTGGGCGATGCGATACGCCGCTTCCCACGGTTGGAACGACCATGGCGTGTCGTTTCCTTTGCTGGCATCGTGGAACGCGTTCTGCGTGATCGCCTGCACCAAGGCGCAAGCAATCAGGCCGAGGATGAAGATCGTTGCCAGGCGTTGGCCACGTACGCGCGGCAGGCGCGGGAACGCGAGCAGTGCGGCGCCGGTCAGCATCAACAGCTCGGAAGCTCTGCTGCCGCTTCGGTCACGCAGCTCCCTCGTCGTCGAACCTCAGAATCGCATCGACGTAGTCCTTGGCGACAAACTTCTCGAGGTCGTCGATGCCTTCGCCGACGCCGAGGAACTTGACGGGCACCGGCAGCACATCCCGGATGCCAAACAGCGCGCCGCCCTTGGCGGTGCCGTCCATCTTGGCCAGGATCAAGCCGGTTACTGGCGCCGACTTCTGGAACTCACTGGCCTGGCGAATGGCGTTTTGACCGGTCGTGCCATCCAGCACCAGCAGCGTCTCGTGCGGCGCATCCGGCAACTGTTTCTGCACAACGCGCACGATCTTCTCGAGCTCGGTCATCAGGTTCTTCTGGGTGTGCAGGCGACCGGCGGTGTCGAGGATCAGGTAGTCGACCTTGCGGGCCTTGGCGGCGGCGGCCGCATCGAATGCGACGGCGGCCGGGTCGGCGCCGGTGGTCTGCTTGATGATGTCGATGCCAAGTCGCTCGGCCCACAGGGTCAGCTGTTCGACGGCGGCGGCCCGGAACGTATCGCCGGCCGCGAGCAGCACCGAGTTGCCCTGCTTCTTGAGGTGGTTGGCGAGCTTCGCGATCGACGTGGTCTTGCCGGCACCGTTGACGCCCACGATCAGGATGACCGTCGGTGCCTCGGGCGCTCGGACGATCTCACCTTCGCAGCCGGCCATCATTTCGAGCAGTTTGACGCGCAAGAAGGCCGGGACTTCCTCAGTCGTTTTGATCTCCTTCTTCCGGTAGGAGATCTTCAGCTCGTCGACGATCTTCGTGCCGAGCGGACCTAGGTCGCTGTTGTAGAGAACTTCTTCGAGTTCATCGAGGAACGCCTCGTCGAGTTGCCGCCCTTTGAACAGGCGGGAGAGCCCGGTCGTCAGGACGTCGCGAGTCTTCTTGAGGGCTTTGAGTAGCTTGCCGAACACCATTTCGCCGGCGAGTGTCGGCGAACGATGCGCGCAGCGCCAGCGTTGCCCATCGATAGACTTCCCTTGCTGGTTCGTTTTGAGCCCGAGTTTGTCAACTGGCTACTCGGCCTGGCGCGGCGCCGCCGACCTACCGGCGGGGAATCTACCGGCGGGGAATCTACCGCGGGACGCTACGACTCGCTGGCTTGCGCGTCGGCGGCGCCGGCAGTGCCTTCCGTCGCAGCGTTGGCACTCGCTTGCTTGGCGGCAGCGGCCTTGCCTTGATCCAGATCGATGCGGATCCGGTCCAGGATGCCGTTGACGAACCCACCCGAGTTGGCCGTCGAGAACTTCTTGCCAATCTCGATCGCCTCGTTGATGGCAACCTTGGGGGGCACGTCGGCGCAGTGCATCAACTCAAAGACGGCCATGCGCAGCACGTTTCGGTCGACGATCGCCATCCGGCGAAGGTCCCAGTTGCGCGTTACACCCTGCAGCTTCGCGTCGATGGCATCGCGATTCATCAACGTGCCGTCGACCAGTCGCGCGGCGAAATCGACGACTTCCCGTTCGGCGGCGTTCAGGGCTCGATCGGCCGTGTTGGGCAGCCCATCTTCGTTGGCTTCCTTGCCTGCGAACAGCTCCGTGCGGCAAACGTCGGCAACCGAAGATCCAAGCTCGCGGGAGTATTCCGGACCACGAAGATCAAACTGGAACAGCGCCTGCATGGCGATTTCACGAGCGCGCGTACGGCGACGAAGGGGAGCTGTCATTAGAAGGAGCGGGTTGCCGGACAGCGGTCCGGGAGGAACGGGCAGAAGCACACTACCTCATGCGCGGCCGCTAGTCACGTGGTCGAAGTGGTTGTCGCAGTCGCGGTCGCGCGTCCAGCGGGGATGCGCTCGGGGCCTGGGTCGCTCGGTGGCGCCTGAAGTGCGCGCCTACAGTCTGGCTATGGCAGCAGTTGTGGCTTGAGGTTGCTCATCGCCAACGCGGCCATGGCAGCGTCGCATCCCTTGTTGCCGGCGTCGCCACCGGCCCTCGCCAACGCGAGTTCCATCGTGGCGCAGGTCAGCACGCCGAACCCAACCGGGACGTCCAGGTCGAGTTGCACGCGCATCGCGCCGTCGGTGACGCCGCTGCAAACGTAATCGTAGTGGTCGGTGCCGCCGCGCACGATGGCGCCGAGCATGATCACGGCATCGTATTTGCCGGTTTGGGCGAGCCAGCGGCACGCGGTCGGCAGTTCGAACGCGCCCGGAACCCACGTGACGATCACGTCGTCATCCGCGACTCCCTGTTCGCGCAGCGTCTGCAGGGCACCGTCGAGCATGCGCTCGGTGACGACTTCGTTGAAACGGGCGACAGCAATGCCGATGCGACGACCTTTGCCGCTGCTGTCGTCTGCGAGAACCTTGACCATCGCCGGAGCCTACTGAATGCCCGTGCCGGATGCACCGGTCTGGCCATTTGTGACGCCAACTTGCGAATCACGCTGTCGTAGGCCGAGTAGTCACCGGCAGGAGGTCGATTCTGCGGTCTAGGCCTTTCCTGCGCGGCCCCGGTTGGGCACGATCTGAGGCTCATGCCTTCGACAGTGCCATTCTGGATTGCGTTTGTCGCCACCGTCGTGATGCTGGTCGTGTCGTTGTTCACGGGCTTCTTGAAGAAGCGCAAGGCCCACCTGTGGCTGGGACCGTTGACCATCGTTGGCCTAACGGTCACGATCTTGTTGACCGAGCAGTTGGCTAGTTACTACACGTTTCCGGCCGACGAGAAGGCGATTCATCTCCCGTTCGCGAAGGCTGGCGGCCTGATGGCGATCCCGGTGGTGGCCACAGGAATCTGGTTGTGGCGAACCGAGCGAGCGCGGAAGTGGCATCGCGCCATGGTGTTCCTGTGGCTCGCCATTGTCTTGACCGCGACCGGTACCGGTTTGTGGATGTTCGCACACGGCACACCAAAACCCGTCTAGCTTCCGCCAACAACCCACCTAGCTGCCGCCAACAGGGGATACAACACGATCATGTTGAGTCGTGTGTCGCTGTCGTTCTCGCTGGTTGTGGCGAGTGTCTGTTCGCAGCAGGTGTCGCAAGTTGCCGATGCGTTGCTGGCTCGCGCCGGCGAATCCCGTGCTGGTTTTGAGCTGGCGTGGCACCAGGTTGATGGCGCCGAGCGGCGGAGCTACGAGTTCTTGCTGGCGCACATGCCGCAGCGAGACTTTGCCAAGGTGCAGCCAGCGCTGTTGCTTGAGAACGTTCGGCTCGCGCAGACCGTGCGCACGTCGGTTCCGTGGGGTGCTGCGCTGTCTGACGAACTGTTTCATAACTACGTCGTTCCGTATGCGCAGGCCAACGAAACGCGCGAGTCGTGGCGGCCGGAGATGGTCGCGAAGTTCTTGCCATTGGTCGCAGGTTGCAAGACGCCCGGTGAAGCAGCGCGCAAGCTCAACGAGACGATCTTTGACGTCGTCAACGTGCACTACTCGACCAAGCGTCGTCGTGCCGATCAGTCCCCGAGTGAATCGATCGCGCTAGGCAAGGCGAGCTGCACCGGCTTGTCGATCTTGTTGGCCGATGCGTGCCGCGCCTGCTGTGTGCCGGCGCGCATGATCTCGGTGCGCTGGCCGCACAAGGCTGGCAACCACACGTGGGTTGAGATCTGGGATGGCAACGCGTGGCGCTTTGTCGGTGCCGACGAGCCGGACCCCAAGGGTTTCGATCGCGCGTGGTTCGTCGGCGATGCCAAGAAATGTGCCGATGCGGATCGTGCCCATCGGGTTTGGGCGGTGTCGTTCGAAGAAACCGGCGAGCGGTTCCGTTCGGGTTGGGGGCCCCAGTTTTGGGGCGTAGACGTGACCAGTCGTTACTCGGGCGCGTCGCAGCAGCGCGCCGACGATGGCTTGCGCGCGCAGATTGATCGCTACTTCGCCGCGGATGAGAAGACCAAGGCGGCGTTCTCGTTCGACGTCAACCTAGATGCCGAGCTGAAGACCAAGCAGGGCGACCGTCGGCTGCGCAAGTTGGTGTGGCAGTCGTTGCAGGCGCACGACCAGAAGTTGTTGCAGGCAGATCACGATGCTCGTCGCGTGCGTGCTGGCGGCAAGGAGAGCCCGTTCACCGTCAAAGAAGTCGGCGAGAAGCCGGAAGGTGGCTGGCCGTTGGTGATCGCAATGCACGGTGGTGGTGGCGTCGCCAAAAAGGTCAACGACTCGCAGTGGCGGCACATGCAGGTCTACTACAAGGATCATTCCGAGGCGGGCGGCTACTTGTATTGCGCGTTGCGGGCGCCGACCGACGATTGGAACGGGTTCTATACCGATTACTTCTACCCGGTGATCGAGAAGCTGATCCGGCAGTTCGTCGTGTGCAGTGATGTGAACCCGGATCGCGTGATTGCGATCGGCTATAGCCACGGTGGCTACGGTGCGTTCGTGGTTGGTCCGAAGCTGCCGCATCGATTCGCGGCGGTGCATGCCAGTGCCGCGGCGCCGACCGCAGGCCAGTCGCTGCCCGATGGACTGCATTCGTTGCAGTTCTCATTCATGGTTGGCGGTAAGGACACGGCGTATGGGAGGCGCGAGCGCTGCGAGAAGTTCGAAGAGCAGCTGCAAGCGTTGCAGCGCGACAACCCCCGTCGTTATCCGACCAAGTTCACGTTGGTTGCAGGCAATGGTCACGGCGGCTTGCCGGATCGCGACTTGCTGCAGGAGTTGGTCGGGAATCGCCGCACGTCGATCCCGAAGGAACTGACTTGGCAGCCGTCGGACGGAACCGTGCGTTGCCACTACTGGCTGCACGTCGATCATCCAAAACCGGGCGCCAAGATATCGGCTGCCATCACCGAGGCTGGAAACGTGCATGTGAGTTCTCCGATGCCGGTGCATTTGTGGCTGGATGCTCGCCTGGTCGCCATGCAGAGTTCGCTGACCCTGCTGCAGGAATTGCAGATCGGTGGTGGGGCGTCCGCTGAGAAGGGTGGCTCCGTTACTCCGTTGCCGTCGCTGCGCACCTTGTGTGCCACGATGCAGGAATGTGGCGATCCGAACTTGGCCGCCACTTGGATCCTGTCCGTTGAGTGATTAGCTCGTGGAAAAACCAGTGAGTGATGGTGCGTAGCTTGGACTTGTTCATCTTCGACCTTGCCGGCACAACCGTGGTCGACGACGACCACGTGCTGCGGTCGTTCCTGCGCGCGGCGCAGGCGTTTGACTTGGTCGTGACCCGCGAACAACTGCAGTCGCGCATGGGCTGGCACAAGGCGAAGGTGTTCGCGAGCTTGTTGGCTGAGCATGGGCGCGACGTCGCACCGGCGCAGGAAATGGCGGAGCGCTTCGAGGTCGAATTTGCTGTGTTGGCGGCGAGCGAGCCGTTGCGCGAGACGCCGGGAGCGCACGCGACCTTGGCTGCTCTCGAGGCGGGTGGAGTGAAGATTGCGTTCAATACCGGCTTCACGCGCAAGACGGCCAACGTCGTGCTTGAGGCGATGGGCTGGCAGAAGTGGGTGAGTGTGGCCTCCGATGAAGTGGCCGCGGGCAGGCCGGCACCGGACTTGATCGAGAGCGCCATGGCTGCCTGCCAAGTGCGCGACCCTGCCCGCGTTGGCGTTGCCGGCGATACGCCCGCGGATCTGGCGGCGGGCACGGCGG
>CAXBFC010000258.1:0-11413 GCA_963974725.1 uncultured bacterium | reverse complement strand
AAGCCGATCAACAACGGCGAGTACATGTGCAACAGCACGCTGATGGCGATCATGGGTCGCATGTCGGCCTACACCGGCAAGCGTGTCACTTGGCAGGAAGCGCACGACAGCACGGAAGAGCTGATGCCGAACCTGCTGACCTGGCAGGACAAGCCGCCGGTAAGCGAGATCGCGATTCCCGGCATCACCAAGTTCTCGTAGCCCAGCGGTGCCGTTACCGAGAAGCGCTGCGCGCCGGTTCGCCCGTGAGGGTGAGATTGTGCGCAGAAGGTGTGCGCTGAAAAGAATATCAGCGCAGCATCGCCAACGAACTGCCCATGGCATCGCGGCTTGGGTTTGGCCCGCTGCGCATATGCGCTCAACGGTGAATGCGCGGGGTAGACTTCTTCCGTGACGAGCACCATCGACGGGAAGATCGCGGCATCGGCAGATACCGCTCCGGAAGTCCTGGCCGACGAAGAACGCCGGGCGTTCTCCGATCGACGGCGACGCCCTACGCCCATGTTCAGCCGTCATGTGTTGCGGGGCGGGCGTCGTCGTCATGTGCGCCGCAACGAAGAGCGCGAAGGATCCTTCGTCGACGTTCATGGTGCCGGGGTGTTGTTCGTCGTGCTGACGATCGTCGCGCTCAATTTGCTGGACGCGTACTTCACCTTGCTGTTCCTGTCGCATGGCGGCACGGAACTGAATCCTGCGGTGCAGTGGGTGCTCGATTCTACGTGGCATCCGTGGCCGTTCTTGCTGATGAAGACGGTCGGCATCGGGATTGCCTGCGCGTTCTTGATGATGGCGAAGCACTTTCGCCCCGCGCGTATCGGGCTGGCGTTTGTGCTACTTGGCTACTCGGTGCTGCTTGGGTGGCACTTGTTCTTGCTGCAGTACCTGCCGTAGCTCGTCACTGCATCCCTGCCGAAGCGAATCCGTCTAGTTGCAGACTAGAGGATCCGCGCACGTTGACCCAGCGCCTGGCAACGGCCATCGTGGTCGCATGGCGATCATGCGCATGGGGCTGGCCTTGCTGCTATTCGGATGTGTGGTCGCGCAAGAGCCGCCGCGGCCACCCAATATCCTATTCGTGTTGGCCGACGACATGGGCTTTGGCGATCCGGGTAGTTGCAATCCGGATTCCAAGATCCAAACGCCCAACATCGATCGCATCGCTCGCGAAGGCATGCGGTTCTCCGATGCACACGCCGCCGGTTCGGTCTGCGTGCCGTCGCGCTATGGGCTGTTGACGGGACGCTACGCCTGTCGCCGCAGACGCTACCAGCCCGCTCGTGAGGCGGTAATCGAGGCCGGCACAAGCACGATCGCGGATGTGTTGCGCGGCGTCGGTTATCGCACCGCCATGGTCGGCAAGTGGCACCTCGGGTTCGACTCGGCGCAGCAACTCGACTACGCCGCGATGCGCGGCGGACCGGTGGATCGCGGCTTTGATCAGTTCTTCGGCATTCCGGCTTCGCTCGATATTCCACCGTACTACTACGTGCAGAATCGTCGCGCGGTCGCAGCGCCGAGCGAACGCATCGCGGCGAGCAGCACCAAAGGTTGGTCGCCGATTCAGGGGGCGTTCTGGCGCGCGGGCGGCGTGGCGCCGGGGTTCGTGCACGACGAAGTGTTGCCGCGGTTGCGTGACGAAGCAGTCCAGGTCATCCGGCAGCACCAAGGCAAGCAGCCGCTGTTCTTGTATCTGGCCTTGCCGGCGCCACACACGCCGTGGTTGCCCGAAGCGCGCTATCGCAATGCCAGTGCTGCGGGCATGTATGGCGACTTCATCATGCAGGTCGACGGCATCGTTGGGGATGTGCTGGGGGCGCTCGATCAGCAAGGCATGGCCGAGGACACGTTGGTGTTCTTTTCATCGGACAATGGGCCGGTGTGGTATGCGCAGGACGTCGAACGGTTCGGGCATCGATCAGTGGGGCCGTTGCGTGGCATGAAGGGCGACGCGTTTGAGGGTGGCCATCGCGTGCCGTTTTTGGCGCGCTGGCCGAGACGCATTGCGAATGCGTCCACTTGCGATCAGACGATCTGCTTTAGCGACGTGATGGCGACGTGCGTGCAAGCGGCGGGTGGTCAGTTGCCGCAAGGCTGTGGGCAAGACAGCATCAGCTTCTTGCCGCAACTCACGGGCAAGGCCGCCGAGCAGCGGCGCGAGGTAACCGTTCTCAAGGCCGGCGCGACGGTGGTTCGCCAAGGCAAGTGGAAGCTGATTCGTCACCAGGGGTCGGGCGGCTTCACGCGCAACGCCAACACCGGGGCTGCGCGCGGGCAACTCTACGACCTCGATGCGGATCTCGGCGAGACCGACAACGTCTACGGCGAGCGCCCGGAGATCGTGGCGCAGTTATCGCAACACGCCGCGCGTGCGCATCCTACCAACGTCATCGTCATCCTTGCCGATGACATGGGCTACGGCGATTCGAGTGTCTATGACGGCTGGATCCAGACGCCGGGCATGGAGCGCATGGCCAAGGAGGGCCTGACGTTTACGGACTTCCACAGTAGCGGTGTCGTCTGCAGTCCGACGCGCGCTGGGTTGTTGACGGGTCGCTACCAGCAACGCGCTGGGATTCCCGGAGTCGTCAACGCCGACCCCGCACACCCGGCCCACAAGCTTGGCTTGCGGCGAGAAGAGTTCACCTTCGCCGAAGGGTTGCGTGCGGCGGGCTATCGAACCGCGCTGTATGGCAAGTGGCACGTCGGCTACGACGTGCAGTTCAACCCGGTGCACCACGGCTTCGATGAGTTTTGCGGCTTTGTCAGCGGCAACATCGACTACCAATCGCACCTCGACCGGATGAACACGCCGGACTGGTGGCACGGCACGAAGTTGGTGACGCGCAAGGGTTACCTGACCGAGTTGATCACCAAGGATGCGGTGCGCTTCATCGGCGAAAACCGCGACCAACCGTTCTGCCTGTATGTGGCGCACGGTGCGGTGCACGCGCCGATTCAGGCGCCGGACAGTGCCGCGGTGCGCGGCGAAGACCGCGGTCCGAAGGATGCCCGCGCGCAGCAAGAAACCGTCAAGCTGATGATGAAGTCACTCGATGACAGCGTCACGGCGATCCTCGATGCGGTGCGAAAGAACGGCATCGCTGGCAGCACGTTGGTCTTGTTCTTCTCCGACAATGGAGGCGCGGCACATATGCGCTGCGATCCACTGCGCGGCAAGAAGGGCTCGGTGTGGGAGGGCGGTCATCGCGTGCCGGCGATTGCGTGGTGGCCCGGTACGATTGCCAAGGGCAGCAAGACCGATCAGTTGTGCATCAGCCTCGATGTCATGCCGACGATGCTCGAGTTGGCCGGCCTCGAACAGCCGACGGAGCGCAAGCTCGACGGCCAGAGCCTGGTGCCGTTGTTACGCGAGCGTCAGGAACTCGGCCACCGGCGGTTGTTCTGGAACGGCATCGCGATGCGCGATGGCACCTGGAAGCTCGTTGTGCAGAAGAAGAGGCCGCTATTGTTCGATCTGGCGACCGACATCGCCGAGCAACACAACGTTGCCGATCAGCATCCAAAACGCGTGCAATCGATGTTGGCCGCGCTTGCTGAGTGGCGCCGTGATGTCAACCGCAAGCCGCGCTAGCGGGGGTCAGCGCACGAAGCTCGGGCTTGGGTTACTCAGGGCGAGGTTGCCTCCCGGGCGCAGGTCGACGCCTTGCCAGACCACTTGGAAACCGCGCAGGAGTGGTTCGTTGGGCACCGTGAAGGCGAACGGCACCATGCCGTTGGCCGGTGTGACGGCGATGTCGACGACGACATAGCTGATCGGATCGAGCCACAGCGGGTCTTGCCCGATGGACAGGACGCCAAGGCTTCGCACACTGAGCGCCAGAATCGAAACGCTGCCGGTTGTACTGCCGCGCTCTACCGAGAGCGCCTGACCTGGTGCCGTTGGGGCCGAGCGCAGCGATGGCATCTGTGGGGTTGCTACGGCAACACTTGCCGCCACGGGGCCGACGATCGTGATTGCAGGCGCGATGCGAGCGGTAGCGTTGCCACTGCCAGTCAGGCTCGCGATGTGGATTCCGGTTTGTGGGTCATTGCCGCCGCGCAATTCGTGGCTTGCGTCGCCGGTCATACGCAGCTGACTGTTGGTGAGCTGCACCGCCGATTCCGGCGGGGTGAACAAGAAGAACGGAAACGTCGTGGTCGACCCGTTGCCACCGGATGCCGAGCTGTGAACCAGTTGCAGTTCGCTATCGATTGCAAGGATGCCCAACTGTGCGGGCGAGGCGAAGAAGGTCGTCGCACCCCAGCGCCCACGTAGATCGCAGGACTCGAACACGACCTGGGCGTTTTCGACGCGAACGCCTGGGCTACCGGTCAGTTGGATTCTACGAATGCTGACTTGGGTCGCGTCTTGGATTGTCAGCGCGACCTTGGCTTCGGGCATCGCATACACCTGGCCTGAGCCATCGATGGTCACCGGGCCAGTCGCGTTGCGGATCGAGATCCCGCCGACGCTCGACGTGAACTGGGGCACCGCGCGATGCAGGTTGAAGACGGCAACCGGTGCATGCGGTTGCGTATCACGCACTTCAAGGAATGGGCCGTTGCTGGGGCCGCTGTTGGCCGAGACGCCAGCGTCACACAGGATCGTGATTGCCTTGTTGGCGATCAATACCGGCGCATAGACGCCAGCACGCACCAACAGAGTGCTGCCATCGGGGACCGCGGCGACCGCTGCGGTGATGTCGGTGAAGTGGGCGCTTGGCCCGCCGTTGCCATCGACGACGAACTGCTGGGCGAGGGCCGGCGACACCGACGTGAGGAACACAGTAAGGATGACGTTGCGCATGGCTTGTGAGTGAGGGTTTGTGGATCCCGTTAAGCCGCCTGATTGTGGACGGCGAATTGACGGGTGACCGACGGAGGGTGAGTCTTGGCGAAGGCCCTCGGGGAATGCTGCCCCGATCCCTGCCTCTACCTTCCTACTCACGATCCAAGCAAGTTCTGGGCCGAGCAAGCCGTTCCGCTTGGCTGGGGCGTCGACCAGGGGCATCGATCTGGGGCATCGATGCGCAGTTCACCTAGCCCGTCGCGAGAGTGCGACTCGAATCGCCTCAGCTACGTGCTTGCCGAAAAGTGCCGAACCTTCCTTGGTGAAGTGCACGTCGACGCGCGGTTGGATCTGCTTCCGGTGCTTCGTTGCCAGGGCATGGAGATCGTACACTGCGATGCCGTGCTCGTTGCAGATGCGGCGCGCGATGTCATTGTAGCGCTGGGGGTCTTCGAGGTCGCGATGCGGCCGCACTCCGCCCGGTGGAATCGGAGTCGTCGTCGCGAAGATCAGGGTCGCACCGGTTGCCTGCAACTTGGCGACGATTGTGCGCAGGTTGCGTTCGTAGGCATCGGGCTCAGCTTGGCGTGGGTGCTTCGGATTGTTCGAGTTGTTGCCGTTCGGTTGTACGTGTTTCAAGTCGTGCAAGCCAAAGTTGAGCCAGATCACATCGAACCCGCCGCCCTCGATTTGTAGCCATCTATCGATGTTGGCAACGCCTTTGGTGGTGCCGGCACAGTTCTCGTTGGGGCGCATGACCCAAGTGTCCTTCTGCATCAGCTTCTTGACGACGGGGGTGTAGCCCATCGAGATCGAGTCGCCGAGGATCAGCACCCGGTGCTTGGTCGCGTTTTCGGCGGCGATCTTGGTGCGAACCGGGTCGTACTCCGGATTGACGCACTTGTCCTGCCAACGTTCGAGGACGTCTCGCAGGCTCGCTTCGGACTCGGGCTGTTGGCCTAGATCGCCAGAGGTTGTGACCCACTCGGCGAGCAGCGCGCGATGACGGTCGAGCTGCTTCTTGGCGTCCTTCGAGTCGGCCAGATTGTGAATCTCGTGCGGGTCTTCTTGGAGGTCATAGAACTCCTCTGGCGGTCGCACCTCGCCATAGAACTGCATCTGCACAGGGTTGAGTTTGCCGTTCTTGGCGGCTGCCCGCAGTTGCTTGGTGATCTGCCTTGGATCGCGATACTGCGGCTGCATGTACGGCCGATCGGTCAGGTAGTTGCGGATGTATTTGTAGCGGTCGGTCGTGATCGCCCGGATCTTGTCGATGGTGTAGTCGCAGCGATCGCGCGCCGAGACCACGAAGGCGCGGTTGAAGTCGGCACCAAAAACATCGCGCCCTTGCATCGCGTCTGGACGCTGCACGTTGGCCAGTTGCAAGGCCGTGGCGGCGAGATCGATGCCGCTGATCAGGTCGTCGCGAACCGCCTTGTCGATCCCGGGGCCCGCCACGATGCACGGCACCCGCACGCCGCCTTCGTAGAGGAACTGCTTGTGCCGGTGCATGCGGTAGCCGTGGTCCGAGAACAAGAACACCACCGTGGTTGTGAGCAGGCCATCTGTACGCAGCTTCTTGAGGATCTTGCCGACTTCGCGATCGGTCTTGTGGATCACGTCGTAGTGGTGCGCAATCTCCTCGCGCACGCCTTTTGTGTCTGGGTAGTAGGGCGGCACCGAGACCGAGGTGGCGTCGATCGCGCGTTTGGCGTTGTTCTTGCCGCCACGCAATTGGATCTGGCCAAAGAACGGCTTGTTCGCAGCGCGCGCCGGCAGCCACAGCTTCGACGGGTCGAGCTTGTCGAAGTTCATGTTGGCCTGATGCCAATCGAAAAGATCTGCGCTCTGGTGGCGGAATTTGTAGTCCGTCTTGCCGTAGTTGAACGTGTAGAAGCCGTGCTCGCGCAGAATGGTCGGCAGCGGCCGCACGCCTTCGGGCAAGTCGATCTGCGCGTCGCCGCGCGAGCTGCGATGGTTGTGGGCACCGATCGACGTTTGCCAGCAGCCTGTGATCACGGCCGAACGCGTTGGCGAACAGACACCCGCAGGCATGTAGGCCCTGGTGAAGCGTGTTCCGTGTGCGGCCAGCGCGTCGATGTTTGGCGTCTTGGCGAGTTCGTCGCCGTAGCAGCCGAGCCAGTCATTCATGTCTTCGACGAAGATCCAAAGAATGTTCGGCGCGCGTTGCTGCGCGGTCAGGTCTGGCAGGCAGCCGATCGAGAACAGCAGCGCCAACAGCAAGGAAACTGAGCGGGTCATGTTCATAAGGCTAGCCGTTGGCAATGATGGTTGCGCGCTCCCCAATTGCCCATGCCGTCCGACAACTTGTCCGATCGAGAAAGTTCGTCCCGCACGCGACCGTTGCGGGTCGTGCGCGTGTTGACGCGGCCTAACCTCGGCGGGCCAACGCGCCAGGCGATTGCGTTGTGGCATGCGCACCGCGACCTGGGTGTCGAGACGCTGTTGGTGACCGGCGTTGTCGGGCAGGAAGAGGTGCAGTTGTCGCCGAGCGATCACGGGGTTCCCGCAGCGCCTGCCGATGGAACGGGCAGCGGCTGGCTGCAGCTTTCGGATATGCGTCGCGGAGTCGATCCGCTCGGGGATCGACGCGCGCGACATGCCCTGCGGCAGATTCTGCGTCGGTTCCAGCCTGACGTCGTGCATACCCATACCAGCAAGGCCGGGCTGATCGGGCGCAAGGCCGCGTGGGCCGAACGGGTTCCGGTCACCGCGCACACCTTTCATGGTCACGTGCTAAAGGACTACTTTGGCAAGGTTCCTTCGATGGTACTAGCGTTGCTTGAACGACGATTAGCGCGACGCACCGATCTGTTGTTTGCGATCAGTCCGAGTTGCGCCGACGAACTTGCCGAATGCCGGGTGGCGGCGCGCGAGCGCTTGCAGGTGACGGCGCCGGCCGTCGGGGTGCCACCTGCAATGGATCGACTCGTCGCGCGTCAACAGCTTGGCATTGACACGCATCAGTGGCGCGTATGTGCCGTCGGACGCATCGTGCCGATCAAGCGGTTGCAGGATTTCGTCATGGCGATTGCTGGTCTCGAAGAACTGCATGGCGATGTGGTTGGCGACGGACCGGATCGTGCAACGCTGCAGCAATTGGCGAACCATCACGCCGGCGGCCGCATCAAGCTGCGCGGTGCAGTACCTGACATCGCGCGATTGCTGCCGGCCTATGACGCGGTGGTTCTGCCGAGCATTCGCGAAGGTTGTCCATTGGTCGCGATCGAAGCCTTCGCAGCCGGTGTGCCGGTGGTCGGCTATGACGTGCCCGGAGTGCGTGATGCGTTGTCCCATTTTGGCCGCGGCGTGTTGGTGCCGGTCGCCGATGGACCCGGGGGCCTGGCACGTGCGCTGGCTGCATTGCATTCCGATGGCAGGGCGCAATCGCAGTTGGTGGCCGCCGCACGGCAGGCCGTGCACGCGTGCAGCCCACCGGTTGTCGCGGCAGGGTATTTGACGGCTTACCGCCAAGCAGCTGCACTGGATGCAAGTTCACGTTACCCTCAGTCCTGACTGCGTTACCCTCGTTCCTGCGTGGGATACGACCATGCGTTGGCCTGCAGTCGCGGGCGATCTCCACAACCAATATCCGATGCAGCTGCGACAACGAGTCTTGTTGAGTCTGATCGTTTGCCTTGCAGCATGCGGCGATTTGAAAGTTCGCTCCGTTCCGCCCGCGGTGGTTGTGCCGGCCGAGCTGGAAGGGCGCTGGGTCGGTACGTGGGAGTCGATCGCGAGCGAAGCATCGGGCGACGTCGAGATCCACATCCAAGAGTTTGCCAGTCAGCCGCTGGTCGCGGTCACCATTGACAACCCGTGTCTGGTGCCGCGCAGTTACGACCTTCGCTGGACGGCGCAGGGCATCGATTTGCTGGCTGACGGCGTGGCCGTGTTTCAGGCAACTCGGGTTGCGACGCAACAGCTGGTCGGTAGCTACCAATGCGAACAAGATGAGGGCACCTGGACGGCGCAGTGGGTCGAGTCCTTGCCAGCCCTGCTGGATCTGACGGGTACGTGGGAAGGTCGAATCTTCGGCGGAGGGCAGCCCGATCAACCGATAGACATCGCGATCGTGCAGCGTGTGCAAGGCGGCGCATTGGTCTTGGACGCTGAAGCGGATCTTCCCGGGGTGCTACCGTTCGCCTTGCCACTGCAGGGCTTCGTGCGCTTTCGCGAATCCGAGTTCGAACTGGTGTTGCAGACCGAGCCAGGTTTCGAGCCTCAAATGATTGTCTCCGGTCTCGGAGATCGCGAACCGCTGCAGATGCCCTTGGGCCTCGTGCAGGTGCTGAGTTCGACGGTGCTGCCGTTCGCGCAGGGCATGATCGAGCTAGTGCTCGCGGATCCGGAAGAGTAAGACAGCTTGCTACCGCTTGTCTGCGGCAACCATTCGTCTGCGGCAACCATGTCGATGCAGCGCCAATTGTAGATGGAGAGGCAAGTCGAAGACTTTGTCGGCGCGTTCGCGGTGTTGCGCCGAGACAATCGTTATTTGTTGGTCGCCAACGAACGCCGCATCGCTGGCGTGATGCAGCGAGTTTGGGACCTGCCCGGTGGACGGGTGGAAGCCGGCGAATTGGTGCAGGAGGCGCTGGTGCGTGAGCTGCAAGAAGAGACCCAGCTGCGCATGAAGAGCGTGCCGGAGTTCGTGTTCTGCCAAGAGGGCGAGCGCATCGAAGCTGGGGTGCGGCAGTACGCGTGGCGTTCCTTCTTCTTTGTCATCGAAGCAGGTGGTGAGCCGGTCGCGAGTCACGAAGTGCTCGATGTGCGATGGATGACGGTGGCGGAGATCGAGAGCGACTGCCGCGCGCCTTACCACGACAGCTTCCGTGAGTGGTTGCGGCATGGCGGCACCTACTTCGTCAGCGCTTGGTGCGACTAGTCGATCGGTTGCGGGCTGTTGCCGTCCTTTGGCGTGGCTGGGTGGCGTTGCCTGGAGACGTTTCTGCAGAAGCGTTTCTGCAGAAATGTCCGCCCAAATTGTCACCGTGGGCGATCGCTGGCCCCTTAGTAGGCATGGCCATTTCGCTGTTGCTGTCGTTGTCGCTGGGTTTGCCGCCACTGATCACTGTGCCGACGGACGGTCAGCCAATGCGATTCGGCATCTCGGTTCCAGCAGCGGAGCTTGCGGCAGGTCTGTCGCTCAGTGGTCCGGGTGCGATGCAGTGGCGTCGCTTGCCGGTTGGCCTTGCCGAATCCGAGCACGTCTGGATCGAACTCGCGATCGTCGCGCCGCGTGGCACGGTACGCGTTCTCCGTGGTGGCGCGGGTCCGTGCCCGGATGGTCGTGGGCCGGCGTTCGTGCTTGCCAAGGATGAGCAGCGCGTCGCCCACGGCACCGTCCGGGTTGTGCGTTGGCAGTGGGTCGATGGCACGGTCGACGAGCGCTCGCGCACGACGTTTACGGCGATCACCGAGCTTGGCGGCGAAACCTACCAGGTCGGCGAAGGTCTGACGACCGTGACCCCGGGCCTCGCCGAGCGCGCCCACTACTGGCTGCAGCGCGGGCACGCCCCTGCGATTCGATACGGCTTGTTGCCGGCGCGAGCGAACGGTTTGACCGCGACCAAGGGCGTGCGCAAGCACCTGCAAAAGGTCTTGCCTTGCCTGGTCGAAATGGGCGGCCGTCGCGGGGCGGGCGACTTCGTGCGTCAGGACGGGGTCGTCACCAATCTCGAGTTTGATACCACGTTGGCGCTGTTGCGTTGTGCCGTTGCGATGCGATCAGAGCGTGCCTGGCAGCTGGCGTTGCGCGCGGCTGGACACTTGCGAGATCGCGATCTGGATGTGCGCACGGGGTTGCCGTTCGTGCACGGTGTCAGCCATCGTGCGGCGCCTCCCGAGCCGGGTCATACCTGGCTCGAAGGGCTATTGTGGGTCGGGTTGTTGACTGCCGATGATGATGCATTGGTCGCGGCCCGGAGCGTTGGTCGAGCGTTGGCTGCTTACCTGCCGGTCGGCACGGGTCGCAACGAACGCATGCGTGACTATGGGTGGCCGTTGTTGCAGCTCGAATGCCTGCTGCGCTTCGATCCGACAACTCGTATCACGGTGGCCGCGGACCGTCTTGCCGCAGCGATCGTGATGCGTTTTGACGCCGGTGCGCGCACCTTCCGATTCGGCGAAGGAGAGCTCGGTGGTGGGGTCTACTTGGAGCGAGCTTGGCTGACTGGCGGGATCTTGATCCCGGCATTGCAGCAGCATCTGCGTCGGCAACCAAATGAGGAGATCGCCAACAAGGTCCGCGTCGTGCAGCGTGCTTTGCTGGCTCGCATTGGCTCTGGTGCTCGAGGTCTACCAACGCATTGGCGGATCGCGCATGGCCGAGCGACAGCCGAACATTTCGAGCGCAACTCCGCGCGGGCAACCTGGCTACTCGAAGCGTTGTCGACTCGCGATCAAGCGCGTCTACTGCGTCGCAGCAGTGTGCGCCGCGCCGTCGCGGAAACTCCAGCCCTCGAACATCCTGACCTCGCCACCGAGTTCACGCTGCTGGCACGCTGTCGGTGGCTGTGGCAGTAGGGCCGGTGGTTGGATGGCCGGGGGCTGGATGGCCGGTGGCTGGATGGCCGGGGGCTAGCGATTGCGATCCAGTCTCAC
>CAXBFC010000257.1:0-11418 GCA_963974725.1 uncultured bacterium | reverse complement strand
AGCGGCGGCGATCGGTAGTTGCTGCATGCCGGACAAGGCTTGCAGGGCTCGGCGGCGGGCCAGGCTGTAGTCCGCTTGTTCGGCCACTTGCACCAGCAGTGGTGCCGACCGTGGGTCGCCGATGCGGCCCAGCGCGATGAGTTCGTTGATGACGTCCCAGCCGGTGTCGCTCGTGCCTTGCTCCTCGATGAAGGCCTCGATCCGGGTGCGGTCGTCCGGAGTGGCTTGGGCCCCGAAGATCTTGCCTGCGATCATTTCGAAGAACCCTCCGCGTGCGTGCCAGGCCCGCGCCAGCTCAACCTGGCGGTCGATCGGCAAGTGCTGCACGTAGTCATGTAGCGCGCTGCGGCGCATGCGGTCATAGCCAGACAATCGGCGGGCCGGATCTTCGAACACGTCTTCGCGCGCAAAGTAGTCGTCGGCAACTTGCAGCAAGCGTTCGTCGCCGAGTGTGCCAAGCGCGCGCGCGGCCAGGCGAACCCGGTCGTAGACGATGTCGTTGCTGACTGTTTCTGCGAGCACGCAGCGATCCTCTTCGGTGCCGCGTCGACACAGTTCTTCGACGACTGCCCAGCGTTGGCTGTGGTGCATCTGGCGGCCGAGTTCGAGCAAATCGGCAATGCTCATCTCGCCGGGCAGCCCAGCATTCGTCTGCCGGCGTCGAGACGACTCGGCGCAGTCGGCGACTTCGAGTGCCTCGCGCAGGAAGGCCTTGGCGGCGCGCCCCTGCAGCTCGACGAGCTTGGCCCATTCAAAGTTCCACAGCTGCCGAGCGACCCCCGCAACGACTGCCTCATCGCTACCCGGATCAGCCAGCAGCGCCCGCGTCTCCCGGTGACCGAGCTGCCAAGCACCGGCGAGCACCCCATGTCCAAGCGCGGTCTCCCGACCGGCCAGATGTGCAACAATCGGCCCGATCGGCACATCGATCGCGACGACCAGCTCGGCGTAGTACCGCTCGCGCGACTCCACTTGCGAGTCGACCCGCGGATCCGCGATCAAGCAATCCAGAACGTCATCGTGCGCCCCCCGGCCCGCCGCAACTGCGGCCAGAAAACCAGCGCCACGCCCCCTCTGCAGCTGCCCAAGGCGCGTCGAATAAAGAGCATCATCACTTGCCACGAGGATGTACGTACCGTGCCAGGACAAAAAAACACATCCTCGCTGGCACGTCTTCTCGCCCGCATTGACCGCGAACTGGACGTCAGCAGCGTGTCCTTGCAGTCGATGTCCTCTGCGTTGCGAACGTCAACAAGCGGGTTGACGGCGCCTGCCATTGGCTTGGCTCTGGCAGGCACTGTTTCTTCGACTTCACTGCGCGGTTTCGTCCGGAACATTGACGGCGCCAAAGGTGGCCCCATGATGGCGGACCCGACCATGAGTGAGAGCACGCCAAATCGCCGCGGTGACCGCTATGAGATCCGTCGCCAACTTGGTTCGGGCGGGTTCGGCACCGTGCACCTTGCCTACGACAATGTGCTCCGCCGTGAGGTCGCGCTAAAAGAAGTTCGGCGTGATTTGTCTGGCAAGGATGCGACTCGACGAGATCTTGGGTCGCGATTGTTGCGGGAGGTGCAGATTACCGGCCAATTGGAGCATCCCGGGATCGTGCCGATCTACGACTTGTCGGCGTCGTCGGATCAAGCTGATGCCTTCTACACCATGCGCGTGGTGCGCGGGCAACCCTTGCAGGAAGCGATCGCGAGTTTCCATGCCAAACGCGACGAACTCGACCGCGATAAGGGCAAGGCGGACCGGCTAGAACTGCCGCGCTTGTTGACGGCCGTTATCGGTATCTGCAATGCGATCAGTCACGCGCATGCGCGCGGAGTGATGCACCGCGATCTCAAGCCCGGCAATGTTGTGCTCGGTGAATTCGGCGAAGTGATCTTGTTGGACTGGGGGCTCGCCAAACTTGCAAGCGATCCGGATGATCCTGAGGTCGAGCGTTCGAGTCGTTCTTCCGACCGAACCAGGCGCATTGCAACGGATACACCTGCCGACACTCAGGATGGTGGCGCAGTCGGAACTCCGGCCTACATGGCTCCGGAGCAAGCGCGCGGCACACCCAGCCAGTACACCGACATCTACGGGATCGGTGCCATCCTGTTTGAGTTGTTGACGGGTCGAGCGCCGCACGAAGGTCGAGATTCGACTGGAGTGCTCGAACACATCCTGCATCGGCCTACGCCGCGCGCTCGGTCGGTCCGTGCTGGAGTGCCGCGCGAGTTGGATGCGGTGTGTGCTCGGGCAATGGCTCGCGAACCCAGTGACCGATACCCAACTCCGGCTGCGCTCGCCAAAGACCTGCAGCGCTACCTTGCTGATGAGCCAGTTTCGGTGTGTCACGAGCCATTGACCGGTCGGGTCTGGCGATTGATGCGTCGCCACCGCACCTGGACGTTGGCGGTCGGAGTGGTTGCCGCAGTGACCATCACGGTGACGTCGATCGCGGCTGTGATGCTTGCGCAGGTTTCGGAGAACGAGCGCCATGCACGCGAAGAAGGCCTGCGCCTGTCCGCCAAATACGCGGCCCGCATGATCGCCAGCGGCGTTGATGTGCGTTGGCGCATCCTCGAGGCTGCCGCTCAGCAGGCTCCGATGATCGCCAAGATGGCGCAACTCGCGAGCGTCGACGACTTGTCGTCAGAAGATGCTGCGCTGAGTCTGACGGCGCTGAATGCTTGGCTACGAGCACGTAAGCGAGAGCACCAGTCGGCAAGCCTCGCTGCGAGTTGGTTCCTGACGGATGCGCGCGGTCGGCACGTCGCGCGAAGCCCTCTGCGTCAGGAATTAGTAGGGACGAGTTTCTACTACCGCGACTACTTCCACGGCGAAGGCAGGGATTTTGCGCCCGATGTTCCGATCAAGAAACCGCTCACCGAGCCGCACCGGTCGACGGTGTTTCGCAGCAAGGCCAGTGGCAAGCTGATCGTTGCCTTCTCGGTTCCGGTTTGGAGTGATGCACTCGATGCTGATCGCGAGGTGCTTGGCGTGTTGGCGATGACTGTCGAGCTTGGCAAGTTCACCGAGCTGACGAAAGACGTCTCACGTGGCACGGTCTTGATCGAACGGCACTACGATTGGCTGCACCAGAAACAGGGTCGCGGCCTGATTCTGGATCACCCAGAGTTGGGTAATGAGATTCGGCGTTTTGACCCGGTCGTGTTCGAGCAGTTGAACCAGTGGCGGACGAAGCTGCCCAACGACGGACTGTTGTTGCGCAATTACAGCGACCCGCTGATCCCAGGATCCTTGTGGCTAGTCGCGTTCGAACCGGTCATCGTGCGTGGGCGACCTCTTCTCCTGGGCGACATCGGTTGGGAGGTCGCGGTACAAGAGCGCGTGGACGGCGACAAGTAGCCGGCTAAGACATGCGCCAGGCGTTCCAGAACGATAGCAAGCGCGTTTTTGCCCAGTTGCCGAGCAGCTGTACGCGTGCTGGCAATTGCACACGCGCGGTCAAACCCGAGCCACGCGCGTTGAGCGGAATCGACTCGACCTCGATGAGCACGTGCAAATACGGTCGGTCCGCGGCGACCAGTGAGTCCGTAGTCTTGGTCACATAGAGGTCGCCGCCGCCGAGCATCGTCAGCGCGGTGGGGATCTCAAACCGTGATGCCGACGAATGAATCTCGAGCACGGTTGCCGCTACCGCCGTGGTCGGGTCGCACGTCCAGCGCACAATCGCCGGCGAATCGACTTCGAGCCGCGCTCGCGAAACCTCTTCTTCGGTGAGCACAATGCGCAAGTAGCGGTGCCCCGAATGAACTTGGAACAGTTCCTCGCCCTGCTGCAGGAAGCGCCCGGCAAGGCGGTTGTGCATCGGGCTGGCGATGGTTCCTGCGGCATCGGCCGAAAGGCTCATCGACTCCAACCGGGTGTCGATCTCGCGCACACTCGCAGTCAGATACGAGATGCGCGCCTGATGGATGGCTGCCTGCGTTGGATCATCGAGTTCGATCGCATCGAGGCCTTCACGTTCGGCCTCGAGTTCGCCAACCAAACGCAACCGCCGCATTTCGAGGTCGGGGTTCTGCAGCATGCAGAGCAGGTCACCCTCTTCGACGTGATCGCCGTTTTGGACTCCGATGGTGCGCACAAACCCGCCGGACGGAGCGCGAACGGACTGACGTTCTTGCGGATCAAGCACGCCAGGCGCGACGATGTTCCACGAGATTGGCACGAGGCTGCCAAGGAGTGGCACCAAGGTCATCGCGGTCAGGGCAACGAGCCGTGCTCTGGTGCGATACTCCGCGGTTGCTTTGCCGCGCCACAGGTGAATCGTCAGCCCGATCAGTGGCTTGAAGATCAGTGCCCAGGCAAACACGACGCCGAGGAACATGCCGGCCGACGGCCATTGCATGGTCATCAAGCCGGTCAGCATGAACGCCAGGAAGATGCGATTCAGGAACGCCGCAGGACCGTAGGTCGCATACAGCAGGCGTTCGGATCGCGAATAGTTGTCGGGGGCACGAGGCTTTCCGAGCGCGATGCGGTTGGTCCAACCGGTGAAGTAGGCTTGGGCGCGCTGCTGCAGGTTGAACACGCCAACCAGGTCGCTGAACAAGAAGTAGCCGTCGTACTTCAGCAGCGGGTTGATGTTGAACAGCACCGTGACCACGCTGGCGAGCGCGATGATGTTGAACGACAAGTCGTGCGCAAAGCCTTCGGTGGTGCCGGCCCAGACCAGCGCGGCGATCGCCGCAACGAAGGTCTCGACATACATACCGCCAAGCGCCACGACCGCGCGTTCGCGTGCGCCGGCCAGCTTCCACGAGGCGCCGGCGTCGACATAGGCGCACGGCGTCATCATGATCATCTGCACGCCCATCTCGGGCACTGAGGCACCGTACTTCTTGGCTGCGAATGCGTGGCCGAACTCGTGCAGGATCTTCAGGCCGACAAGCGCAATCCAAAGTACCGGCAGGTTCGACAGCGCCAGCAGATTGCTCGACTCGGCGAACATCTCGTCGAAGCGCCCGAGGCACTTCCAAAACACCAAGCCAAGCAGGCCGAGCCACAAAACCAGGCCTGGCCACGCAAATAGCCAACCGGTGAATCGCACGGTGCGATCGAGGAACGCATCCGGGTCACTGATTGGGATGCGGTGGCTCATCAAGATGCGGTACCACGGGCCACGCTTTTGCGCCTGCTTCTCCTGCATGCGGTCAAACGCGACGCTGCCGCCGGTGATGGGCAGGTGCACGATTCCGATGCCGTGAAGCCACAAGACAAACTTGAAGAAGCCTTCGCGGTCTTCGGCGGTGTCGTCGACCATGCCTTGGTCGACCAGGCTATGGAACGTCTCGGTCAGCGTGCGATGCCGGACGATAGCGGTCAGAACTCGGTAGTCACTCGGCTGGAACGCATGATTCTGGAAGCTGACCGGATCGTGCAGTACGTAGCGCACACCGCCGCGTGTCTGTTGACGCGTGACGTGCAGATCGGTGCGCAAGCCGACTCGCAGCGGGCCGAGCACACGTTCGGTTCTGGAGATCTCTGCCATCGATGCTTACAGCCAGAAGTTCAGGTGCAACCAGTCGGTCATGCGGTGAGTGACAACCCACCATGCGGATCGAGCGCCGGAATCGATACGGGCGGTGCCTTCCATGCCAGGCGGCAGTAGGCCGAGGTCAATTTCGACGTCGGCTTCGCCGAGGAAGACGTTGCTCTCGTTGAGGATCGTGCTCGATGGCGCAATCCTCAGGCTCTCGAGCGTGTAGGTTCGATCCGGTTCGGCGGCGGATGCGAACTGCGCGTCGACGCATTCATTGGCGGCGAGCACCAGGCGTTCAGGAATCCGCAGTTCGATCGATGCGCGATCGGAGCGAGCCAACTCGAACAGCGGCACACCGAGATCGAGGCGACTGCCAAGTCGTTCGCGGAGGTCGCCTTCGAGAATCAGTCCATCGTTGGGCGCACGAATCTGCGCTTGCGCGATACTGGCATCGACAATGGCTAACTGCGCTTCAAGGCTGCGCTTCTTGGCTTCGTTGACACGAACTTGTCCCGCCTGGCGTTCGCCAACCGCTTGGTCGACGAGTGCCGACAAGGATTCGATTTCCGCAGTGAGTTCGGCGCGTTGCAGGAAGTCGTCGCTGGCATCGATTGCGGCCAGCAGTTGCCCTTCTTGGACGCGGTCGCCAGGGCGCACGAACAGTTCGGCCAAGACACCGGCCCGCGGGCACGCGATCGTGCGGCGGTCGGTTGCTTTGACCGTGCATGGCACGGTGAAGGTGTGACTGAGCGTGCCGAACGCCAGCCAGGACACCAGCAGCATGATCGACGCGAGCACGATGCCGAGACGCACCGGGCCCCGTTTGTGCACGCCCTGCATGCTCTGTCGCACGGACGCAGCAACATGGGCCCGCAGCGTGCGGTTCGCCGTCAAGGACAGCGGCACTAGCGCGGCGTATCCGGACAACTCCTCTTGCATCAAGTTGACTTGATCTCGGGTCAGTTGGGTGCCACCGCCCTGGCTCATCGAAACGATGGCGACGGTTTCGTCCATGGTGATCAGCGGCAAGGACGCAACAGGATTGCCTTGCCCCTTGTGGCTCCACTGCGCGTGCAGTCGGCAATCGTTGTCGGCCTCTTCCGAGCTATTGGCAACGATGGGGCTGCCGCGATCGAGGCACTCTTCCATCGCGGCCCGAATGCTCTGCACACCGGGATTGGACCCGCGCAGATCATCGATGCCGCTCATTGCGGCGACTTGCACACGGTTCTTGTGCACGAACCCGACCGCTGCCAACTCCAGGCCGTAGCGCGCTTCTAGTTCGGACAGGATCGCATAGGCAAGGCGAACCGGGTGGTTGGCATCGTCGGTCTTGCGAAGTTCTCGACGCTCAGCGGACCGCTTGTGCGAAGCGCCGCCGCCTTGGTCAAACAGTAGCGAGACGTAGCCGAGGATGCCCTCGAGCTGCGCCATGATTTGTAGGATGCGGCCCTTGTCGCACGGCGGCATCACGATTGCTGCGCCGCCAGACGGTTCGGCACCCTGGTCGTACATCACGACCGTGGCCAGCAGCAGAACGTCTTGGCCGGTCTTCAAGCGCACGCATCGTGCTTCTTCGGTTGAGACGGATTCCCAAAGTGCTTGGTTGATGATCTCGCGATCATCCGAGCTGAACTGGCTGTCATCGCCGCACCACTCTTCCGAGAGCACGTTGACTCCGAAGCGCGTGTGCACGACGGCATAGAGCGCGCCAATGCGTTGGCAGATGCGTTGTAGCGATTCCGCCAGCGCCCGGTTGCTCGGGCGATCCAGGAAGAGCGCGCGCATCTCGCATTGCAGCGCGCTCATACTGGTTGCGGCGTTGGATTTCTCCGTCGCAGTCGCCGTGTTGGTGGTCGAGTCGGTCACTGTTACCTAGTTGCTGGTGATCTCGACGGGTTCCGTGAAGCGCAGGCGCAGTTCGAACGACACGTCGCTGAACATCGTGCAGCGGTCGCAAATCGCGAGCGTGGGGGCGATGTCGAGGATGCGCTGATCGAATTGCAGGTGGAAGACGCTACCGACCATGATTGGCTTGTTGGCGATACCCGTGACCGTGGTTGCGTGGACCTCACTGGTCTGCAGAACACTCAAGACCGCGTCGCGGTCGCAGGCGTTGCCGGCGCGTAGTTCGACTCGAGCATGCGTGCGGTTTGTGGTCGCCTCACGAATGGATGCGACGCTGGTATCGATGCGCACTTCGAGTTCGTCGAGCAGATCCTGTTGGTCGCCGTCCGTGAAGGATTGGTCGTTCGGTAGGTTGTGCATCCTGATCTACTTGCCCGAAGGCGTGCTTGGTGTGGTGTCTGGAGCTGGCTCGACGGTCATCTTCAACCCGGTCATCCAATCCAGTTCTGGATTGCGGACCGTGGCTCGGATCGTGAAGCTGTGGCTCGACGCGGTTGCCTTCGATGAGATGAACTCAATTGTGGCGAGGCGAGAGTCTTGCGGCCTCCGAGCCAGGGAGACACGCACTTGCGCGTCCAGCTTGAACTCTTGTTGCCGTTGGATGGGGCACTCGAACTCGATCCAGAGTGGATCGAGACTCATGACCTCGACCACGGGAACGAACTTCTCGACAGCTTCGCCGGTGCCGCGGAAGTGTGACGTGACGATGCCGTCAAAGGGGCTGAGAACGGTTCGTTGTGAAAGTCGTTCTTTGGCTTGCGCTAGTTGATTGGTGGCTTGGCGGCGCTCCAGTTGTGCTTGCTCAAGCATGACCTTGGCAATCGCCAGCTCATGCGCCTGCTTCTGCATGTCCCGTTCGCTGCTGATGTCCTGGTCACGCAGCTCGGTCATCCGCGTCGCCTGCTGTTCGGCGAACTCGAGAGTCATCTTGGCACGTCGCTCGAGCAGATCGGAGTTTGCGAGAGCCCCGAGGCGTTTGACCTCAAGCTCTTCGAGGACCGAGTTGAGGCGGAACAGCACGCTGTCCTTGGTAACGCGTTCTCCGTCGCGGACGGCGAGTTCCACGATCTTCCCCGCTTGTTCGGGAGACACGAGCGCCATCTTGCATGGCACGGTGATGCCCACGAGCGAACTCGGAGGTGGAGATTGCGGGCCGGGCGCCGCAGCGAGCACAGCAGCGAGTCCGGCGACAGGAATGAGCGATTTGCACACCATCAGTAGTCGCTATCGGCGTCTAAGGTCGGCTGTGACAAGCCCTTTGACACCGGCTCCCTGTGGCAGCCGTGCCATGGGGGATTCACTCAGGGCTCCTGCGGCCAGATCGCGTGCCGAAGAATGCGAGTAGCGCTCCCCAGAGTTTTCCGAGTCCGCGACCGCCTTGTTCTCCTTCCGATTCGCGGACGACTTGTTGGTTGTCGCAGGGTTCGTCAGGTGCGAGCGAACGGCTACTCATGCCAATTGGCTGAACCTGGATCGTGACCTCTTGGCGGAAGCTCTGTTCGCCACGGGTGATTTCGACTGCAAATACCAGTTCTTCGGTGAGGAAGACTTCGGGCATGCTGACGAGAAGCACGTCGCTGCGGTCGTCAGCAATTTCGATCCTCGTGCCGCTGACTTGTGTCCAGCGCACTTCGGTGACGGCTTCGGATGCTTGCAAAGTGGCAACCGGTGCCACCAACTCGACGGAATCTCCGCCATTAGCAACTACCAGATCCGCGGTCACGAGTGGCATCTGCAGCGGTAGCGGACTGGTGGTCGAATCCTCAAGCAGGTTGTCCCGCAGGATGGCGTCGATGGTGTGTTCATCGCCTTCGGTCGGCTCGCCCGGATCGACGACGTTTGTGGCATCCGACGCGACGAAAGCGTCCCGTGTGTCGGCCGCTGGTGCCTGGGAACTAACAGACACCAACGAGCCAAGCGAGATGGGCTCGGTTGTTCGTGGCGTTGTCGCGCTTGGGATCTCCGCAACTCCTGCCGGCGGGACCGAACCGTCCAGCGGCGCCAGCGAACTGGTGTTGGACATGGAACCGCGTAGCTCGGCGTCCTCGTCGTCCGAGGGGTCGGTGTCGGCACTGCCGTCGAGCGTGCCATCTCCCGCTGCTCCCGAACTAGCGTCATATCCTTCTAGTGCGTCGAGGTAGTCGTCGCCGTCGGTGCTCGTCAGTGCTTCGCAGTCAGCTGTCGCATCGATCCACGTCGCGGAAAGCAGGATCCGTGCTTCGACCAACTCACCGCCCAGCGTTGGCTTGTCGGGCTTGGATCCTTCGATTGACTTCATTGCCATGGCCTGTTTTCGCGGTGGCGGGTCGCCAACGCGATCCAGCTACGTGCGAGCGCCGGTAGCCGTGCCACGCAAGTGGCGGGCGATGGCCTCGAGCACCGTTTGTGGTTTGACCGGTTTGGTCAAGTAGTCATCCATGCCGGAGTCGAGGCACTTCTCGCGATCGCCTTCCATGGCATTGGCTGTGACTGCCAGCACTGGCAGTGGCGAACGCGTTTTCCGCGGCAATTGTCCGAGTGACTCCAGCTCTCGAATCAGGCGGGTTGCTTCCCAGCCGTCGAGAACAGGCATCTGGCAATCCATCAACACCAGGTCACATGGATTGGCGCGCAGGTAGTCGACCGCTTGTTGGCCGTCATTGACCAGAGTTGTCGTCGCTCCCGACTTCTTGACGATCGCCGCCAGCACGCGTTGGTTCATCGCATTGTCGTCGACGATCAGGATGTGCTGCTTGGCGGCGTTCGTAGTCTCCGGTGCTGGGCGTTCCTTGCCGCTGCGCAGGGACTTGCTGACAGCCTCGATCAGGTCCTTGGCGGCGAACGGCTTGGGCAGCACTTCGTTCATCCCGGCTTGGCTACAGGCCATCCGGTCCTCGGCGTCCGACGAAGCCGTCAACGCGAGGATGGGCAGCGGGTTGGCTGTGCCATCGGCGAGGTTGCCATCGCTTTCGAGTTGTCGAATGCGACGGGTCGCTTCGAGGCCGTCGAGACGCGGCATCTGGCAGTCCATGAGTACGACGTCGAACGGCATGCCGAGCAGCAGGTCGATGGCCTCTTGGCCGTCTTGTGCAGTCGTTACCTCGCAACCGTTGCGTTCGAGGAACGTGCGCGCTGCTCGACGGTTGATCGGGTTGTCGTCGGCGATCAGAACGCGGCCGGACATCTTCTTGCTGACCTTCTCGGTCGCCGCATCGGGGGTGACGTCCTGGCCGGGCGATTTGGTGATCCAGTCGTGCAGCCCACCGAGGCGGGCGCTGAGGCTGAGGCGGTCGGCGGGACTCGTATGGCGACTTCCAGTGGATGTCGCTGCAGCGAGCAGCGGCTCGACGATCGCGGTGCGTCCAGTGTCGCCAAGCTTCTCGCCCGCCATGCTGAGCAAAGCGTCGATCGATTCATCGCAGCCATGTGGGTCCAACGCCAGCCAGTCGCCGGCTTGCAGCTCTTCGACAGCTTGGCGTGGATCTGCCACCTCGACAATTGCGTTCGCGGGCACGTGCAGCGCCAGTGCGCGTTCCCGCAAGCCGGCGCGAACGGATTCGCGCCTTGAGGCGACGATGAAGCGCTTGAACGAGAAATCGTTCGTGGGGTGCACGTTCGTCGCGCTCATGTCCGGCTTTAGCACGACGGTAAACCAGAAAGTCGAACCTTCTCCCTCGACGCTGTCGACCCCGATCTCGCCACCCATCAAAGTCGCGAGTTCGCGGCAGATCGCCAGGCCGAGGCCGGTGCCGCCAAACTTCCGCGTGGTCGAAGAGTCACCCTGTTGGAACGCGCGGAACAGCGTTGCTTGCACTTCCGGTGGAATGCCAACGCCGGTATCGGTAACTGCGAACCGCACCAGGCCTTCTTGGGAAGGGTCTGGCGCGACGTCGATTGTGATCTGGCCCCGGCTGGTAAACTTGACGGAGTTGTTCAGCAAGTTGACCAGCACCTGACGCAGCCGCGTCGAATCGCCGATCACATTCTCGGCCAAGCGGTGGTCGACGCTCGCGGTGACCTGCAGGTGCTTG
>CAXBFC010000256.1:0-11431 GCA_963974725.1 uncultured bacterium | reverse complement strand
GGGGGTCCAGATCGGCGAGCTCGCCCGGGCGCTGCCTGACAGCCCCATGGACGCCAATGCCGTCGAACCGAGCATGCCGGTCAAGCCGGTCGCGGCTTGCCCGAAGAAGCGACGCCGAGAATGCGACGCGAGAGCTTGTTGCAGTGGGTCGGTCATGGGTCAGTCCACGTAAATGGTCGCGTCGAGATCGAGGAAGGCGCTGGCCATCATCGTGAAGGCGGCGATCAAGCTCGCCGGGAGATTGCCGTCCATCGGCTTCTCGCCAACGCCGAGCAGCTGATTGGCTGCGTCGGGATCGGCCTGGTAGCGGCGTTGCAGTTGGCGCAGGGTATGGATTGCCATCTCGGCCTGCTTGCCCCGCAACTCGCGGGAAGTGACGCGCCGATACATGGCCGCCAGGCGATCCTGGTCGTCACCTTGCTCGCGCACCGTGCGCGTTGCCAGCAGTCGCGCCGCCTCGACGAACTGTTCGTCGTTCCACAGCACCAGCGCCTGCAACGGAGTGTTCGTGCTGCCGCGTCGGATCGTGCAGAACTCGCGCGTCGGTGCATCGAACGTCAACAGACTGGGCGGCGGGCACGCACGCTTCCAATACGTGTAGAGGCTGCGACGCCAGAGCTTGTCGCCATCGTCGCGTTGGAAGATGCGGGTGTTGGACTGTAACATCGCGACTTCGCGCCACAGACCTGCGGGCTGGTATGGCTTGACGCTCGGACCGCCGGTCTGTTCGACCAGCAGTCCAGAGACGAAGAGCGCTTGGTCGCGAATCGCTTCGGCCGTCAAACGCCGCCGCGGAAACCACGAGAGCAATCGGTTGTCGGGATCGCGACCGGCGGTTGCTTGCACACGGCTGCGTTGCCGGAACGCCGAGCTGGTCACCATCAACTTGAGCATCTCGCGCACGCTGTGGTCCTTCGCCTGGAACTCGCACGCCAGCCAATCGAGCAATTCCGGGTGGCTGGGGTATTCCCCCTGGAAGCCGAAGTCTTCGCTAGTGCGCACGATGCCCGTGCCAAAGACGAACTCCCAAAGGCGATTGACGGACACCCGGCGCAACAATGGATTGCGATCCGAAACCAACCAGCGGGCCAGGCCAAGGCGGTTCTTCGGCAAGTCGTCGCCGAGCGTGCCAAACATCTGCGGCAGTTCGCGCGTCACCGGCCGCTGTTGGTCCGGCTGATCGTACTCGCCACGTGAGAGCACGAACGTCGGCCGCATCATGGTGCGTTCCTGCATGATCATGGCACGCGGGACGCCGACGTCGATGGCGGCGAGTTGCGCCTGCAGGTCCTTGAGCTTGGCGGATCGCTCGCGATACACCGGCGAACGATTGCTTCGATACGCGTGCAGCAGACGCTCACCACGATGCTTGTCGCCGTCGATTCCGGGCACCATGGCCAGGAACAGGTCGCCGTGCAGCTCCTTGCTTCCGGGTAGATGCTGGATGGCAAAGCCACCCGCGCCGCCGGTGTTGCACACCTTCATGACCAACAGGTGGGCGCCCTTGCTCAGCTTGATGGTGGCGCGGTTCTGATCGAGCTGTACACCGCGATCGACGCGCTGCTCGTCGACTCGTTGTCCATCGAGATACAGCTGGTAGCCGTCATCACTGCCGAGCGCGACTTCGACTTCGCGCGCTGACGGCGCCCAAAGTCGTTGCGCCACGTAGGTGACGTTGCGTCCCTTGTGCAGTAGGTGGGTCTGCCCCCGCGTCAGTTTGTCCTTGTACTGCCACTGGTGCTTGCCGAACTTCTTGCTGCGATCAATCGCGGTCGCCAGCTCGGGACCGAACTCGGTGGTGTAGACAGCGTCCTTCTCCTTGACGTCGTATGGGCCACACGTGTGGTAGCCAGTCGTCGCAAGTGGCAGGGTCGATAGCCCCGCATCCTCCCCGTGACTGGTGGCGAAGCGCACCCGGCCGAGCACGTGCTGGGTGTACTGGGAATCGTAGGACAGGGTGACGCGCAACTCGGTGCCACCTGCAAACCCAAAGGCCTCATCACTCAGGAACCAGGCGCTGCGAGGTCCGGGGACATTGTGACCTGCCACCGCCCAGCCAATGCCATTGTCGAGCAGTGCATTGCCGATGCCGAAGTCGCCGTTTGGTTGTTCGACGTCGGCCAGTGCGTAGCGAATCGTCAGCGGCTGCCAGTCGCCGGGGCCGTCGCCACTGCCTTCGCGTGGTCGAACCTCAAAGCGTGCGAACTGCAACACCGCGTTGCCGTGCGAAGCGCGGCTCAACAGGCCCTTGGGCAAGCTTTCATCAGGCAACGCTTCGAGAGAAAGCCAGCGTTGCTCGGTCGCCTGCATGGCCAGGGTAAACGTCTGGTGATCGTTGCCCGGGTTCTTGCCACTACCGAGAACCGAACCATCGTCCAGCACCGTCAAGGTCGCGCCGCCGCTGCTCGTCGCCGACAGCACTTGCGGCCGCTGCCAGTCGAGGCCGAGGTCCGAGTTGGCTTCTGCGAGGAACGCAAGGTAGGTCTTGCGTTCGTCCGGGTCGACGTCATCGAGCACGGCGGTAGCGGCCGCGACGTCCGTTTCGAGCTGCGCCTTTGCTTGCAACTGGGCTTCGGTAGGCACCGCAACGAACGGTTCGAGGGCGCGATTCGCGTCCTTCGATTGCCGGTAGAGCCCCGGCTCTTCGTTGTTGTTGAAGAACGAGAACAGGCGGTAGTAGTCCTGTTGTCGAATCGGATCGTATTTGTGGTCGTGGCAACGCGCGCAGCCGACCGTCAAACCGAGGAAGACACTGCCGACCGTTGCGGTGCGTTCGGCGGCGTACTCCACCAGATACTCTTCGTTGATCGCGCCACCTTCATCCGTCGTGATGTGGTTGCGCAAGAAGCCGGTTGCGACAATCTGCTCCGGCGTCGCATCGGGTAGCAAATCGCCGGCCAGTTGCTCGACGACAAACTCATCGAACGGTTTATCGTTGCGGATCGCAGCGATCAGCCAGTCGCGCCACAGCCATCCCTGGCGGCCGGCATCCATGTGGATGCCGCTGGTGTCGGCATAACGACCGGCGTCGAGCCAAATGCTGGCCAGGTGCTCAGCGTGGCGCGTCGCATATGGCTCAACGGTCAATAGACGTTCGACCAGTTGTTCGTAGGCATCATCGCGCGCGTCCGCCAACCAGGCGTCGAGTTCTGCCGGCGTCGGCGGCAGTCCCGTCAGGGTCAGGAACAAGCGCCGGCACAAGGTCGCTCGCTCGGCCTCGGGACTCCGCTGCAGCCCCTGCAGACTTCGGGCGCGGTCAAGGAACGCGTCGACGGGGTGCTGGGCGTCGCCTTGTGAATTGGCTTGTGGATCGACTTGTGGAACAGCTGGACGCTCGGGAATCGAGAACGCCCAATGCTGTTCGTAGCTGGCACCTTCGCGAATCCACTGCTCGAAGCGCGCGATTTCGGCCGGCTGTAGCGCTGGCTTGTTGCTATCCGGGGGCGGCATGCGCTCGTCGGGATCGTGGCTCTTGATGCGATCAATCAGCAAGCTGCGCTCGGGCGCGCCGGGCACAATCGCCGCTGCACCATCGCGATCGGCGAGCGCAAATTCTCGCAGATCCAGTCGCAGGTCGGCCGCGCGCTCGTTGCCGTCCGGGCCGTGACAGCGGAAGCATCGGTCCGACAAGATCGGGCGAATGTCTCGCCCGTAACGGACCCCGCCACCAACGGGGGCTACTGCAGCCGGTGGCAGTGCAGATGGCAGTGACTGGGCAGCTGGCAGTGCTGGGGACGACGGCTCAGCAGCCTGCGCTTCGACTCCTTGGGCCAGAACAGAGCTGCTAGAGGCGATGCCGGCCAGCATCGCGGGCAAGCAAACGGCAACGAACCGGAGTGAATAGGTCATCAATAGGTGAAACGCGGGGGGCTCGTATTGTGTCGCAGCGGCAGCCTCGTGTCACGGTGCTGGCCAGCGGCTACCAGGACGTGACCAAAACGGGGTATGGTGCATTGCGCCGTTGCCACCGAGAGCATGCACGGGCGGCGCGCTGCTGCCGCTAGAACGCGTTGCCGAAGGCTATGGTCAGGTTGCTGCCTTCTTCGCCGTAGCCGACATCCGCCCGGAAGATCGCCTCACGCGAGAACGCCAAGCGCAGGCCGACTCCGTAGCTATCGAGGAAGCGGCCGCTGTCCAGTCGATCGATATCGGATGCGACCGTGCCGGCATCGTAGAACAGCGCGAGCCCGATGCGTTCGATCCGGATCGTGTCGGTGAATGCGTGGCCGCGTTCGATCAAGTTGATGCGATACTCGACGGAGAAGTGCGCGGCGGCACGATCGGTAAAGCGGTTTTGGATGTAGCCGCGCAGCGTGCGCGAGCCGCCCAACGACGGCAAGCTGTAGAACGGCAGTTCGCCGACGGTGTCTTGCAAGAAGAAGCCCAACGCAAATACGTCGGTGGGTGGGTTCTCCTCTCGGCCCACGCTGCCGCGATGGAAGATCGGCGGCACCGGGAACACGTGTTGTCCGTCCAGCGCGATGATCGATCCCCACTCACCCGCACTCTGCAGGGCGCTGGCAACGGAGATCGCCAGGCGTTTGCCACGGTAGGCTTGGGCGAGGCTGTCTCGCGTGTCCCACCCAAAGCGGCCAGTGACCCAGATCTGGTCGACCCCGTCGCCATCCTGGAAGGCACGCTGGAACAGCGGTTTGTAGACATCGGTGCTCGGCACGTTGCTGACGCGTCCCGACGACAGGGCGTGGTGCTCCAACGCCACATCAACTCGCGCCAGCCAATCACTGCCGGGGTCCGGCAGCGGCATGCGGATGCCAAAGCCGAGGTTGCTGACCTCTTCGGTGTAGCTGGTTTCGTCGCCACCAACGCTGCGGCTGCCGAAGCCAAAGAAGCGGCGCGTCAAGGTCTTCGAGTAACCAGCCCCGGCGAAGATGCGGCCGCGCTCTTCCCGGATGATGCCACCATTTGGCAGCGTTCGATGGTTGAGCCACTTCGACCAATTGATCCGGAAGTTCTGCTGCCCTTCGGCGGAGTAGGTCAGGATGATGTTCGCGAACTCCTGGAAGTTCTGATTGCGAAAATCGACGTCGGTCATCGCCAGGCCGCCGCCGAAGCCAATGTCCTCCTCGCGGAAGATGATCGGCGTCACGAACGAACTGACCCAGAATCGATCGAGCACACTGCCGGGCTTGATGCGCGCCGGTGGCGTGTAGCGCCAGCGTTCGGGACGCTGCAGATCCTCCGGAAACTGCGGCTTCGGAATCCGCCCACTCTCGTCCATGCCGCGGAACGGATCGTAATGCTGGAACGGATGCTGGCGGAAGGCGGGTGGATCCTGCGGCTTGGCTACCGAGTTCTGGGCCAAGGCAGACGCGCAGAACCACAACGGCAGGCAGACGGATATCGCGACGGCTGTTAGACGCACCGCAGCATCGTCTCGATTGTCGCGCGGGACGCAATGGTCGATTGAGCCGCTATCGTGATGTCATGCGGCAGCTACTGATTGGAATGATCGTCATTGCCTCGCTGGGGGCACTCGCGACCGCGCAAAGCTTCTCGACAGATGCCAAGCAATTCGCGTTTCGCGTGCAGCAACTGCGCTTCCTCGACCACCTGATGCAAGCGCCTCACATCGGGGAGCGGTGCGTGCAGTTTTCGAGCTACGACCGCAGAAGCGACGCAGGGGAAGGTACAGGCGACGCCTTCTACGCCAACCATGACCGCGGCAACTACCTTCGAGTCGTCGAACGGCAGGATAAAAAGGAGTATGTCATGGTCGACGTCAGCGGCCCTGGCTGGCTCGCGCGGCTGTGGTCTGCGAACCCGACCGGCACGCTGCACTTCGATATCGACGGACAACGTACCTGGAGTGTCGACTTCGCCGAACTCTGCCAAGGCAACGTCTCCGGCGTGCCATCCGAGTTGGCGGCGATGCGGTCCCAAGGTGGCAATGTATATCTGCCAGTGCCGTTCCAGAAGCGCCTGGTCGTGTCGGCAAGTCATCCGGATCTCTACTACCTGGCTGCCGTATCGCTGCAACCCAAGCATGTCGAAGTCGAGAGCTTCACCCCGGAGCTACTGCGAACGCCCGAGGTCCTGGCCAGCACGGCCGAACTCAAGGAGTCGCCCTGGCCACAATCTGGCAAGCGCGTCACGGCCGATGCCTCGGGGGTCCTCGAGATCGCAGCAAAACGTGTCGTGACGTCCGTCGAAGTTCAATTGCGCAAGGGGCGTGGTCGTGCCGATCTCGCGGAGCAATTGCAGCGCGTGCGCTTGCTGGTCGAGGTCGGTGGCGAACGCACGGTCGACGTGCCGCTGTCCGCATTCTTCGCCAGTCGTGACTGGCGCTCTTGGCACAGTGAGCAACTGGGAGTCACCGCGCAGGGCTTGGGCTACTGCCATTGGCCAATGCCGATGATGCAGGGCGGCAAGGTGTCGCTAGCAGTCGATGCTGCGCTTGACGGCGTCGAGCTGCAACTGGCCGTGAAGAGCGAGGTGATGGAGAATTGGATCGACCGGCCGCAAGATCGTTCGTGGTACTACAAGCTGCAGTTTCGGGCCAACTACCACCAGGTCTACGGTCAACCAACGCGCCCGTTCACGGACCACGTCGTGCTCGACGCCAAGGGCGCCGGCCGGTTTGTGGGCTGCTCGCTGTTGGTTCGCAATCCATCGCGCATCTGGTGGGGCGAAGGCGACGAGAAGTTGTTCGTCGATGGCGAGACGCGCCCTTCGTGGTTTGGCACCGGTACCGAGGACTACTTCGGCTATGCGTGGTGCGACCCAACGCCGTTCTCGGCGCCGTTCCATGCGCAGGTGCGATGTGATGGGCCGAAGAACTTCGGCTTCACTCAGCTGTTCCGCAGCCACGTGCTCGACAACGTGCCGTTTCAGAATGCGTTCCGCTTTGACCTCGAGCGCTGGCACTGGCTGCAGGACATCAAGATGGACTACGCCAGCGTTGCCTACTGGTATGGCGCCCCCAAGGCGACGTCCGGTTTGCCGGCGGTGCCGCCGGTCGGCCAGCGCTACCTGCAGCCATTGCCGTTGCCAGAGACCCTCAAGGTCGCGGGGGCACTCGAAGGAGAGTCTCTCGAAGTCGTGGCGTGCACCGGCGGCACGCACGAAGTCCAGAACCTGTCGTTCTTCGAGGGAGTGTTCTCGCACGATGCACAACGTTGGTGGCGCGATGGCAAGGTCGGGGACGTGTTGACCTTGGCCGTGCCGGTCGCAACTGCCGGTCGCTACAAGGTGACTCTTGCGATGACCCGCGCCGACGACTTCGCCAAGGTGCAGGTGTCGTTGGCCGGTACAACTCTGGGCCAACCCTTCGACGGGTTCGCGCCGCAAGTCAGCAGTTCGGGACCATTCGAAGCGGGCACCGTTGCGTTGACCAAGGGCGGCAACGAACTACGCTTTGAGCTTGTCGGCAAGAACCCGCAGGCCAAGCAACGCATGATGGTTGGCCTCGACTACCTGATCCTGGAGCAACAGCTATGAGTCGCGGCACATTCGAATGCCCCAACTGTGGAGCCGCCGTCAAGGCCGGTGCCAAGGTTTGCCGTGAGTGTGGCAGCGATGACGCAACGGGCTGGATGAGCTCGGAGGAGATCGACTACCAGAGCACCGACATCCCGGACGGCTACGGTCCCGAGAATGAACTCGATCACGACGGCGGCAAATCTTGGATGAAGATCGTCGCGATCGTGCTCGTCGTCGGACTCTTGTTGCTGTTCGTGCTGCGCTAGCTCCCATATCGCACCAGCAACGTGGCAAGCACTCCCGAATGATTCGCGGCCAGCGTCAGACGGCGGGTGTTGCCTGCCGCCCGCGTTGCGGGCTCCGTTGTTCTGTTCGACGGGTTTACTGAGATCTGTTCGACGGGTCTACAAACCCGCCTTCTACAGACCCGCCTGCGCGGCCCTCCGTCGACTTCCTTGTCTGCGGGCCATTCTGACGCACTTGCCCGCGTCGCTGGTGAGAGATGCGGGCTCGAACGCCTACTGGAAGTCGATCTGCCAGTAGTTGGTCGCCGTGAACGGCGGCGCGGCAGCACCGATGTCGACCACCATGCCTTGGAAGTAGTAGGTGCTGCCGAGCAGAGCGGCGGGCATCGGACCGTAGTTCATCGCTGCGACGCCGGTTGCCGGGTCATGCGTGTAGAGCAACGGATCGAGCAGGATGTCGGTGAAGTTGTTGCCGATGTCGAGGCTTGCGATACCGGGGAAGACACTCGGCAGCAGCGTTTGGCTGAGCGTGACCAGCGCGACGGCGGGACCGATGACCGGACCGTGATGCATGCGGCAATGCAGCGTGCCACCGGCGTCCACGGTCGGCTCGGCATAGAACGCCGGTGTCGCCGGCGCGACCAGGTCGATCGCGACGCTGTTGCTTTGAATCGCCGGGTTGTAGACCAGCACGCTGGCACTGCCAGGCACGATGCCGGGACGCGGGTGCACTTCCACGTGGGTGTTGTCGATGACGCGGAACCAACCGTTGAGGAAGTCATTCGCGTCGCCCGCACCCATCAGGTCGAAGTTGACACCGACCAGTTCGACCCACGCCAGGTTGTTGCCTTCGAGGACCAGACCGAGGTCGGTGACCGTCGGGTGTTGCGGCGTCGAAGTCGGCGTCGTCAAGCTCGGGAACGGCAGGACCGGGAACACCGCGGTCAGCGTGCACACTTCGGCATCGCCTGTGATCGTCACCGTGCGCGCCGTCGGCTGCGTCACGATGCTGGTCGCGAACCGGCTGTAGCTACCGAAGTAGGTGTTGGTGTTGTTGGCGCCGCCGCCCACCTGAGTAGCCGCGCTCTGGGTCAAGTTGATGGCGCCGCCAGCGTTCAAGCCAGTGCCAGTCAGCGTGCCGGTCGCAACCGTGTAGTAGTGCCACGCGCCGGGATCGAGCGGACCGCCACCGGCGACGTAGGCCGCCGGCAACATCTGCTGCACCGGGCTGCCGGTCGGCGGCCAGTTGGCTTGGCCAGGGTCGACGCGACCGCCTAGGGTGACGACGAGGTCCCAGCTGTCACTGAGGTCGGCGATGCGCGACAACGTTCCGGTCAACGTGGCCTGACCAGACGCCAGTTCGGTGAAGTCGGCCGTCGGCACGAACACGTAGTCATCAGCGACGCCCGGTAGGTTCATCGCGCGGCCTTCGACCAAGGTGGTCAGGCTTTGGTTGTAAACCTGTGGGTGGGTTGCGAACTCGCTGTAGGGAGCGACGAAGTCAAGACTGAGCTCGGCATTGCCAGTCGGTGTAAGGGTGCTGAACTGCGGGTGGCTGACGACGGTGACCGCGAACTCGCCGAACAGGCCGTCCGCTGCGTTGCGGTTGTTGGCGCCGAGGCCAAGTTGCACGGGACCGACGGAGGCAAGCGACAACACTGCTTGGTGCAGATTGCGAACTCCGGTGAGCGTGCCGGTCGCCGAGCTGTAGTAGGAGAAGGTGCTGGCGTCGACTACGCCGGTCGGCGTGTAGGCCGTCGCGAGCAAGCCAAGATCTGGAGCGCCGACCGGTGGGTAGCCAGGATCGGCCGGATCCATGCGGCCCGTAAACGTGAAGTCGAACAGGAAGCCCGCGTAGAGATTGCTGTTGGCGTAGACTCGGCCGGTCAGTCGCGCCGTGCCGTTGGGCAGCTCGACGAATTGGCCGCCACCGGCGCGGACGAAGTCCGTGAAGATGCCGGGCAATGACAAGAATGGCGTCGTCGCAGCACTGACACTTGGGTCAATCGCGGCCGTTTGGCCCGCTCGGTAGTTTTGAGCGTGCACGTCGGTGGGCGAGAGAAAGGCGGCGAGCGCCAGTGCAGCGAGTCGATGTTGCATATAATTGTAGTGCGCGAGGCAACGAGCGGAGGCGAGGCATAGTTGCAACGGATCCTGCTCGCAGGACCCGAGTGCGTTACCTCTGTATCCTAGCCCGCGATCCCGCGTGCGGCTTCCCGCATAAGCCCCTAGGTCATCTACAGGAAGATCCCGGAGACGCAAACTCGCGATGCCATTGCGACCTTCAAAACCGTCGCAGCGAAAGCTTTTTCGCAAGACGGAAACGGGCAGCGGCGGCGCGTTCAGTTTTTGGGCACGCGCATCGAGACTACCTGCTCACGCGGAAAGGCCATGATACCGGTCTTGCTGTCGATCACGACCCAGCCATCGTCGCTGCCCAGACGGATGAACTTGCCCGTGGCAACGGCGTCGCGAGTTCGCACCTGCACAATCGTGCCGGGGCGAGGCGGCCAAGTTGGCGTGCGCGTGCTGATGGTTTTGCTTGGCGGACGTCGCGTTGTCGGCAGCACCTGCTCGCTTGGTCCCTGCTTGAACGTCGACTCGGGATCGTCGTCTGCCAGCGGCGTCATGCGCAGCGTGACCGGAAAGTGGTCGCTGTACGTCTTGCGAAAACGCAGCCGTTCCTCGGCGTCGGGCACGTGATGTGACAGCAGCGAGTTGCGCTGCACTTCGCGGAAGCCATTGCTGACGCAGAACTGATCGATCGGCGTATCGAAGTGCATGATCGTCGGCGCCGGTTGTTGCTGGTCGAGGTAGCGCATGATGTCACCGCTCTCCAACACCATCTCCGGGTCCTCGCCGTAGGTGCTGTTGAAGTCGCCGAAGATCACGATGTCGCGATCTTCATTCGGGTTCTTCAGCAAGTCACCAACCCAAGCCCGCAAGTGCGTCGCCTCGGCCTTGCGTTTTTGCAGGTCGCGTGCTTTGCGGCCCGCTTTGAGATGCACGATGACGACGCGGAAGTCGCAACGTGTCTGGCGGTGACGAAAGCACGCTGTTACCGGCTTGCGGTGGAACACGGAAACTCCGTCGAAATCACTCGGGAACTCGAGCAACTCTTCGGCATACAGAAGATCGAGAACGCTGCTGTCGTAGAGGAAGCCAACACCTTGCTGCGTCTTGCCATCGCTCCATTTGCCAGTTGTACCAAGCACGGCACGCCAGCTCGGACCCGCCGCTTCGGCAACAGCCTTCAGAGGTTCTTCGCCGCAGATCTCTTGCACGCCCATCATGGCGACACCGAGCGCCCGGATCTTCATGCCGATCGCGACCAGGTCGCTGTCGGAACGCGGCGGCGTATCGCGGCGATACTTCGGGTCCGCGCCGAGGAACTCAAGGTTCCAACTGCCGAGGCGAATGTCGGCGACCTCCTGTGCTGGCAAGAAGTAGCACAGGGAAACGAACAACAACAAGTAGCGCAGCATCATTGGGAGTCCTCGGCAATCGGGATCTGTTCGCGAATCGAACGCATCAGATCCTGCAGGAAGTGGATGTTGTGGATGGACAGCAAGATGCCGCCCAGCATTTCGTCGGCCACGGCCAGGTGGCGCAGGTAGGCGCGCGAGTAGTTACGGCAGCAGTAGCACTTGCAGCCGTCGACCAGTGGCGTCGGGTCGTCGGCATACTTGAGGTTGCGCATCTTGATGTAGCCGCCGCCTGGCGCGAATGCGGTGTGGCTGCGGCCA
>CAXBFC010000255.1:0-11650 GCA_963974725.1 uncultured bacterium | reverse complement strand
CCCGCGGGCCCAGCGGGGCCGCCTTCGCCTTCGCCTTCCCCGCCAGCGGCGGCGTCGGGTGCTGGGGGCAGCACCGGGATGCGCGCATTATTCGCCGCCAGGATGTCGTTGAGGCGGTCGTCGAACACGAAGTGGCGGATGTAGGTCTTCTCGGCGCCTTCGAAGTCTTCGACCTCGATGTCGCTGACGACGTTCCGGCTACTGCGGCGGCGCTCGATCGTGAACTCGATCTTCAGGCGCTTGGGCAACCGGTCTTCGTTCGAGGTGTCCCACTCGAGCAGTTCTTCGGCTTCGAAGCCGAGCGAGTCGTAGTAGCGGATCTTGAAGTTCTTGATCCGGTCGTGCACCAGTTGGAACGAACCCTGCGTGTTGAGTTCGTTGTCGACCATCGGGTCTTCGCGGCGCCACAGTTCAAACACATCGCGCAAGTGCTGGTTGGGTTTGAACCAGTAGCCGACCTCACAAATGGTGGTCTTGTGCGGCACGCTTTGCAGGTCGGTGACCATGCCGACCGAGTCGGTCGTGGTCAGGAAGTCGATGCGGTCTGCATCGCGGCCATTGACATCGGCAACGGTGCCTTTGAAGACCTTGTTGTTCTTGATGTTGTAGGTCCACAACCCGCGCAGATCGCGCTCGATCAGGTTGAGGATGCGCGGCCCTGCTTCGGAGGATTCGGCGAGGTCGTCGACGACGTCGCGCGCGTTCAGCATGATGTGGAACGTCGTGCCGACCGTCAGCATGACCGTTGCGGTGATCGCGACGGCGAGCAGCACTTCGATCAATGTGAAGCCGTTCTGCTTACGTGCTTTTGTGCATGGGGTCATCGTCCACCTCCTCCGGGAAGACCTGCGGCAGCGCCGCCGGCCGGATTACTTGCAGGGTTCGCCGGATCGGTTCCGCCGCTTTGGGACTCCGCCAGGCTCGACGCCTGATCCGGTGTCAGGCCGGAGATCGCGAGCGTCGAGATTCGAGCCTTGATTAGCAGCGCTTCCTTTTGACCGGGGAAATCCGCGTCGAGCTTGGGGAAGTAGACGACCACGGCGACCTCTTCGAAGTCCTCTTCGCTGGGCGCCTTCTCGGCAAGTCGCTCTTCGATGTCATCGAGTTCTTGTTGCTCTTCATACTCCATCGCATCAAGGCCGCGATCCTGGGCGCGCCGCATGTCGCGGCGGTCTTGTTGCCACTGGATCTGGTCCTTGGCCTCGGAGTCTTCACCGGCCGCTTCATTGGCGACTTCGGCTTCGATATCGGCGACTGCGGATTCGCCGAGCACGATCTTGTAGGAGAAGTCCTCGTACTTCTCGATCTCGATCGGCTGGCCCGATTCCGGCTGCATCTCGTGTGCGCCAGCCATCAGTCCCGAGAGCTTCTCTTCGGCGATCTCGCGCGCCAGGCGCCAGTTGCGGGCTCGCGTCGCGTCGATCAGCGCGTCGGTGCGGATGCCGATGTAGGCGATCGTGACCATCGCCACGATGGCCATCGCCACCAGTGCCTCGACGAGCAGCATGCCGCTTTCGCTACTGCGGTCGCCGTGCGGTTGCTTCGTGCCAATTACCTGCGGGCGGATCATCAGAAGGCTCCTTCGCCGATTGGCGTGGGTTGTGCGATCTCGCCAAGTTCGGATTGCTGGACTTCCATGTGGCCGGTCAGGCCGTGGATCACGACTGACCAGACCATGGTCTCATCTTCGACGAGCCGCACCGCAACCACCTGATCGGCCGTGAAGCCGTATTCATCAAACACGACCCGATACAGGCCTTTGGTGATCGTGCCGCTCTTCGAGTCGCCCGCGCCGGCGAACACGACCCCTTCTTTGAGCTCCATCCAGTCCTTGTGCTCATTCGGCACTTCGTCGTCGTTGTAGACGACCTGGTCACTGGTCAGTTGTTCTTCCGGTGGCAGGATGATGCGGTACTGCGCGTTGTCGAGGTCGAACTCCATCTCCATGCGCTTTGCTTGGATACGCGACTCCGAACGGATCATCGTCAGCTTGGCCTTGATGTCCTTGCTGGTGCCATCGAGACGCGCCGTCGGCAGTAGCCCGACGAGGTTTGGAGCGACGATGCCGACCAGAAGTGCCGCCAAGGAAATGGCAACGATCAGCTCGATCAGCGTGAAGCCAGATGCACCCGGGCTTGCGCGGCGGGTGCTCGGATCTGCGGTGCTCTTGCCGTGGCGTTGCATATACATCAGTCCGTGGACGCCGTGGTTATCGGCGCCCGGCGGTCCGTGGGGACGGCTATTCCTTTTCCTTGGCGCGGCTCGAGATGTCGTCTTCGGTGCCGAGTTGCGTGTCGGGTCCACAGCTGACAACTTCGAAGTCGCGAGGTGAGTCTCCTGGGACCAGCTCGTAGGCCGTGTTCCACGGGTCGACCGGCAGTTCGAGAATCTCGCTGCGGCCCTTCTCATCCTTGGTTGCCAGGTCTTCGAGCGAGTCCGGCAAGCGGCTGTTCTTGGCGTAGTAGTAGCGGACGGAATCGGCGATCATCTTGACGTCCGACTTGGCCTTGCCTTCCTTGGCTTCGTCACTGGCGCCCATGATATTGGGGACAACCAGGGTCGCGAGCAGGCCGAGGATTACGACCACGACCATGATTTCGACGAGGGTGAAGCCGCGTTGGGAGGCGCGGGTTGGGGCGGGGGTCCGACTGGATTGGTTCTTGGCGTTCATAAGTCTCTACCGGAGTCTAACAGCTGGCGGCTGGAATCAGGCCCTTGAGACGGAGCTGGGACCGGTTCCTTCCCGGGGGAATACGCCGCCGAGTCGAAGAAGCCCACCTCCATCGGGACATCCGCGCCGCGCTGGCGGGCCGCAGGCCCAGTTGGTCGCGACCCGGTTGCTAGCGACCGAGGCGGACATACCGGTAATGGCTTTGCAGGCTCAAGGTTGCCAAAGCCGTGCTGGCGATGCGGCCGCCATCCTTGCCCCAGACCCCAATTGGTGGCCAGGAGCCCTTGGCAACGCCCTTCTTGCTCTGGCCGGTCAGCAGCGCGATAGCCAGTTGTTTGGACCAATTGTTCCAATGCCGGCCGCCGACCTGGTGCATCGCGTCGCTGCTCCAAAACCAGGCGTAGAAATCGATGTGGCCGGTATCCGGGCTCCAGACTGGCGGTTGGTTGTGAATCAGATCTGCGGATTTCCGCATGATCGGGTTCTTCTCCATGTTTTGGCCCAGCAGGCAGCGAACGAACAGCGATGAGCCGGTCAGCGCCTCGTTCGTGCCCAGTGGGAATTGTTTGATGTGGCCACCCGGGTGACGGGACGAGAGCTCGCCCTGCTTGGTATAGCCATGGCGGCCGGTCACCGGATCTGCGACTTCCTCGAGCCAGTTGCCGACCAACTGCAGGGCGACTGGGTTGACCTGCAGGTCAAAGTACTCGCCCGCGATGTATGCCATCGCGCACCAGTTGGTGACCGACGTGTCGTTGTCGCCATCGCGCGGTCGGTAGCGCCAGACCCCGTGCGCGTTGCGGTGCGACTCGAGGTAGTTGATGGCCTTCTGCGCGGACTTCTTGATCAGCTTGTAGTCGGACAATCCGTAGGCTTCGACCATGGCGTAGGCGGCGATCGCATGGTCGTAGATGAAATCGTGGGACGCGCTGCTGCCGAACAGCCCGTGGTTCTGTTGCTGCGAACGCAGCCACTTCACGGCCATCTTGACCTGGTCACGGTAGGGGCCGACACGCATCGTGTTGCCGTCGCCGAGCAAGGCGAGTAGCGCCAGCCCCGTTACGCCGACATCGTGGACCGGATTGCCGGCACCGTCACAGATCTCGGCGCCGAGGTCGTGCTTCATGAAGCCGTCGCTGTCCCACTTGCCATCGTCGTCCTGGTGACTCGCGAGCCACTTGAGGCCGTCGTCGATCGCCTGGCTCTGCAGGGGGCGCGTGTGTTTGCCGCTGTCCGCGATGGAGCGATTGCCGTAGCGGCTGGGTATGCCACTGTTGAGGTCGAGGTTGACGTCCGTGTCGACAACCTCTTCTACGATCTCGATCTCTTCTACGGCCAACCCCGCTGGTGATGATGGATACCCGGCGAAGGCTCCTCGCACGCGCGCCGGAAGTACCGACTTGGCACCCGATCGCACCGTCACCGGCCCGATCTGGCAGCCGACCTCGGTCGACGTCGGCGAGGACAATTGCAGTGCGCGCAGGTCTCGCTTGGTCGTTTTCGCGTGCCAGCACGTGTTCTGCGCAGCCGTCAGGGTGCATTCGATGTAGGCCGATGGAATGCCGGCCCGCACCGCGGCATCGAGCATGCTCAGGGCCGTTCCCCACGCGAGGTCACCTTGCGCTTGGATGTTGACGGCAGCTGCCTTGCGTTGCGCTGGTTGCATCGCGGCGGCGTAGCGTTGCAGGTAGCTGTGCAGCCCGTCAATGGAGCCGTCCTTGCCAGGCAGCGCGGTGATCGGAATCACTTCGACGCCCCCCTTGTTGACGCCTTGATCGATCGGCAGGAAGTAGGCGAACGCGCCCTCGTCCCCGCTGTCTGCATGGGTCACCCCGAAGAAGATACGTGGCGCGGCGATGTCGCGGCGCGCGCATTCCCGCAGCATGCGATCGATCGAGGCCATCGGCACGCTGCGGTCGGCGCGGATCAGCACGTTGACGACACTGGTATTGATCGAACCAATGCGCTCGTTGGGCAGTTCCAAGGTCATGGCCGCGAGCTGCTGGAAGCATTCGTCGAACGTCACCGGAACCCCGGCCACCGACAGCAGGCCGTTTTGGTGCAGCTCGATCGCGTAGGTGTTGGCGCCGGGCGCGTCGCCCACGGTTCCGGAGGCCGGGAGGGTGCCGCGCAGTTTCGCCTGAGTAGCTTTGGCCTGCGTCGCGACCGGTGCGAGCAGGGTCGTGAAGGTGAGTGTCGTGAGGGTGACGGCGCGGGCCAGTTTGGATCGAAGCACGGTATGTCCCGGGTTTTGGGGCCGGCCTCGCGGCGCGGCGGAATGGAGCGGATTGGAGCAGCGCAACGGGCAAATGTGGAGGCAGTTCACTCGAACTTGGCCCCAACGGCCGCCAGTTCGGGCTCACGCGTGGCATTGATCGGCTCGGCCCGCAATGATCGCCGCATGCGCATGCTTCAACGCCTCGCCGTGACTGCCCTTGCAGCCCTGTCCTTGCCGGTTGCCAACCTCTCTGCCCAGAAGGTCTTGACGCCCGAGATCCTGAACTCCTTACATCGTGTTGGCAGTTTGACGCTCGCGCCGGACGGTAAGCACCTGCTGTTCACGATCAGCACACCGGACGTGCAGGCCAACAAAAGCAGCACCAAGGTCTACCTGCTCAACCTGATGGAGGCCGGCCGCAAGCCGACCGAAGTTGCCGTTGGTCGCTCGCCGTATTGGTTGCCCAACAGTGCGTCGTTTGCGTGGGTTGGCAAGGAAGGCATTGTGCGGCGGCATCTCTACGAGGATGGCCCCGACATCGTCACGCCGGTCGAAGGCGGCGTGTCCAACTTGCATTGGTCGCCGGCTGGCACGCACTTTTCGTTCACGCAGTCGGTCAAACTCGATCAGCTCGTCACCGAGAAGCACAAGGACCTGCCCGAAGCGAACGCGCGCGCCTACGACGATTTGCTGATTCGTCACTGGGACACCTGGAACGATGGCACCTACAGCCACCTGTTCGTGCAAGCGGCCCAAGGAGGTGGCAAGGCGCTAGACCTGATGCCTACCGAGAAGGTGCACACGCCGCTGATGCCGTTCGGTGGCGCCGAGCAGATTCGCTGGTCGCCCGATGGCAAAGAACTGTGCTACACGGCGCGTCGCGTGCCAAACCCCGAAGCGAGCACCGACTCGTCGTTGTGGGTGGTTCCCGTCGGCGGTGGCAAGCACCGCAACCTGACGGAAGGCATGCCCGGCTACGACCAAGAGCCGCGCTACTCGCCGGACGGTCGTTGGATTGCGTTCTCAAGCATGGCGCGCCCAGGCTTCGAAGCGGACCGCATCCGCTTGATGATTCACGACCGCAAGGCGGGCACGAACACCGAACTGCTGCCGGGCTTTGACGCGTCACCGCACGACGTGACCTGGAGTGCCGATAGCAAGCGCTTGTTCTTCACCATCGATGTCGAAGGCACGACCCAGATCTACACGACCCCATTGCAAGCACCGAAGGCCATTGCGGTGACCAACGGGCGGCATCGCTTGGGCGCGATCCACGTCACGCCGGACGCCGCGACGATCTACTGCTCGATGACGACGACCGAACGTGCCGCTGAAATCGCACGCGTCGACGTGGCGACCGGCAAGATCACGATGGTCACCGACGCCAACGCCGAGGCCTACGCCGGTATGTCGTTGCCAACGGTGGACGCCGAATGGTTTGATACGACCGACGGCAAGAAGGTGCACGCGTGGATCGTCAAGCCGCCAAACTTCGACCCCAACAAGCGCTACCCGATGCTGCTCTATTGCCAGGGTGGTCCGCAATCGATGGTTGGGCAGTGGTTCTCCTACCGCTGGAACTTCCACCTGATGGCCGCCAAGGGCTACGTGGTCGCGGCGGTCAATCGCCGCGGCTTGCCGGGCTTTGGCCAGGAGTGGAACGACCAGATTTCGCGCGATTGGGGTGGCCAGGCGATGCAGGATTTGCTCTCGGTCACCGACGCGATGACCAAGCGCGACTACGTCGATGAAGCGCGGGTCGGCGCAGTCGGCGCGTCGTTCGGTGGCTACTCGGTCTACTGGCTGATGGGCAACGGCGGCAATCGCTTCGCCACGATGATTGCGCACTGCGGGGTGTTCAACCTTGAGAGCATGTACCTGTCGACCGAGGAACTGTTCTTCGTCAACTGGGACATGGGCGGTCCGTACTGGATCTCGCCGGAGGTCGCCGAGGGCTACAAGAAGTTCTCACCCAACCAATACGTCAAGAACTGGAAGACGCCGCTGCTGGTGATTCATGGCGAACGCGACTACCGCGTGCCGTTTGATCAGGGGTTGCAGGCGTTCACGGCGGCGCAGATCCAAGGGGTGACGAGTCGTATGCTGATTTTTCCCGATGAGGGCCACTGGGTGCTAAAGCCGCAGAACGGGGTTTTGTGGCAGCGCGAGTTCTTCGAGTGGCTCGACCGCTTCTGCGGTGAGGGTGCGAAGAAGTGATTCGACGGTTGTCGGTGAGACGTTCGCTCGTTGCGGGGGCGCTCGTTGCTGGGGTGCTTGCCGGTTGTGCCGCCCCGCCTGAGTGGCAGCGCGACATGCAAGCAACGCTGAGTTCGTCGCGCAGTAGCGGCCAGGACCTGGTCGTGTTCTTCTCGCTGCCGGGCCACGATGCGAGCGCCTTCATGGAGTCGCGGTTGCACGATCCGGTCGTGCTCAACGCCCTCGCGGCGGGCGATTTCGTGGCGGTCATCGCCGACGGTGTCGAACGCAAGCGTCTCTACGGCGAATGGATCGGCGGCAGCGAAGGCATGGGCATGTGTGTGCTTGACGGCCAAGGCTACTGCTATGCCGCGCGGCCCGGGCCGCAAGACCCAGAGCAGGTCGCCGCGTTCTTGAACCTGTGCGTCAGCAAGCGGGCCGAACTGGCGATGCTGCGTGGCAAGTTGCAGGAAGAGGAGGTTGGTCCGAGGGACGAGTGGGCACTCGGTTGCCTGTTGCTGGAGTTGGGATGTCGCGTTCATTCGGAGTCGTTGCTGATCAACGCCGCAGTCAGCGGGGTCGCGGAAGCGCGCAGCCGGTTGGCGCACCTCTACGCTTTGGACGGCAACCTGACCGCGGCCCGGCGTTGGTTGAAGACGGCGCCGAAGACGCCCACCGCAAAGCTGACTGAGGGCTACGTGCTGTTCAAGGAGCGTCGCTACGACGAGGCTGCGAAGGTCCTTCGGGCGGTACTTGCGACCAACAAGCTTGGCGCCGAGCGCCAGCATGCGCTGTTGTATCTGGGCAAGTCGTTGCACTCCGGCAAGCGTGACGAACAGGCCATTCCGATTCTCGAAGCGTTGGCTGCAGAGGGCACCGGCAGCACGTTCGAAGCCGCCGCGACGCACACGCTTGGGCACATCTACAACCCCGATCATGAGCACACGCCGTGAATCTTGGGCCGGCGACCGACTAGCCCACATATCTCATCAGCAACTTGGCAAGCACGCCCGAATGCCCCGGAGCCTTCGTCAGACGGCAGGCGTTGCCTGCCGCCCGCTTTGCGGGCTTGGTCGGTCTGTAGAATGTGGCTGCGCTGCGCGACGGGTCCACAGGCCCGCCTGCGCGGACCTCGGTCGTCTTCCTTGTCTGCGGGCTATTCTGACGCACTTGCCGGCGTTGCTGCTGAGATATGCGGGCTAGCATGACGGCGTGAAGAAGTATCTGCTCGCTGTTGTTCTCGCGTTCTCCAGTGGCGCCGTCGCGCAAGGCCACGATGGCTTGCCGACGTTGCGTAGCTTCGAGATTGCGCCAGGTTCGTTGCTCGATCTGGATGCCGGCGTCGTGCTGCGCGAACGCAAAGTGGGCGCGTTGCAAGCGGACATGCAGTTTGGCCGCGACGGCATTGGCTTCTACCTCGATCCGCTGGTCGGCGGCATGGTTGCGATGGCGGGCGATACGGCTCCGGGTCGACACGAGTGGTCGCGCGATCGCATCCGCGTTGGCCGCCGTAGTGAGCAGCGCGTCACCGCATTCTTGAAGACCAGTCACGGGGTTGCCCGCGTGTCGTTGGCGATCGTCAATCCGTACAGCGTCGCGTCGGCGTCGCTGCAGTGGGTGGTCGTGCCACCGACCGATCCCGTGTTCCTTGCCGCGCCGACCGACTTGCAAGCGAGTTGGGAGGGCGAACAGGGCGCGCGTTCGCTCAGGGTGTCGTGGTCGGGCGGGCAAACGCGCTATATGGTCGAAGTGCGTTCCGGCGAGCAGTTGCGCAAAGAGTTCGTGTCGTCCAGTTCGATCTCACTCGCGGACCTCGATCCGCAGGGCGTGCACCGCATCACGGTGCGAGGTCTTGAAGATGGCGCGATCTCTCTTCCGGGCGTGGTCACGCAACACGGTCCTCGCAAGCCTGTCGAGCGCAACGTGCTCGATTACGCCGACAACTGGTATGACTCGACGGGTGGCATTTCGCTGACCGAGGGTGCGGTCGCCACCGACCAAGCCGAAGTCGTGTGCTACCTCTACGGCGTCTATGTTCCCGGCGGTGGGGTGCAGAAGATCGGTCAGGGGCGGGCGACGTTTGAAGGCGTTTCGCAGCTGCCGACGGACGGCTACTTGCCGAGCTACGGTCGCCTCGATGAGTCCGATGTCTACGCGATCCGCTTGCCGGACGGTCGCTACGGCATGGTTTGGCTGGACGCGAACGACGGTGGGGATCTGCGCAGCGGCATGCGGGCGCATACGGTGTTCTTGCCAGACGGTCGCCGGGACCTGATGGCTGCGCCGGTGGCAACTGCAACGACCAAGGATCGAGTGGCGACGGTGCAATGGCCCAAGGTCGCAGGCGCGGTTTCCTATCGCATTTCCGTTCCCGGCCGACCCGTCGAACAGACGAAGCAAACGTCCGTTTCGCTCGCCGGCCTGGCAGCAGATCGCGTGCACGAAGCGGCGATTGTTGCGGTCTCGCAGGAGGGCGACGAATCACCTGCCGGCACGACGAAGGTGCACACCTATGGCTTCGACGTGCGCATCGGCCGCTTCACGTTGCCGATGCAGCGCGGCGGCTTCGAGTTTGCAACGGAGCACCTCGATGCTCGCAATGCGAAGGGGCTGCAGTTGACGGGCGGAGCTGGCAGCGGCCAAGGCCTCAGCTTCAAGATGGACGGCGTGATTGTGCCGATGGGGGACCGCAAGTACGGCGACCTTTCCGATCTTAAGGCTCCCGCAACTGGATCGAGCGATTGGTACAGCGACCACCGCAAGCCGCAGTCCGAGGAGTTCCTGGTGTTCCCGAAAGCGGGGGGCTGCGCGATGGTGCGCATCGTGTTGCGCGGGTTCCCTTCGACGCTGGAATACCTCTGGGTGCCCGAGCTGCCGAAGTAGCGCCGGTGCAGCGCGCCGCGTCGGTCTACTTGCTACTTGCCGCCCGCGTTGCCCTTGCCGGTGTTTCCTTTGCCCGTGTTGCCAGCGCCGGTGTTGCCTTTGCCGGTATTGCCTGAGCCCGTGTTGCCGGCCCGGTTGTTCCGGCGGTTGTTGCGGCCGCCAAGCTTCTTGGTGCCGCGGGCCGGCAGGCGAACGCCTTCGAGCAGCTTCTCTTCGGCCTTCAGCATCTTCTCTTCGAGCTTGGTCGCGGCGGCCAAGGCCTTCTCGGCCTTCTTGGTCTTGGACTTTTCCTCGCCGGCCTTGGTCAGGTCTTGTTGCGCCTTGGCTTTGTCCTTCAGCGCTTCCTCAAGCTCATCGATGATCTTGCCGTACTTCTTGGCGATCGACTTGACCGAAGGCTTGTAGGCGCCGGCGCTCGCCTGGTCGAGCAGCGCTTCGAGCGTGCTCGCCTTGGCCTTGTAGCCCGACATCGAGACTTCCTTGAGCTCCTTGCCGGTCTTGTCGAAGGCGACGAACATCGGCACCTTCTTCTCGTAGCGCGCCTTCATCGCCGGTGACTTGCTGATGTCGATCTGGCCGCAGTGGAACATGCGCAGCTTCAGGCCGAGTTCATCGCCAGACTTGTCGGTCCGGAACATGGCGCTTTCGAACTTCTGTACGATCTGCTTCTCGGCTTCGCCGTCGTGCAGGTAGAGCACCGTGACCTGGTCGGCAGCGGCGGCCGCGCGCACCAGATCGACCGAGTTGAGCGGCGCGACCTTGTCGCCTTGGGTTGCTGGCGCGTCGATTTCGCTGAAGTAGGCCGCGGTCCGGCTGGTGATCTCATCCGGCCGGCGCGCGCGTCCGCGTCCACCGCCGCGTTGCGCTTCGAGGTTGTCGGCAACGAAGATGGCGACACAAAGGGTCGCGAGCAGGGTGCTGGTGCGCATGGTTCGAATTTTGACCGGTGCCCTCGGGGCGGAGGGCGCTGCGGTTACGTCTAGCATTGTCGTTCGACCACAAAACGGTGACGCCCAGAGTGCATCAGATCTGTATCAGATAGCTGCCAGCGGCTCCAGAGCCGCTCCCGGCCCCCAGGGCAAGAAGCAGCTACCCTGGCCCGACCTGGTGGAGCGCATCAGCTTCCCAGACTAGACTAGACAAGAGGCCCGGCCGAAAAGCCGCGCCCAACGCCTGCGGCGGTCTCGCCGCACTTGGCGGCCCACGAGAGCCTCGCCGAACCAATTCGCCGACGTTCTCGCACACCACCACGAACAGCGATTCCATCCACACGCGATGCACGCTGACTACCGGCCACGCCTCGAGCTGACTCCGTTCGGTCATCTGCCACCCCGGCGACAACCAGGACCCGGAATCGCGCGCGGTCAACGACGGGAAGCGCGAGCTCTGGAGGCAGGCGACTTTTTGTAGCCCGCCAAGTTTGCGCCGACAATCACGGCCATGGCTACGTATGCGATAGGAACTTCCTTGGTCGCACCAGCAAGCTCACGCGCAACACATGAAGATGAGGTAACTCACAATGAACGGACGGGGGGATACGTCCGAACGGCGAACGTTCACGGTGGTCATGGCCGTGGTGTTGGGAACCGTTCTCGCGATGCTGCTGTTGCAGCCTGACGACGATGCGCAGTCAGCGCTTGCCGCCGGCAAACGGGCGGTGCCCGGCACGAGCAATCAACGCA
>CAXBFC010000254.1:0-11660 GCA_963974725.1 uncultured bacterium | reverse complement strand
CAGGCCCCCACAAGTCTGTGAGCGGACACCTACGAAGGGTGAGGGCATTGGGCGGTCGGGTTTGCGCCGCAGGCATAACGAGGAATATGAGTAGATCTGGAGAGTCGAAGCGGCACATGTTGCGATCCGCGTTTGCCGTTGCCATCGCGTGTTGCGCGTCGTGGTTGCCAAGTGAATTGGTGGCTCAAGATCTGGCCCGTGATGCAACTCGTGGTGCGGACCAGTTCGCCAAGAAGTCGGCGGCGGTACAGAAGCGGCTGGTCAAGGAGCTCCTCGAGACCGTTGCGGCGGTGGGGGGCGACTCCTTCGATGCGATTCGCGCCATCGTTGCCGCTGGCCATGCGCGCAAGGACGGGCAGGTGAAGGCGGGCAAGACCAAGAAGCCCAAGAAGCGCGCCCCGAAGTCGGATACCGGTTCTTGGCAAATGCCGGCGACGGTTGCCTACATCTACGGTCGCAGGACCATCCAGGAAAGCAGTGGCTCCGCTTCCAAGAAGCAGGCGTTGGCTCGGCGCGTTGCGATCGAGCTGACGTTGCTCGGCATGATGCCGCAGGCCGATCGAGCGCTGGCCGAGCTGGAGCGGGCCCTCGACAACGATCGAGGCGCGGACCAGTTCGCGGCCTTCTTGGAGATGTGGCGCAACGGTGACGAAAGCTTCTACGAGGCGTTGGATCGCACCGCGGGCACCGCGGACAGCGTGTTCTTCTACGACGTCATGCTGGGCGACTTCGTTGCCGCATTCGGCAAGGGCAAAGACCAGGCCTCACGCGCGGTGAACAAGGGGCTGAACGAATCGCACGATGCCTTGCACGACGCGTTCTTGTCGTACCGCCAATATCGCGCCTTCCGCGAGGCGCTGGCGTTGTCGTTGGTGTTGCCTCCCGACGTGCCGCTGCCGAAGCGGCTGCAGCGCTACGAGGACAAGGCTTCTGGCACCTATTCCCTGCGCGAACAGGTGGTGATGATGTTGGCGCTCGCTGACTACCAGCCGATGGCGGTTGTCGAGCAGGTTTGCGAGACGGCGCCGCCGTTGTCGGCTCCCTTGTGGGCGAAGCAACACGATCCTTATGCCGCGTGGGCGAAGCTGTTTCAGGACGCGATTCCGGAGATGCTCAAGTCGGCGACCTCTACCGACGAGTTCTTGGAGCGGGTGAACGCCAAGCGCATGAGCGATGCACGCAAGCTGCGCAAGGTCGGGGCCATGGTCGGCGTCGGCCCGACGTAGCTCGAAGGACGTCACCCGACTGACGTTCGCTCTACTGGTAAGCCCAACTGGGTAAGCCCAACTGGGTTGTAAGCCCTACTGGGTTCGCCCGATTGGCGTTGCTCGTCAGTTGGCTTCGGGCGGCGGTTGGCTGCGGCTGCTACTTGGTCTTCACTTTGCGGGCGTGCTCTTTCGCGAACGCCTGCACCGCGTCGGCGTGGGTCTCGACCGCGGCGGCGAGCACTTCGTCGATTGCCGCCTGCAGCTGCGTGTCGGCTTCCTCTAGCAGTGGCGTGACCAGTTTTTCAAACCGCGGGAAGACGGTGCTGTCGGTGGTCACCGGCGCCTTGGCGGCGCGAACGGCTGCGCGGCGGAGTTGTTCGTTTGCGCCCTTGGCCAGCTTGTGCAGGTCCTTCCAGAGCTTCTTGTTCTTGCAGACTAGCGGCCCGAGCACATCGCTCGCGATGCGCTCGTTGAGGGCCTCGATCGTCGCCTCTTTGAGCAGGCCTTCGACGAACGGCATGTCCGGTGGTTCGAGCAGCGACGCGCGCATCGCCAGGATTTCGATCCCGACGCAGCGCAGCTCGTGGGTCTTGCTGCCCCAAAGCGTGCGAACGAACGCGGTCATCTGGGCCCGCCCCATGTCGGGATACAGCTCCGCGAGGTCGGTCGCGGCAGCGAGCACTTCCTGGTCGTCGGCGCCCAGGAACTTCAGGTTGTCGCCATGCTGCGCCGCTTGTTCCGCCGCGAGTTCTTCCGAACCCTTGGCGGTTAACCGTTGGCGCAGCAGCGCTTGCTCACGTCCGAAGTTCATGCTCATGCTGACGGGCTCACGCGGAGGGTTTCTTGGTGAGATGCTCGATCAGATCGAGTTTCGTGATGATCCCCTTTACCTGGCGATCGTTGTCGACGACGAGTGCCACTTCCCCGCGTTCGAAGATGTGCGGCAGTTCACTTGCATCCGCATGTGGCGCAATCGTCGAGACCTTCCGCACCATGATCTCAGCGATAGAGGTTTGCGGAGATGCGCCGTCGACGAGAACGCGCAATGCATCAGCTTCGGTCAGAATACCCGCAAGCTTACCCTCATCGGTAACAGGAACTTGCGAGAAGCCGCCTTCCTTGAACATCGTAACCGCCTTGCTGAGCGGATCGGCGACGTCCACGGTCACGACCGTGCGATGCGGCATGCTGCGTAGGAATTCTTCCACGGTTCCGACCGTCCAGGATTCCTCCAGGAAGCCGTTTTCTCGCATCCAGCGGTCGTCGACGTACTTGGTCAGGTAGTTTCGGATGCTGTCCGCCAGGATGCAGACGATGCGCGCACCCTTCGGGAAATCCTTGGCGACTTGCATGGCAGCCCAGACTGCCGCGCCACAGGAACCACCGACCAGCAGGCCTTCCTGGCGGATCAGTTGACGCGCCGTGCGGAAGCTATCTTGGTCGTTTGAGCGCACCCATTGGTCGATCAGTTCGCGGTCAAGCACATCGGGGATGAAGTCGTAGCCAATGCCTTCGACCTTGTAGCTCTTGATGTCGCCGGGGCCGGCGAGGATCGAACCTTCCGGGTCGACGCCGATGATCTTGCAGTTCGGAATGCGCTTCTTGACCGCGCGGGCGACGCCGGACAGCGTGCCGCCGGTGCCAGCGGTCATGACGACCGCGTCCAGCTTGTCTTCGAACGCGTCGCAGATCTCGACGCCGGTGCCTTCTTCGTGGGCCAGCGGGTTCGAAGGGTTGCCGTATTGGTCGAGAATGTGCGAATTGGGGATCACATCGCGCAGTCGCTTGGCAACACTGATGTGGCTCTCGGGTGCGTCCCAGGCAGCTTCCGTGGGGGTGCGGATGATCTCGGCACCGAGTGCTTCGAGCACGACTTGCTTCTCGCGCGACATCTTCTCGGGCATCGTGATGATGACGCGGTAGCCGCGAACCGCCGCCGCCAAGGCCAGGCCGATGCCGGTGTTTCCCGAGGTCGGTTCGATCAGCGTATCGCCTGGCTTGATGCGGCCGGACTTCTCAGCATCAAGCAACATGCGCACCCCGATGCGGTCCTTGACCGAGCCACCAGGGTTCAGGAACTCGCACTTGCCGTAGATCTCTTGGTCGAGATTGCGACCGAGGCGGGCAAGGCGGACGACCGGCGTGTTGCCGACCGTGGAGAGGATGGAATCGTGGATGCGCGTCATATTGGCTGCGAGATTGCTCCTGATCTAAGCAGGACAGCCACAAGAAGGGAATGCCGCTCATAGGCTGAGGGGCGGCGGGTGTTGGCTGCAGGAGCGGTTTCTTCGATACGCCGCTTGTTCGATCCAGCCCTTGGCCGCATCGTCTTTCGCCCCGTGAACGAGTCTGAGCCGAATAGCGTCCCCCCGAGCAATCCCACCGCGTCGAGCGATACGAGCAAGCAGCCACCTGTGGCGCCAGCCGCCGCTGCGCCAGCGCCTGTAGCCCCGGCACCTAGCGCCCCGGCAGCAACGCCTGCTGGTCCTTCGGCTGGATCGGATTCCACACCTACGTCCGAACGAACTGCCAGCGCTGGCTCCCCGGCGCCCGCGGGCGATTCCCCGTCAGAACCCCGTGGTGATGGGGAAGGTGGCGAGGGCAGTGACGGGCAGAAGCGTCGCCGCCGCCGCCGTCGCCGCCGCAAGGCGGGCGCCGAGGGTGCGGAAGGTGAGTCGCCCGAAGGTAGCGGCGAAGCTGGTTCGGAATCTGGGGCGTCTGCCGAAGCAGGCGATGCCGAAGGCTCGGCCACGGAAACTGCAGGTCGCGGCTCGCGCACTCGCGGCCCGAGAACCCGTGGTCCGAAGTCGAACAACCAGAAGCCGGGCAACAACAAGCCGCGCAACAAGAAAGAACGGACTCGCAACGACCGCGGCGGTGAGCGCGGCCGTCGCGAGGATGGTCGCAACGATCGCCGTCGTGGCAGCAGGGACTCGCAGCACTCGGCGACGGTTGCGGTGCGCGCATTGGCCGACATGGCGCAGGCGCTGTTGCACATCGAAGGTGTCGATCCATTGGCGATGCCGCGCTACCTCGACTTGCAGTTGCGCGTGCCACTCGATGGTGGCAACGACGTGCGGCATGCAGCCGGCACGGCCGTTGAGCAGATCCTGCAGCGCGTGCGCGAAGTACGTGAGCACGAGCAAGCCATGCGCCCCGGCGCCGTCTACAGCTACTTCTCCGATAGTTCGCATGAAGAAGGCTGTCGTCCGATCGAGCCGCGCCACGTGTTTGATGGCTACTCGTCGACTGGCAAGCCGAACTTCGCCGACTTCGTGACGCTCGCGATCGAGCGCAAGGATCCCGAGATCGAGCGCATGCTCGCCGGCGAAGAAATCGTGTTGACGCACGTGACCATGGGCCGCGTGTTGCGCACCCAGCAGCTTGCGGAGTTCGGTGGTAACTCGCCGGTGTTCAAGATCCTCGGTCAAGTCAACGCCGGGTTGTTCCGGGTGCTTGGCGACGCCGGGCGTTGTGCGTTCAGCTTCCAATTGCTGCGCGGCAAGACCCTCGAAGGGCGGGTGCGGTTGCGTCTCCATCCGGTCGGTGCCGTCGATCCGATGGACCTGGCCGATCCGGCGCTGATGCAGATCCTCAGTCGCTTCCAGCGCAAGCTCGATACCGAAGCGCTGCGTCTCGAGGGCCGACTCAAGAGCGGCGAAGTGGACGAAGAAGAGTTCGTGCTGCCGCTGTTGCAAGAGTTCGCCAAGCAGCTGCAGAGCCGCACCCGCAACACCGGCCGCCGCACCCAGCACGGCATGGAACGCAGCGAAGAAGGCCAGCGCCCGACCGCGAAGGCCTACCCCGATGCCGGCGAAGCCAACGACGCGTCGATCCTGTGGGATGTCGACCAGAGCACGATCGTCGTGCTCGGAGCCAAGGGCCGTGTGCACGTGTTCTCGCCGCAGGCAAAGCATGTGACCTCGGTCATGATGCAGCGCCCGGCGGTCGAACGTCGCCGCCAGCAAGGACGTTGGCGCCTGGCCGAGCCGGAAGAACGCGGCGAGTTCCGTATCCAGATCAAGATGTTGATCGCGTCCGGCAAAGACAACGTGGCGGATGATGCGGTGGTCGCGGACCCTGGAGTCAAGGCTCCGGAATCTAAGGCTCCGGCACCTCAGGCCTCGGCAACTCAATCCCCGGGCCCGCAAACCAGTGTGCCCGAAACCAGTCCGAACCCGTCGCAGGAGCCGAGCAGCGGTGCGCCAACTGGTGGTGGCGACGCGGAGCCGCAAGCGTGAGCGAGCCTCGCATCGGCATTGTCACGATCAGTGACCGCGCCAGCACCGGGGTCTACGAAGACAAAAGCGGTCCGGCCATCGAAGTGGCGTTGCGCGACTATCTCGCCACCGACTGCGCGTTCGACAAACGGGTCATTGCCGACGAGCGAGAGTTGATCGGGTCGACCCTGCGCGAACTCGCTGCTGCTGGGTGTTCGCTGATCTGCACGACCGGAGGCACCGGGCCGTCGCCGCGCGACCTGACACCGGAAGCGATTCGCGATGTGTGCCACAAGGAGCTGCCGGGATTTGGCGAAAAGATGCGCGCGGCGTCGCTCGACGTTGGTGTGCCGACGGCGATCTTGTCGCGGCAAACCGCAGCGATTCTCGACCAGACCCTGGTGGTGACGCTGCCCGGCAAACCGGGTTCCATCCGCGTCTGTTTGGATGCGGTGTTTCCGGCGATCCCGTACTGCATCGACTTGATCGGCGGCGCCCGCCTCGAAGGCAACGCCGACGTGGTGCAGGTGTTCCGCCCGCCCGGCAAGTAGTAGCGGTCGAGTTCGGCCGGCTTCGACTTTGTATTGAACCAGATGGGTGTCGAATCAGATGCGTGCCGAATCAGCTGCCATCCATATTACGTGCTACCCAGATTGAAGAACTGAGAGACTGCGACCATGACTGACACGTTGACCAAGGAACAGTTCGTTGAGATGTTGCGGCCACTTGCCGAAGCGTTGCAGGGTCTCGACGTGGATACAGCGAATGCGGCGGCGCTTGCCGAACAAGCGTCCGCATTTGGCGGCGAGACGATCGCGGCGATTCGGGCCGCGGCGACGGCGCACATCGATTCCGATTGGTTGCTGCCGAAGGAAGCCGGCGGAGTTCGCTTCGGTCGTGTCGCCAAAGACCTGTGTGGCTTCAGCGTCGACTGCGTCTTCATGAACAGCCCGGGACCGCGTCACCGTCACCCGAATGGTGAGATCGATCTGTGCTTTGCGACCAAGGGCGCTGCGCGGTTCGATGGTCAGCCAGAAGGTTGGGTCGTGTATGGCAAAGGCAGCGAGCACATTCCGACCGTCACCGACGGCGAGATGTTGATCCTCTACTTCTTGCCAGGTGGCGCGATCGAGTTCCTCTAGAGGCTTGGCTGCAGGCAGCGTGCGATGCGGCAAGCCATGCCGCGTGCGGAGTCGCTCACCTTGCGAAGTGCAGTAGGTAGTGTCGGTGCGGCTTAGAACCACCCTTGGGTTCGTCGGTGAATTTGCGACGGATCGCGTCACCGAGCTTGCCGGCGTGGCTAGGTATCCGTAGCCCCTATTCCGAACGGCGAGTCTTCGGGGACGGGCAGCGCGATCGAGCATCGTGCCGCGCGGTGATCGCATCGCACGGCATCGTGGCCTGCCGCACTGCCGACCGCGAACGGCACGCCACATCTCCTCGGAGGATTCGATGCCTGTCCGTTCCGCTGGTGCGCGCGCGTTGCGCTCGCGCTCCCGTTCTGTTTCGCCCGCCGTCTCGCCTCAACAAGACCTGGAGCTTGGGCAGACCTTCTCCTGTGGCGTGTCTCTGGCGTTCTTGGCGTTCTTGCTGTTGATGTCGGCGTGTTCCGGCGGCGGCGAGAAGTCGACCGCGAATGCGAACTTCCGCTGCACGAGTGGCGCGACCGATGTGCTTTGCCTGCAAAGCTGCAACCTCGGTTGCTCGGCCACCGGTTGCAGTCGCACCGAGGTCGCGCAGAACGAATTGATTGTGCTGACCTTTAGCGAAGATGTCGATCCGAGCACCGTGTCGTCGTCGTCGATTGTGTTTCGTACACCAACGGGTTCGGAAGCGGTTGGCGAGTTTTTGGTCAGCGGCAACCGCGTCGAGTTCGTGCCGGCGTTGGCGACCTCGGGAGGCCAGACGTTCTACGGCTTCACCAATGGCGAGACCTATTTGATGACGATCGTCGGCACCGACAATGTGCCGGCAGTGGTGCGCGGCACTTCGGGACGGCCGTTTGGCCAGACCTTGTCGTGCACGCTGGAATCACGTCGCGGCATCATCGACTACGACGAGGCGCCGCCGTCGGCACGTTTGGTGTCACCGATTCGATCGAACAACGTGCCGCTCGATACGATCATCGAGTTGGAATTCAGCGAGTTGATTGATCCGACCCCGTTCATCAGCAGCTCCCAGTCGCCGGTCAAGTTCTTTGTGCGCAGTGGCGTCGTCGATCAGAGCGGGGTTCTGGTTTGTGACCCCAACGCCGACCGCCTGGTGTTGGCTGGATCGCAGTTTCCGACGTTTGATGCGGCACGTGGCGTGACCGTACTGTCGTTCTTGCCGGCTGGCGCATTGCCGGCCAACGCGTGTATCGAGATTGAAGTGGGGGCGCAAATCGTCGACTTGTCTGGACGTGCCGCGATCCCGGAGACGTTTACGTTCTCGACCCGGCTGGTGCCGCTCGAAGAAGGGCGCGTGGTCGAAGACTTCATGACGGCAGACCAACTCGATCGCAACCAATCCGCGGCAACTTGGGGTGGTGGCGAGGCCCTGTTTGCGCGGATTGGTGGCGATGGGCGGCACGGACGCTTTGACCCAGCGTTGTTGGTCACGGCGACGGTTGAGGCCGGCGTGCCGGTCTACACGATCGACTGTGACAACACGACGATTCCCGCGGAGAGCACGGCCACGGGCGCGTCGATTGCAGTGACCGACGGTCAGTTCTCCTTCACCGAGTTCGTGGTACCCGATGGTGTGGTCGTTCGCTTCGTCGGTTCCTCGCCGCCGATCGTGACTGCTTGCGGCCGCATCGAAGTCGTCGGTGAGATTGATATCGCGGGGCAGTCACAGACGGACCTGCCCACGCAGGGCCTCGGCCAGCCCGGCGGGCAGGGTGGCGTCTTTGCCGGCAGTGGTGGCACTGGCGGCGATCAGTGCAGTGGCTTGGGAACGGGTGGTGGCGCGTTTTCTGGACGCGATGGTCAAGACGCGCGTCTCGTCGCTGGCCATGCCTACGTGACGTCTCGTGTCGGCACTGGCGGCCGCGGGTCTCAGCTATTCCCCGCTTCGGGGATGACGTCGCAACGCCTGCAGCATCCAAACGCAACTGGCGTGGTGAACTGCCTCAACGCGGTTGCTGGCGGCGGCGGTGGCAGCTCGCTGCAGGCTGGGGAAGTTGGTGCCGTGCAGTCGACCACGTCTCCGGATCCGATCACCAATGTGGCACCGTGGCTCGCGACCTTCGGACCCCAGACCTTGGCCACGTCGCAGGTGCAATTGTTGCCGTATCCCGGTGCCGGTTCGTCGCTGCAAAGCTCGCGGCACTTCTTGGTCGGCGGTGGTGGCGGCGGCGGCGCGGCGAGCAACACCACCCTCAGCTTCCTCGCCGTGGCTTCGGGGCCTTGGGTTCCGGGTGGTGGCGGTGGCGGCGGTGGCGGCGCGCTGGCTCTGCGCGCTGGCTCCAGGTTGCGCGTCTCGGAGAACGGCCGCGTATCGGCGTTCGGCGGCAGCACTCCGGATCTCACTTACACGTTCGGTGGCGTTCGCGCGATTCCGGGTGGCGGCGGCGCGGGCGGTTCGGTCGTGATGCAGTGTGCCGGTGAGGTGGAGCTATTTGGTGCGCTCGATGTGCGCGGCGGTGCTGGTGGTCTGTGGGATCGTACTTACAGCACTCCTCCCAACGGCGCGGCCTTCGTGGTCAAGGCTGGCTCGGGGGCGCCCGGGTTGGTGCGCATGGAAGCGCCCGGAGCCAGTGTCGGCGGCCTTGACGCGGTCGTGTTGCCAAACGAAGCGAGCAAGAGCGCGGTCGAACTTGAGGAACAGGACAGTCGCGTTGCGTGCCAGTCGTTGTTCTACTCGACCGAGCTGACCTTGCCGCCGCAGTATCTGCGCTACGAGATCACGGCAGTGGTGGACGGCGTCACCGTGTTGTTTAGCGATGACCCACAGCTTGGCACGATGGTGGCTGGCCCAGGCTCGCCGCTGCGCGCCGTGTTCCAGGCGGCCACGATCGACCTCAGCACGGGGGTGGTCTCCGAGATCAAGCCGTGGCGACCGACCGTGGGGTCGACGCCGAACCAGCCAAGTATCGCTAGCGACCCGGGCAACGCGTTCCGCTATCGCCTGGTCGTCGACCACATGTTTGCGACCACGGTCATCGTGCAACGGGTCGAAGTGATCTACCAAAGCTAGTCCTAGCCGCGTTGTTGCGTTGCGCGGCGCCAACGTTGCGCTTCGGTGGCGCTGTCTCCGTTGTCGCTGCGCTCTCGCCAACCAACTCGCAGTCCTACTTGTGCTTGTCGAGCACCGTCTGGATCGAGTTGGCTACGGTGTCGGTTGGCGCGGTCTTGAGCTTCTCCTCCATCCAGGCGACGCATTCCTTGCCTTCGATCTCATCGATGGCGCGCACGCAGATGCTCAAGAACAACGGGTTCTGCTGTTCCAGCGGCGGGTTGTCGTAGACCTTCTTGATCGAAGCGAGTGCTTGTTGCGACTTGCGCTTGCCGAGTTCTTTGATGCACTCCTGGATCGTGATCGCATCGTGTTCGACGCGCGTCAACATCAGCGTCAGGGTGCTTTCGAGCTTGCTGTCCTCGCTGAGTATGTAGCGCTGCACGAAATTGTTGAAGCCCGTGGTCGCGTAGGCAGCCTTGTCCGGGATCTGAATGCCGGCGCCTTGGGCGCGGTTCATGTTGACGCCGCGACTCGACTCAGTCATCAAGATCTGGCGCAGCAGTTGTCCGGCCAGTGGCTTGTCGTGACGCACCAGCAAGTCGGCCGCCCACCATCTCAGACGGGGGTAGGGCATGCGCTGACCTTGCAGCACGTCCTTGGCGATTTGCTTGCCCGCTTTGGGGTCCAGCCGGATGGCGATCTCCATCAGCAACTTGATTTCGTCGAAGTCCGCCTTGATGTCGGCCTCGCGCAGCCGCTCGGTCACTGGTTCCCAAGCGCTCTCACCACATGCCTCGAAGGCTCGGACGATGGCGACTATCTCTCGCTTGGCATTCTGGAAGTCCGGTTCGGTGATGCGCGCGTCGGACGCCATCGGCGCATAGACCTTCAGTTTATCAAGCAGGGCCTGTGGTCCCTGTCCTTCCGAACTCTGCTCGATGCGCATCCGGGTGACCTCGCGGAGCATCTCTTTGAGCGTTTCGTCGACTTTTTTGAGCTGAGCATCCTGGGATTTCAGCTGCTCGCCCTGGGCTGCAAGCACCGATTCGGTCCGCAGCCAGGCGTATCCGGCGAAGCCAATTGCGGCGATCAGGGCGATGGGAAGGAGGGTGGCGGCCGTCGAGCGGCCACTTTCTGGTGCAGGCAAAGTCATCTTGCGGGAGGGTATCAGGCCTCAGTACTGGGCGTCACGACGTGTTCGATGTCGAACAATACGACGTGCCTTCCTGCACTCGACCCTAAGTTGAGCGGTCTCGAACAGTTGGCCCGGGTTTGGGCCGCACCGTCCCGGTGGGCCGCAAGTGGCGATGGTGCCGCGGGTTGGTGCTTGGCGCCAGCCTCAGAACGCGGATCCCGCGCGCCCGGCATGGAAATTGTCATTGGTACCCGAGCTCGCCCCCTGCCTCTTCTCCCATCCGTCGGCATAAGCCGACCTTGCAGCAACTCCTGCGGTATGGTTTCCTTGCCCAATCTGCGCCCTCGTCCCACCGCCTGCCGTTCTCCCCTCTCGGCTGTCGGATCTACCTGTGCACAGGTTCCCCATGTTCTCAATCGGCGTTCTGTCGGTGGGGAAGATCAGCATTCCGCTGATCAAACGTTTTCTGAACAGACTGAGTCCGCCAGTTCTCGATACGGAGCAAATATGACTGTTGGTCTACGGACAAGATTCGCGCTACTCGTTGCTCTGGTTGCCCTTGCACTAACCAGCTGCGGTGGTGGTGGCGGTAGCGTCGCCAGCGCCGGCTTCGACTGCGCTGGCGATTCCACCGGTGTCATCTGCCTTGAGCAGTGCAACCTCGGTTGCTCGACAACCGGTTGCTCACGCCCCGACATCGCGCAGAACGAAATCATCATCCTGAAGTTCAGCGAGCCAGTCGACCCCAACTCGGTCAACGAGTCGTCGATCCGCTTCCGCACCGCCAGTGGTGATGAACCCGTCGGTGAGTTCTTCGTTAACGGCAGCGTGGTCGAGTTCGTGCCGACCTTGTCGATCTCGGGAGGCCAGACGTTCTTTGGCTTCACCGGCGGCGAGACCTACACGATGACCATCGTCGGCGGCCAGAATCAGCAG
>CAXBFC010000253.1:0-11686 GCA_963974725.1 uncultured bacterium | reverse complement strand
AGAAACGATCTTCACGATCGACGGCGATGACGCGCAGGACTACGACGATGCGGTTGGCATCAAGATCCTCGACAACGGCAACACCGAAATCAGTGTGCACATCGCCGACGTCAGTCACTACGTGCGGCCAGGCACCAAGCTCGACGACGAAGCGCTGACCCGCGGCACCAGCGTCTACCTGCCCGACCAGGTCGTGCCGATGCTGCCCGAGAAGCTATCCAACAACCTGTGCTCGCTGGTGCCCAAGCGCGATCGACTGGCCTATTCGGTTTACATGGAGTTTACGCCCGAAGGCCAGCGCGTTGCGTCGCGAGTGCACAAGAGCGTGATCCGCAGCGTGCATCGTTGCACCTACCGCATCGTGCAAGAACTGCTCGACGGGGTTGACAGCGAAGAGACGCGCACCATCAAGTTCCTCGAACCCGACCTCAAGCGGTTTCGCGAGTGGACCAGAGGCCAGCAGAAGATCCGCGACGCGCGCGGTTCGCTGCGCATGGACTCGAGCGAACGCAAGTTCGTCTTCAACGACCAGCACGAGGTGGAAGCGATTGTCGAGTCGGAAAAGTACTTCTCCCAGACCCTGATCGAAGAGACGGCACTAGCAGCTAACCAGGCCGTCGGCGATCTGTTTCGTAAGCGCGGGCTGCCGACGATCTATCGGGTGCACCCTGAGAAGGACATGGAGGAGATCGCGGGCGTGGCCAAGATGCTGGTCAAGCATGGCCTACGCGTGCCCGAGAAGGAGCGACTGACTGGCCGCGACATCGGCCGCTTGATCACGATCGCGCGACGCAAGTCCAACAGCGAAGCGTTGGTCGCGCGCATCATGGGATTGATCGACCGGGCGGTCTACGAGGTCAAAGACCACGAGAACGTCGCCAAGCACTTCGGCCTGGTGCGCGAAGCCTACCTGCACTTCACGTCGCCGATTCGACGCTATCCGGACCTGGTCGTGCACCGTTGGCTGCACGAAATCGAAAGTCGTGGCCTGAGCGCAGAGAACGAGTTGCGCACCCTCGACCTGCTCAACGACCTCAACGAGAAGGCGCAACATAGCACGCTGCAGGCCGACATCGCCGAGATGGCCGAGAAGGCCGTCGGCGACCTGAAGGTCTGCCAATTCGTTGAGCCACACATCGGCGAAGTGCACGACGCCAAAGTCGTGCGCGTAGCGCTGCATGGCATCGAAGTGCGCTTGCCGCGTTTCAACATCACCGGATTCCTGCCGACGCGCAGCATTGGCGATCGCCCGAAGCTCAATGGATCGACGTTACAGATCAGCTCCGGCAGGAAACTGTTCTCGTTCACCGAGGGCTATGCGATCCAGGTGATGGTCAAGGAAGTCGACTTCCTCAAGCTGCAGGTGTTCTTCGAGTTGGCCTCGCAGCGATCGGTCTAGTACCGGGCTAGAACGCAATCGGCGTATCGAAGCCGTTGGTGAAGCGCAGCGGCTGCCCGACTAGCGCCTGCCACGAATACGTGAAGCCTGCCCCGTTGGGCGGAATCACGATGCTCGCATGGGCGCGGCCACTCGGGCTAAGTGTTCCTGCGGACCACACCAGCATATTGGTCGGATCCAGGAACAGGGTTCCAAACCCCGGCAGCGCAATGCCACCACTCGATGGTAACGACAGGCCGAGAAACCAGAGTTCGTTGGACTTGCCGTAGACATCGATCCCCAACGGTTGGCCTGGCGTCGCCAAGCTCGTCGGCGCAGCGTGCCGGGTCAGGTTGGCATAGAGCGACAGGTGACCAGCAGCGGAGGCGTTCGGACTGATCGTGTCCAAGTCGCCATCGCCGTCGAGGTCCATCGGCACGTGACCACCACCGGACGGCAAGCCCGCGGCTGGGGTATAGGGCACGAACTCGATCGGCACACCGAAGTTGCCCAAGCCATCGCCCGGATACCACCGACCGACCTGATCAAACAGGTCGAGGATGCCATCGTCGTCGAGGTCCGCGAGCGAGATGTTACCGAGAGGCGCCGCGTGTACACCGTGAGCGGTGTAGGTCGTGCCATTGCCAAGCCACGTCTGCCCGCCGATGACGACGTCGTCGATGCCGTCGAAGTTGAGATCGCCCGCGGCCAACGCTGTGGCCTGCACGCCGACGAAGGCGGGCAAAGCCGTGAAGTTGCCGAGCCCGTCGTTCTCCATGACGAAGACCGCAGCAGTGACCATGAAGCCACCGGTAGCGGCGACCAGGATGTCCTTGTCACCATCTTGATCCGGGTCGACGACGACCATGTCGATGATCGGCGCTGCCACTCCAACCGTTAGCGGTGGCGCAAACGCCACACCGCCAGGCACGGCTTGCCCTGCGATCAGAAGCGGGTAGGCCAAGACCACAGGGAACACCGACACAGCAGGCCGGCCAACGACCACATCGACGATGGAATCGCCGTTGAAGTCCGCGGCTACCTGGGCTTGCACCCGGCCAATGTTCGGCACCGTTGTCCCAAGTGTGAACACACCTGACCCGTTGTTCAACATCACCATGGCGGGCGCAGACGGATGCAGCGTGTTGATCCAAATATCGTCGTCGCCATCGCCATCCAAGTCCACCCATGTCGGGGCATAGGCAAGCGGCGCCGAGATCGTGCCCGCCGACACTGGCGTAGTACCAAAGTCCCCGCGGCCATCGTTGCGCCACAGTTGCAGATGGATCTGGCTGTTCGCCCACGTCGTCGTCATCAAGTCGATGTCGCCATCCCCATCGACGTCACGCGGCGGCAAGTAGAGTCTTTCGAGCTGCGGCGGAATGAACTTGGGCGCGAACGTTTCGCCACCGTTGGCATTCCGCAACAGGACATAGGGAGACATGCCACCCGACGCGACGACCGTGTCGAGATCGCCATCACCATCCACATCCAACACGGCGACACCGGGAAACGGTGCGCCATTGGTATAGGCATAGCGGATCAAGCCCAACGAGATCGGTGTGCCTGGACCACTGGCTTGGCCCGGGAGTACGAACAGCTCGCCGACTTGCGCACCGGATACTTCGGCCACGTTGCGGATCAGTTCGTCGAACCCATCGCCATCACGATCGGCGGCAATCGGAGTTCCGCTCATGATCGAGCCAACGGTCAAGCTACCAAGGACCAGACCATTGAGAGACCCGACGTAAATCGCTTCGGCCCCGGTGTAGTCCCCGATAAAGACGTCGTCGAAGCCATCGCCATTGAAGTCGCCGACACAACCCCGCTCGCCGGCAAAGCTAGGCGGAAGCAGCAACGACGCGGAGAAGCCAGCGCCGCCAAGATTGTTGCGCCAAAACGAACCGGCCGTCGTAGTCGCGAACATGTCTGGGAAGCCATCGCCGTTGAAGTCCCCCGCAGCTACCCAATACGTTTGCGTCGACAAGCCCAACGGCCATTGCGCAGCGGGCGCGAACGTGAAGTTGCCGAGACCATCGTTGCGCAGCAATCGCCAGCCGGTGGCCGACTGCGAGCTGGCGACCACAAGGTCGACGTCGCCGTCCGCATCCACATCGGCAGCCGTCATCTCGGAGAACTGCGACCCGCCCACAACCACGGAGCTAGCCACAAACGCGGCACCACCGGCGCCTGGCGCAGCCAGCAAAACAAGGCCGGCCGGCGAGCCACTCGTTCGCGAGTACACCAGGTCCTGCCTGCCATCGCCGTTGAAGTCGGCAATCGCAATGGAGCCCACGCCCGACCACGGGTCAAAGGCTGCGGGCAACCGAGGCCCCGGCACAAAGAAGCCACCCTCATTGAGGTAGACGCCTGTCGTTGAGAACAGATCGGCGTCGCCGTCCCCTTCGTAGTCGGCCGAGCCAATCAGTTGGCCGAAGCCATCAGGGATGGCCTCGCCAACCTCTGCTAACAAAGGGTTCTGCGCGCACAGCGTCGACAACAACATCGACGCAAGCACGGCAGGCAGAACGAGACTCGGGTAGCGGCGTGGGTGCATAGGGTTCCTCACCCAGGATAGGACGGCGAGGCCACTAGTGTGACAGAACCTGCGGCGCCGTGTTGAGGTCATCGCGTAAACTGCTCCCGACTCCCCCCGAGACGGCCTCTGCCAGCGGCGGCTGCGCTCCGAGGCGCCCGCCACCGCTGACCGGGCGCCAAGCGCACTAGAACGCGCCGACCGTCAACTGCAGCGCGTTGCTTGAGGTGGTCTGCTGCAAGGAGAAGGTCGCTCCGAGTTCGACGCCAACGACTTGCAGCAACAGCGTTCGCCCCAACAAGCCGACGTTGTTCGGAACTCGAAACTCACCTGGCACCACACCACCACTTGGAATCAGCAACTCGAGCGCCAACGGGTCGACCAGCAGCGAACATCCCGCTGCTCCTAGCGGCAGTGGAACATTGAGCCCCTGCACGCCAACCACCTGCACCGCGAGCGAGGAAGCCGTCATGCCAGTCGTCGTCGACACCACCTTGCTGCCGAGCCACGGCAAGTCATTCGTCGTCAGATCAACCGACCCGGCACTGCCGCTGCAACCCGTTCCGACGGACGCGACGGCGGCCGGACAATTGCTCTCGGCGTGCGCCACACTGACGGAGATCTCCGCACCCGCGAGATCGAAGTCGCCGATAGCGAACAGTTCGCCGCGCTTGCCGAACGCAATATCCGTTACGCCACCGCCGGCAACCCCACCATCAATCGGCACCCATGCGTTGCCAACCAAGCGCGCGATGCCGCCCGCATCGAACGCATTGCTGACAAGATCCCCGTTAGGCAGATACTGCAACACCGAGGGCGGAACGACACCAACTGCGGTGTAGACCACTTGCGTCGCGCCGCCCGGAAACACCCGCACAAGCTCGGTCCACGGAACTTGCCTCGCAACCAGCAACGCGCCATCCGGCGCCAAGGTCATCGCCGTGATGGTGTGATAGTCAAAGCCGACCAGTGGCGTCAACGAACCACCCGAGAGCACGTAGCCACCGATCCAAAGAGGATTCGCAGTCGGAGCGCTCAACCGGCCACCAATGACGAAGTCGCCGTTCGGCAACGCAATCAGGTCGTGCACCAGACCGCCTGCCAACGCCAGCGTCGACCATGACTGGCCATCGAAGACCTGCAGGGTGTTGCTCGTGGAGTTGCTCAGCACCACTGCGATTTCACCGCTCGCGTTGACCGCGACGTGACGAGGAACGCCGACGAGGCCCGCACCAATCGCACTCCAGGTGGTGCCATTCCAACGCGCAATCCGGGTAGCCGGGGTGCCACCCGCACCAAGGAAACTGCCGCCGACGATCAGATCGCCGTTTTGATCTTGGGCAATCGCGGTCACGGCATCGTCGACGCCCAAGCCCAGAGCGTGGTAGGTCGAACCATCCCAGCGAGCGATGTTGTTCGCCGCGATTCCTGCAATCTCTGCAAACACACCGCCAACAAACACGTCTCCATCTTGCGCTGCCACGATGGCATCGACATCCGCACTCTCCGGCGCGACGGTCACCGGCACAACACTGTTGCCAACCAACCGCAACAGCCCCGCCCTGACCAAAAACGTGCCGCGCGCGGCGAAGGTATTGCCCGAGTTATCCGCAGCAATCGACCATACGGATCCACCCATGCCCGAAATGATGGTCCAAGTACTGCCGTCGAAGCGCAGCATCGCCGCACCCTGCGCATAGAGGTTCGAGCGGCCCACCAACAGATCTCCGTTGGCTGCGACCCCAAGCGACACGGCTCCGGCGACCGGTGGTTGCAGCGTAGTCAGCTGCGAACCATCCCAAACCTGCAGCACGCCTTCCGTCGTATTCCCAACCATCACCAGGTCGCCATTCGGCAGGAAGACCATGTCGGCGGGCGACACCAACTCGGCGGCCACGACACCTGGCAGGCTGGACCACGAAGTGCCATTCCAGCGCTGCACTCGGCTGATTGCCGACTGACCTCCGGCTAGCAGATCACCATTCGCATCGACCTCGATCGTTCGAACGGAACTGAACGAGTGGGTACCGAGTGGCGACCACGAGCTGCCATCCCAACGCGCCAACTGATTGCACGGCACACCACCAGCAAAGCCAAACAAGCCCGCTGCCACAACGTCGCCATTGGGAAGCGCCGCGAGGGACAACACACGACCGTTGGTGCCGGTGCTCATCGGTGACCACGTAACGCCATCCCAGCGCGCTACATTGTTCGCGGTGCTGCCACCAGCCGAGCCGAACTGGCCGCCGACAATGAGATCTCCATTGGGCAGAACGGCCGAAGCAAACACGGTGCCAGTGACTCCGTCGCCGAGCGCGTGGAAGTTACTGCCGTCGTAGCGAACCACGTTGTTGGCAAGCACGTCGCCTGCCAACAGGAACTCGCCACAGATCGCGATGTCGCCATTGGCCATCGACGCCAGACTCCAGCTTGCGCCGGCCACACCGGAGGCGCCGGCCCCCGACTGCCACGCGAGTTGGCACTGCGCCGAAAGCGGTAGGCCAAGGCCCAAGAAGACGCTGGAGAGAAGCAGGCCAGCTGCACGAGGGCGAAGTAGTTGCGCGACGTTCATAACGATAGGTTCCGGGTCGTTTGGTCGTGACGAAACAGGAGGGCCTCTGCTCGTCAGATCGAAGTGTCCTCCCGTGTAGACGGAGGCACCTCGCTTGCGGATCGGCGTGCAACAGACGTGCCGCCAATAGCCAGTGCGTAGTCTACAAGTCCAAACCAGCTCGCAGTGAGGTCGCTCGGCAGTTCGTTACGCGAGCGTAGCAACAACGCAAACGCGTTGCCAAGCCAAGCAATCAGGTAGCGCACAGCAACGGATCCAGCGTCGCCACAAACACCACCAGCCGTCCAGCCCTGCAACGACCGAGAGATGGATGCCCCTCGCAGTCACCGTGGTCAGCGCACGCGCTGGCAGCCAACTCGTGGTGGCGCTCGCGGCGCGATCGAACGCGTGCCAGCTGATTGGCGTGTCAGCGGCCGTGATTTCCAGTTGCTCCGTCCAGTGCCCTGACCGGCCGCAGGCCGAAGTCTCGATCCCGGACAGCCATGTTGGCGCCACTGCGACAGCCAGAGCGGGCCCGCGCGGAGCCGCGCTGGAAGCTACCGCCACGACTGGCACGCATGGCCGGGTCATGGCTGTGCAGGCGGAAGCCATCCCCATCGCGGACTGGTTCGGCATAAGAACCGTAACCGTCGCGGCACCATTCCCAGACGTTGCCGCACATGTCGTGTAGACCGAACGCGTTGGCAGCGAACGAACCGACCGGCGCGTGCACGATATGGCCATCTTCCCACGACTCGACGGCCCAGCCGGCGCCGGCCTTGGTCGCCGTCGCATCCGCGAGGTTGGCGTGCCGGAACAGTTGTTCGCGCGGACACAACCAAACGGTCTTCGTACCGGCCCGGCACGCGTATTCCCACTGCGCTTCCGTGGGCAGCATCAGGCCGTGTTGCGTCAACAGCGTCGTGCACATCGTCCAATCCACCTGCTCGACCGGATTCGCCTCGCGGATCTTCCTATCGACAACCGGCTCACCAACCTCGAAGCCGCTCGGTCTGGCCAAGCTCGGTTCGCCATTCCACAGCCTGGCCCACTGCATCTTGCTCATCTCGTAGCGCGACAGCAGAAACGGCCGCAGGGTGATGTCGTGCAGCGGCTGCTCGGGACCGACCGCCTGCGCATCGTAGTTCGTTGCGTTCGCGTCCTGACTCTGAGCACCCATCGTGAACGTGCCGCCGGGCACCAGCACGAACACGAGGCCCTGGGTGTCGGCGACTTCGATCGAACCATCCGCAGCATGCGTCGGGATCAGGATCGTCTTCGGGTCACACTCTCCGTCCCACGCGCTACGCAAATGATAGAACTCCCACAGCCCCGACGTGACGTTCTGGCCGATGGGCACGAGCCCGATGACGTCCTCGTCGCGAAGTTCGATCTGCTGGCCGGTGTAGTGTTCGTTGTTGGCGATGGCCGCCCGCACGGCAGCCCAGGTGTGCCGGCTGTTCGGATGATGCAGCGACAGATCGCGGACCTGCTCGGCCCAAGCCAGGCGCTTCTGCACACTGACTCTTTGCTTGGCATCCAGCGAGTCGATGTTCTTCAGCAACACCACCAACGTGTCGTGCAGGAAACGCTGCGACTCCTGCGGAAAGCGCAGCGAACTCCTGCTGACTTGCTCGGTCAAGTCACGCAAACGCAGTTCGGCAGTGGCGAGGGTTGGTGCTGCCTGTTCGATGGCGACACCGAGATTGTGCTGGCGCTCACGGGCAAACTCCTTCGCTCCGGGTGGCGCCATCGTGAACGCGGTCGCACTCGCCGCCTTGGCCTGCGCATCCAGCCCGTTCGCGAACCACCCCGCCGCCAACAGTTCGTGGCACTCGAACTCACGGGGATCCCCAACCATCTTGGCCAACGCGGCGCGCGCGCAGGCGAGGCCGAGCGCTTCTTCGCCGTAGACTTTGCGCTGGCTGCTCTGCTGCGAAACGCGTTCCCGACTCAGCTTCTGCAGCGCCTCTACACTCAGCGCCTGTTGTGCAGCCGTCAGCTCCGGCTCGACCACCTGCAGCTCGCCCGCGCGCACTTGACTGGCCCGGCGCAGAGACTTGACGCGGCTTGTCAGCGCCACGAACTCTTGGTAGTTCGCATGTGCACGGCGGCCGGCCAGCAGTTCATCGTCAGTCGCGAGTTCAGCTTCGGCACGCAGATCCTGCACGGTCTGCGCGATGCCGGCGCGCATCCCTAGCAGCTTGCCGGCATGCTCTTCGAGCCAGCGGCGCATTGCGGCGATCTTGGCGGGCCACGCTGGATACAGGCTTTGCTCGGTCGCGATCGCGGCCTCGTAGAGCACAACCCCCGACAGCTGATCGAACTCGCGCACCTTGCCGACGAAGCTCGCCTTGGCCTGTTGTTCGGAGACCAGCAGCTTCGCGTTCTGTTCGGCGCGACTCGTCGCGAGTCGTTCGTTGGCCCGAGCCGTGACCGCGAACTGCACGGCGACGAGCGCACCAACCACCGCGGTAACGAACACAGCTACGGCCGCCAGCACCTGGCCGCGGTGGCGCCGCACAAGCTTCTTCAGTCGGTAGCCGGCGCTCGGCGGGCCGGCAGCGAGAGGTTCGTGATTCAAGAACCGCTTCAGATCCGCGGCCAACGCGCTGGCCGACTGGTAACGACGACTGCGGTCCTTGTCCATTGCCGTCAGTACGACCCAATCGAGGTCGTTGCGCAGCGCCCGCCGCAGTGCACTCGCGGACATGCGCCGCGCTGCCGCTGCGGCCGCCGATGAGCCGGACTTCGAACTCAACTTCGTACTCGGGCGAGGAGGATCGACCTCGCGCAGGACTCGCTGCATTTCGAGCAGGCCATTCTGCAGTAGATCCGTGCCCGAGAATGGTCGTTCGCCAGTCAACGTCTCGTAGAGCATGACGCCGAGCGAATAGATGTCGGCGCGCGTATCGATGTCGGCGTTGGTCGGATCGGCCTGCTCGGGTGCCATGTATTCCGGCGTGCCAACGACCTGGCCAAACTGCGTAAACAGCGAATCCTCAACTAGTCTTTGGCCCATCGACTTGGCCAGACCGAAGTCGATGATCTTGACCTGAGGCTGGTCGCCCCCGTCCGCCACGAGCACGTTGTCCGGCTTGAGATCACGATGCACGACGCCCTTCTGGTGAGCGTGTTGAACCGCCTCGCACACCTGTATCATCAACAGCAGGCGTTGCGTCAGCGACAGTTTGTGCTGTTCGCAATAGCTGGTCATGGGCACACCGCCGACGAACTCCATGACGAAATATGGCTGGCCGGTCTCGCTCATCCCGCAGTCGTAGACCTTGGCAATGCCATCGTGCGACATCATTGCTAGCGCCTGCCGCTCCTGCCCGAAGCGGGCGACGACGTCCTTGCTATCCATACCAAGCTTGATCAGCTTGAGAGCGACCTTGCGCTTGACGGGCTCGCTTTGCTGCGCGAGATAGACCGTGCCCATGCCGCCTTCGCCAAGCCTGCTGAGGATCTTGAAGGGACCAACGTGGCTGAGGAACGGAGCGTTGGCATTCTCCGGTTCCGGTAGCGAAGGCAAAGTGTCCATTGCGCGCATCACAGTACTACGCCGGACGTAGTGCGACACGACCAATTCGCGCCCGCAGCGCGTGGCCTCGCCGAACACCCCAGCCGCCGCACAAGCTCACCGGATTTAGGCTACACTGGCGCCTGCGCGCGAGGGCGCGGGCGACTCGTCAAAGCCCCCCCTCTAGCAAAGAAGGCCCCTTGGTAGAAAAGGAAAGAAGGAGAAGACCGCTCATGTCAGCATTCGATTCCATTCGTTGGGTGGCCACCGCAGCCATCGTGTCACAGCTCGCGTTCGCACAGTGTGGCTGGCACATCCAGCCCGGCTCGTACCCCGGTGTCGAGGGCACGGTGCGCGCCTCCCATCTATGGGACCCGGATGGTAGCGGCCCGCAACCCGGCCATCTCGTCATCGGCGGGTCCCTCGGGTTTGCCGGTCACGCGCGAGTAAACGGCATCGCGATCTACCACGAAGCGACCCGGACCTGGCAGCCAGTCGGGTCGGCCATCCCGACTGCGAGCTTGCCGCCGCAAGTAACGGTCGAAGCGCTCGCGACGATGGCCAACGGCGATTTGCTCGTCGGCGGCAGTTTCCAGACGATCGATGGCGTCGCGGTCGCCAACGTGGCGCGCTTCGATGGACAGGCGTGGACGGCACTCGGCGCCGGCACCGGCGATGCGGTCTACGCACTCACCGTGCTGGCGAACGGCAACGTAGTCGCCGGCGGCGAGTTCTCCGGCGCCGGAACGAACGCCGCGTCGGGCATCGCGCAATGGGACGGCAACAGCTGGTCGGCACTCGGCGCCGGCCTGGCATGGCCAGGCAATCAGCAAGAAGTCCGGGCGCTCGCGCAACTTCCCAACGGCGACGTGATCGCCGGCGGCTGGTTCACCCAAGCGGGCGCGGTGACGGCGGTCGGCATCGCGCGCTGGGACGGCAACAGTTGGTCGGGCATCGGCGGTGGGCTCAACAGCGCCGCACTGGCGATTGAGGTGATGGCCAACGGCGACATGATCGTCGGAGGATCGTTCGGCAGCGCGGGTGGCGTGAGCGCACGCGGCATCGCACGCTGGGATGGCACGGGTTGGTCGGCATTAAGCACCGGGTTGTCCGTGGGCGGCGCCGTCATCGGGACCGTGAACGGACTGGCGACGCTGCCATCGGGCGATCTGATCGCGGTCGGCGAGTTCGACACCGCCGGGACCGCAATCACGCCGCGGTCGCGGGTCGCACGCTGGGACGGCAGCCAGTGGGCAGCGCTCGGGGATGGTGTCCCGGTTGGCGAAGTCACGACCGCGACGGTGTTGGCCGGAGGCGATCTCGTCATCGGCGGCAACTTCCCGAAGGCCGGAGCAAGCCACGCCATCAGCATCGCCCGCTGGGACGGCGTTACCTGGAATGCGCTCAGCGACGGCTTGAACGCTGCCGTCCATAAGCTGGCGGTTCTGCCCGACGGCGCCCTGATCGCCGGCGGCGACTTCCAAATGATCGGCAGCGGCGCAGCCCAGCGCATCGCACGTTGGGACGGCGCGTCTTGGTCGCCGTTGGGCGCAGGCGTCGACGGACGCGTCAACGCGATCGCGTCGCTACCCAATGGCGACGTCGTCGCAGGCGGCTACTTCCAGCAGGCGGGCTCCATCTCCAGTGACGGCATCGCACGCTGGGATGGCAGCCAGTGGCATTCGATGCTGCCGGGGT
>CAXBFC010000252.1:0-11687 GCA_963974725.1 uncultured bacterium | reverse complement strand
CCTCAACACTAAACACAACACGAACCGGTGTCTCACTCATGTTGGCACGGAGGGGGCGACTACCGGCTGGCGGTGATGGCGGGGGACCGGCGCTTGGGTGGGCCGCGCCGCGTCACCGTGGTTGGAGATGCCTGGCAGGAAGTGGAGGTCCACGTTGCTCTCGGTGGCACGATTCGCGGTCGTGTCGTGGACCAGCGAGGCACGGCGGTCGCTGGCGCGTCGATCTGGGTTGGCAACCGCTTGTCGTTCGTTGGCTCGGCCGATCGCGGTCTCCGGACCGCCGCCGTGTCCGCTACCGACGGAACGTTCGAGATTCATCACGTTAGCCACGAGGAATATGTTGCTGCGCGCAAGGTTGGCTACGGCGCCTCGTGGTCGCACCCTTTGCTGCAGTACGGTAGCGGCGAAGTAGAACTCGTGCTCGGCAGCGAGGCCGGCATCGTCAGCGGCGACGTCGTCGATCAGAATGGCAAGCCCATCGCCGGCGTACCGGTTGGCATCGAGCCGATGCAGGAGCGATTGCGGCGAGCGTTGGACGGCACGTTGTTGGGGCCTCGCCTCGGCATGGTCGTGCGAACCAATGCTGCCGGAGCGTTTGTTGCCGACGGTTTGGCTCCCGGAGCCTACGCAGTGCAGGCGTTGCGCTTGCCGTACCAGCCGGCGATGGCCAAGCCGCGGGTTGATGCTGGTGGCCATGCGCGAGTGCATTTGGTGATGAAGCGTCGCGCTGCAGTATTCGGCTACCTGCGCGACAGTCAGGGCAATGCGAAGTCGTCTGTATACGTCATGTGCGGTGGCCAAGGCCCCGGTTCGCAGACGTTGCTTTCGGGCCCCGATGGCTCCTATCGCTTCGAAGGTGTCGAGTTCGAGCCGTTCACGTTGACGGCGTTGCGCTTGTCTTCTGGCGCACGTGTCAACAAGAAGTGTCCCGCTCCAACAGGCATGGACACTCGCGTCGATCTAGTCTTGGATGAAGAACCGCCGGTGGTTGGGCACGCGCGGACCGAATCGGGTCGCGCGGTTGCCGGGTGGCACGTGACGGTCTTGTTGGCAGGCGGCGAACGTGAGCACCGAAAGACCCGCACGCGCAACGACGGTTCATTTCGGCTTTGGGGCTTGCCGCCAGGTGTGCATCAAGTGCGCTTGCATCGCGCCGAGGATCAGGTGGCCGAACCGGACATGATCGTTGCGGGATCGAGCGCCGAGTCGGTCGAGTTTGTGATCTCCGACGACTTGCTGCCGCGCGCGCGTTTGACCGGGCGCGTCGTCGATCAAGCCGGCAAGCCGATTCTCTCGGCCTGGGCCAACTTGCCGGATGCGTTGATTCTTGAGGATCCCGAAGTCGACGGCGAAGCGCGGTTCTCGTTTGACGAACTCGAACCGGGCCCGCAGGACCTCGCGGTCGGCGCCGCAGGTTACGTCGACTTGCGCCGCCGGATCGATCTCAAGCCGAAGGAAGCGCGCGACCTTGGCGACATCGTGTTGTTTCGCGGTGCCACGTTGCGCGTTCGCTATCACCGTCCGGACGGTCGGCCGTGGCAGGTGCGCCCACCAGTGCCTTGGCTCCAGGGGGCGGGCAGAGAGTTCTTGCTGATCGGCCAAATCGACTACGCGATCGAAGGCGATGAGGTCGTGGTGACCCGCATCCCGCCCGGCAGCTATACCGTGCACGGCCCGCTCGGTGACGAGCTGTTGATCCCGAAGCAGAAGGTCGTGTTGCTCGCTGGCGAAGTGCGCAGCCTGGATCTGGCCGTGCAGGTTGGGCGACGACGGACCCTCACGTTCGCTGGCGACGAACGAACGTTGCACCTGGTCGTGCGGCGAGGTGATGGCCTGCTCGTGCTCGACCGCAAGATTACCCGGGAAGGCGATCGCTTCGCGTTTTCAGTTGTGTTGCCGATCGGCACGCTTCGCGTCGAAGCCAGCGGCGAAGGCGGCGTGCACTTCGCAGGGGATATCCGCATTGCTACGGACGTGGGCGATGCCGCACCGATTGCAATTCCACGTACCAAGTAGGTGCACAGCCTTACTGTTGCCGAAGCTTGCTGCACCATTCGCGGCGGACCTCGATGGCGATGGCGTTTGGGACCTGGCAGTCGGCGAATTTGGCGGCGGCGGTTGTCGTCTCTACAAGAACGTCGGCACGGCCAAAGAACCCAAGTTCGGCTCATTCACGATGCTGCTGTCGGACGGCAAGCCGATGGTGGTTGAGATGGCGGCTGCCGGGCTGCGGTGGGGCAGCGGTGTGTCTAGGCGGTGGTTTTTCGGGCGGAATGCCGTGGTGACTGGCTCGGCAGCTGGTGGGGTGGCGGGGTGACGGTTGGGTGGGATTGTGAGCTGGCGGGGTTCGGGTGGTCCGAGCCGCTGTTTGTTTCACCTGTGCCCCGTCATGCGCGCAATCGAGCAGCACCCCAACCCAACTTCCGAAGTCCGTCTTCACCGAGTTCGAAGACTGAGCTCTGCCGGTTTCTTGGCTCAGCCGGCTGCAATCGGCGCGATCACGGCACCACGAGGAAGGACGGATTGCTGACCTGCATCTGGTGGATTGCGTCGTAGCTGATTCCCTGCCAGTAGACTGTCGATTGCGGCAGCGAACCCGGCGTGTACGCCCATTGGGCGCTTACCGGCGTCGTCCCGCCCAACACACCAAGCCCGACCCAGATCAGTGAGCCCGAGTCGAGCCAGATGGCGTCGGCGAAGCCGGGGACGACGACGCGTGGTCCAGGCAGGGCGATCGCGATTGCGCCCAGCCCTCCGTTCGGCCCGCGCAGGACTGCATCGGCCCCGAAGGCTCCGGTCGACGAGCTTATGTCAGGCATGGACTTCGGCGTAGCCGTGATGCTGGGCTCGAAGGCAGGCTGACCGAGGAACAACACGCTCGTGCCAAATCGAACGGCGCCAGTTCCTCCAACCCCGAACGAAGGGCCGGATCCCGCGCCGGCCGTGATCACGGTGTTGCCGAGCAATCGTAGATCGCCGCCCACCATGGTGATTGCGTTGTCTTCGAGGAAGCCGCCGCTGCCTCCGGCGACGCTGGTGTTGACGAGTTGTAGTGACCCGCCTTCCTGGCGGATTGCCCATGGTGCGCCCCACGGTGCGACCGGGTTGTGGCCGAGCTCGCAGGATTCCAAGACCGCGTTGCAGTTGTCCAAGCGCACTTGCAGCCAGCCGTTGAAGTTGGAGCAACCGCGCACCAGCAGCTGGCTGCAGTTCGTGCCCCAGATCTGGCCAACGGAACTATTGTTGTTGGCGCATCGCAGGTTGTCCAGGTGGACGGTGCCTTGGTTGTTGGAACACATCACGTTCGTCGTTGCGAATGGCGATGGCGAGGCAGAGGCAAACGTCAGGGTCTGTAGCGCGACCGCCTGATGCGGTTGCAGGTTGAGAACCGCGATGGCGTTGGTCACAAAGGGCGTCGGAGTGATGACGACGCCGGGCTCGCCGCGCACGGTGAGACTTTTGGCACTGATAGCGAACGTTGAGTAGGCACCTGCGCGTACCAGTAGCACTGATCCGTCGGGTACCGCGGCGACAGCCGTAGAGATCTGGGTGTAGTTCGTCCCCGGGCCGTTGTTGGAGTCAACGATGTATGTTTGTGCATACAACGAAGCCGCAAGGATCGGCAGAGCGAGCGCGTGGTGTCCTCTCATGACCACAAACATACCGCTTTCTCGAAGACTGTGTGGCCCGGCGCATCGAGCGTGTGCGTACGGTGCCAGGACAAAAAAGCACATCCTCGCCCTTGGGCGAGGATGTGCTTTTTTGTCCTGGCACGGTACGCACTTCCTTAGAATACCTGTGCGGCCTCGGTGCCAGGAATCCTCTGGGCTGACCCATCAACGGGAAGAGTTGAAATGATGAGAACTATGACTTGGTTGTTGTTTTGTGTCTGTCTGAGCGCTTCCGCGATCGCGCAATGCACGCTCATGTATCAGGTACCCGGCTTCACCCCCACGCAGCCGATCGTGACCATGGAAAGGCGGCCGATGGGGCAGTTGTTAGTTCTGGGCGAGGGCGACTTCGCCGAGCGAAACGCCAATGGCTGGGTCCCGTTGACGCAGGCCTTCTGGTTTCCCGGTGATTTGGGCGCCGCGCCTAACGGCGACGTGTACGTAACTGGCTCGCACCTCACCACGGAGTTGGTTTGCACTTACCACCCGTACTTCGGCACTACGTGCACTAGCCAATGGATCATCTACGGCCTCGGAGTCCACGCCGCAAATGGCTCGTGGACATACGATCACACGACAGCGTCCGGGGGCTGGGTCGAAGCCATGACCGATGGCACGATCGTCTATTACGCCGGTGGTTGGCATGCGCAGCCACCAGCCCCTGGACTGTCCTCGTTGGCTGACATCCCGCGGCGTGCCGCAGCGCACCCCGAGGGAGGCCTGGTCGTTCTGACCAACCTCGAACTCCATCGTTGGGCAAACGGTTCGTGGTCGACACTGGGTGCCGCCGACTTCGATGGCCTTCCTCGCATGTTGAGCGTCACGACCGGCGGTGAGGTGGTCGCCGCTGGCGGCTTCACTTCGGTCAATGCTAATCCGATCGGGTCGATTGCTCGTTTCGATGGCACGAGCTGGCACTCGTTGGGGGCGACAAACGGTGGCGAGATCAACGATATTGCCGAATTGCCGAACGGTGACCTGGTCGCGGCCGGATCCTTCTCGTCCATCGGCGGCGTGGCGGCCAACCACATCGCGCGATGGGACAGTTCGACCTGGTCGGCAATTGGCAGCGGGACCGACGGTACGATCAACGCGCTGGCATGGGCCGACGGCTCGCTCTGGCTCGGAGGAGATTTCACAACGGCGGACGGCTTGCCTTCGCCAAACCTCGCGCGGATCACCTCGTCCTGCCCGGCGACCGCGGTCATGACCGGCGTCGGTTGTGCTGGCACGAACGGCGTCGACATGGTGGAGCCGATGGAGTTCCCCTGGTTCAACGGGGTCTATCTCTCGCATGCAAGCAGCTTGCCCACGACCGCCATCGCCGTGTCGGTCTACGGGCTCACGCAGACATCTCTGCCGCTATCGATTGCGCTGCCGCAGGCTCTGCCCGGTTGCGACCTGCAGGTTGTGCCGGTTGTCACCCAGATTGGTCTAGTAGTTGATGGCACGTTCGACGACGAACTGCAGATCGGCGGTTCGACCATGTTCGTTGGACAGTCTCTGTTCCATCAGGTCATCGCGGTCGGATTCGATGCCAACGGACAAATCCAGGAGATCACCAGTAGCAACGTGCTGGCTCTGACAATCGGCGACTTTTAGGTCGCCGCATCAGGCGGAACCGCGCATTAGAATCGTTGGATTGCGGCCACTAGCCCGCAGTATCCGCAAACTCAGCCGAGGCGATTGTGGCGTGAATTGGACGCTTCAAGTTCGCCGATGACCACTAAGCGAATGCCGGTTTGAGGCCAGGATGCAGACCGGTGGCTCGGTTCGGGGTTGGTAGCCAGCCTGCCAGCGAGCAACTAGGCCGTCAGGCCGCGCGGCGGTAGCTGCGTAGCAGCCCGCCAAGTCGCTCATCAACGGCCACCCTGTTGCCGTTCGGTGGCTCGTCGTTGGTTTGAGCGATCAGCTTGTTGTCGATGCCCTGATGTGGGCGCTCGGCGTGATCGTGCTCGCGGGGTCATGCGCGTCGAGGGTCCACCCATCGGGATTGCACTGGTCAAGGATGATCAGGAGCGCACAACTGCACTCAAGATGATCATGGGCCCGCGATTCATCCTGCTTGATCGCCTGAAGGAGTAGCTGCGGCCAACACGATGGTGCGGTCCAGAACCCAAGTTGGGTGCAAGTGGATCCGCGGAACCAGGCTCACGTAGACATCGTCGAAATGGGCTCGGCCGACCCGCGTCATGGGAACATCAAGCCGCGACCTGATCGCGGCAGCCAGCAGCGGCAATGTGCAACCGTACGCTCGCCAGGAAGCCACCCTTTTGACATCCTGTGCGGCAGCCACTCTGCTACTCGGGTGAGTTCCGGCCCAGAACAAACTGCAGTCCTGCTCGAGCGCTGGCACGGCGGCGACAAGACTGCACTGGAGGAGTTGCTGAGCCGCAACATCGAGTGGATCGAGGCCTTCGTGCGACGCCGCCTCGGCCCGCAGCTACGCCAAAAGGAAGAGACTGTCGATGCGGTTCAGGACGCGTGCGTCGAGATCCTGACCTACGGCCCGCGCTTCGTCGTGCCTGACCGAGACCGCTTCCGCGCGTTGCTCGGCCGCATGGTTGAGAACAACCTGCGCGACAAGCACGACTACCACACCGCCAAACGTCGTGACATGCAGCGCGAAGTGCCCATGCCGAGCCAGACGGTCTTGCGGTTCGGCGAGACGCCGAGCCAGGTCGCTGCTCGCGATGAGCACAAGCAGATGACCAGACTCGCGCTTGACCTGCTGCCGCCACAAGAGCGCGAAGCCATCGTGCTGCGGGAATACGACCAGCTATCGTTTGAGGACATCGCGACGCGAGTCGGCCTCAGCCAGTCTGGCGTGCGCAAGTGCTACCAGCGCGGCCTCGTGTCACTTGCGAGCAAGATCAAATCGTTGCGCGCTGGCCTCATCGATGAAGCTCTGGGAGACGGTTCATGAGTGGCGGTGACTTTGATCGGCTGGAGCGCGCACTCGATTTGTTCGCAGCTTGGGAAGCAGCTGGGATGTCTCCCCCTGCCAGCGAACTGCTCGCTGCCAACGAAGATCTCCGTGAAGTCTTGGAACCATTGATCCAAGACGCGCAGCACACAGTGCAAGTCGAGACCGAAACCGAAACCGTGCCGTACACGACACAGGAGCTCGCCCCCTCAAATCCGCACGCCCCGATTGTGATCGATGGCTTCCGCATCGAATACGAACTCGGCAGAGGCGGTATGGGCATCGTCTACGCAGCACGACAGATCGCACTAGACCGCCCCGTCGCACTGAAGGTGTTGCTGGCGGGCAGTCCGCTCGAGGCGCGTGCCGTAGCTCGATTCCGCAGGGAGTCCTCGCTTCTCGCCGCTCTAGACCACCCAAGCCTGGTCGACGTCATCACGGTAGGTCGCGACCAAGGCCATGAGTACTTCGCGATGGAACTCGTCGACGGGGTACCGCTGAACCGGGTCATCGGTGACCTCGGTGCGAACCTGCCGGAAGGCGGCGACGGGACTCGCTTTGGCAGCACGGTCGATGCACTGCTGTCACAAACTGACCACCATCGTCATCGGCAAACTGCCTATGACTCGAAGTCGGCCGCGACCTCGGAACAACCGATCGGCCCGCAAACATCCTGGAGCCGCAACTACTTCGAGACCGTTACTCGCATCGTCTGGCAGATTGCGGACGCCTTGGCTCATGCACATGGTGCCGGAGTTCTGCACCGCGACGTCAAGCCATCCAACATCTTGATCCGGCGCGATGGCCGCGCAGTGCTGACGGACTTCGGCCTCGCACGCGAGGTCGGACGGCCGTCTCTGACCCAAAGCGGCGAGTTTGCCGGCACCGTCTACTACGCCGCTCCCGAACAGGTTCTTGGCCGATCCAGCGACCTGGACGGTCGAGCGGACGTGTTTGCGCTCGGCGTTGTGCTGTACGAGATGCTGTTGCTTCGGCGTCCATTCGAAGGCTCGAACAACCATGACATTGCGCATGCGGTCTTGCAGACGGATCCACCGGATCCGACCAGCATCCATCGACGAATCCCCAGCGAGCTCTCCGCCATTGCGCTGCGCGCGATCGAAAAGGCCCCGCGACGCCGCTACCAGACTGCGCGCGAGCTAGCAGACGACCTCGACGCCTTCCTCAACCATCGCCCGGTGCACGCCCGAAAAGCGGGCCTGCTACGTCGGATGCAGCGCTTTGCGCAGCGTGAACCGTGGCAGGCGGCGCTCGTCATCGTGCTCTGCCTGGCGGTGCCGGCGATCACCTTCCTGGGCGGCTACCTGCAGGCTCGCGCGCCGATACTCGCCGCCGGGGAAGCAGAACTGCGAAGCCAGCGAATCGACAAGTTGCTGGAGCAAGCAACCATGAAGCTGGAACTCGGCGATCAGGACACAATGGCCTTGCTGCAACAAGCAGCGGCACTCGACCCGGGACATCCCGATACCATTGGCATCATCGTCTGGGCACGGTCCGAACAGGGCCCAGCGTTGTCCCTCGACGAGCTGGAGCAACTCATCGAGCCTGCAGATCTGGTCGCCGACGAACAGCTTAGGCTGCGCGCCTGGGTGCTCGCTCAGCTAGGCCGCAAAGAGGAGGCCGCCGCGATCGAAGCAGAACTTGCTCCGGTTTCGACCGCGGTGGGTGCGTTCTACAGTGGCCTCAACTGGCTTTCGCGCGGGCACTCCAAGCGTGACGAAGCGGCGTTCCGCGCGGCGGCAGATGGATTCGAAGTTGCCGCGCTGATGACTCCGCGCCGACGTCCGCTATACCTCAACAAGCTCGCCCATGCGCTCGGTCATGTCGGCGATGCTACCCGTCGCGAGAAGATCGCAGCCGTGCTGCACCGCAGCTGGCCCGACTCTGCATCCCAGCAGTACTGGAGCTACTTCGCGGAGAAGGATAGCAATCGAGCGCGCGCCCGCACCCGTTTGCAACGCGCGCTACAACTGCGCCGAGATCATGCCGTCTTGCTCTATAACCTCGGCGTCAGCTACTCAAAGTCGAAGCAATACCAAAAGGCTGTCGCACCACTTGAGCAAGCCATCGCGCGCAACCCGAACTTTGCTGCCGCACACGCCAACCTGGCGCTGGCATGGTTTCACACCGGCAAACACGCCGAGGCATTGGCATCGGTAGACAAGGCCATTGCACTCGATCACAACAACGCAGACCTGCATGCCAATCGCGGGCAGTTCTTACTTGCCATGAAGCGTGTGCCCGAAGCGCGCCAAGCTCACGAGCAGGCTCTATCGCTGGAGCCTGCGCAACCGATCGCGCTGGCCGGCGTCGCCTACTTGCTCCACAGCACCCAGGGGGCCACGGCGTGCGCCACGTTCTGCCGCGAGCAACTCGATCAAGGCAGGGTCTGCGAAGAGCTATACCGCTTCTTGGTGATGAGCCGCACCCAAGAGCGCCGTTATCAAGATGCCGTCAAGGCGGCCGACGAAGGACTCGCGCTGTTCGGCGACAGCGCGTGGCTACACATTCGGCGTGCGCATGCGATCAAGCATCTGGATCGTGCCGCGGCGATTGCTGACGGCAGACGCGCCGTCGAGCTGGCACCAACGTTGGCGGAAGCACACGAAACCAAAGGCCAAATGCTGTCGCACGGGACAGCATCCCCGGAACTACTCGAAGAATCCCTGGTCGCCTTCGAACAGCAGATCCAACTCGCCCCTGGGACCGGCAAGGCATACCTCAACGCAGCCGTTGTCTTGATGCGCCTCGGCCGCAGTGACGAATCCCTAGAGAAGATGCGGCAGGTAGTCGCGCGCGTTCCCACGTGGGCTCGTGGCCATGAGAACCTTGGAGCTCTCTTGCTCGACCTCGGCCACCTTGACCAGGCGATCGCCGCGCTCGACGCAGGCCTGCAGCAAGCGCCCACGAATCCCGGAATTCGGTTTCGGTATGCGTTCGCCTTGCACCGCCTCGCGACGGATCAGCAACGTCAGAGTAAGCTTGCGGAGGCCAGGGCAAGCGCCCAGCAAGGCCTCGAATTGCTCTCCGGGCGAACGGACGCGGCTGCCAACCGCTTGCGCAGCCAACTGTCCGGCCTGCTCAGTGACGGTCGCTGAGCAGGCCGCCAGGATCGCCTACTTGCTGATGGTCACATCGAGGCGCTGGGTCGACTGGAACACCAGGTTGCCGCTGCCGTCGGTATGAAAGCCCTGAAAGCTCAAGGCGATGCCGTTCGGGAACCACTCGAGCAACGGGAAGTCAAAGCTCACGCCACTGCCGAGCGCGACCGGAAACAGCCCGAAGAAGTTCGGCGCGTTGGTATCGATCAGCAGATTGCAGCCGGACTGGAAGAGCGGCAAAGTACCTAGCGACACGTTGGCCGGAGCGAACGACAGCGCGAGCGTGTGCAGGGCTCCAGTTGGCGCGTTGTTGATGCGCACCTGGCATCGTCCGTCGCCGATCAACGTCGTTCCGGTCCACTCAATCGATGCTGTGCTGCAGCTGGTACCGGATGCGACTGGCAGCGTCGTTGCCGGGCGCGCCAATCGATCCATCGTCAGGTAGCCATTGAACAGACCGCTGTTGATCGCATAGGCGATGCCAAACTCGTTGTCGGCGTGATTGAACGACAGTCCCCCGAGTCTTGGGCTGTTCGCTGTCATCAAGGTGTCCTGACCAATGACGTTGCCTTGAAAGCCCAATCGATTGATATAGGACCAAGTACCCCCGACATCCTTTACGTGCATTGCCCAGTGCTGCAGCGTGTTGCGGTCGACGGCCAAACCACCGAGTTCGACAGGCCCCGGACCAACGCCTCCATACCAGGAAGACGGAGTGTATGGCATCTGACCAGACGGTTCGTTGCGCCCCCATAGGATGCGACGGTTGCGCACGTTCTCTCCCTCGGTTCCTGTCGGGAAGCTTCCAGCGACCTGAGGCTGCGTCACGTACGCCACCATGTAGTCGGAGTTGCTGCCGGCGATTTGAGGCGCATACTTGTGATACGACGAGCCGCTGTCAACCCACGTGATCTGGCTGGCAGAGCCATCATCCGCGACCTTGACGACGCCAATATCCCAGTCGTCATTGACCATGCCGATCACAGGCAGCGTGATGGATTGGAATGCGACGCGCCAGGTTGCAGGAGTGAACCGCTGGTATCGGTTGATGCTCGGGCGTTCGTTGTCCGTCAGCACCGTGTTGGCAATGTTGATGACCGAGCCGTAGGTGTCGTTGCCAGCGTGGTAGAGCATGCCCTGAATGGCTGAGGCGCCGGTTCCAGCGTAGGCAGCGTCTTGCTGCCAGACGATCATCGCCTGACTGCCGCCATTGGTGTTGTCCGTGCCACCGATATCGGGATGGCGAGGAAACCCGCCGGTCGGAACGGTGTCGACGTTGGTCTGCAGCGTCTGCGTGTTGCGCGAGGTAGCGTGCATCGCGATTCGGCGGATGTTGAAGGTGCCTGTGCTGGTGCTGGTGCTGCGTTCGTAAACGATCAGCGCTTTGTTGGCCGACGGCACAAACGCCGTCGACGTGGACTTCGATTGCCAACTTGACGTCGCGTCGGCGAACACGGCGTCGGCCGCTGTGCCATCTTGGTTGAATCGATGGCAAAACACATCGGTGTCCAACAGCGAAGCGACCGCCGTGTAGCTGATCCAATACGACTTGAATGACGAGATCGGGTCGTGGGCGATATCGATATGTTGTCGCAAGTTGCCTACGAGCTGATCTCCAGGGCCGAGCAATGGGTCGACCACAACCGGGAAGGTCGCTTCTTCTAGCCAGGCAGCATCGAGGCGAAGGGTGATCTCACCATCAGAGAACGCCGTCGTCATCGCGCGGCGGCGGCCCGAAGCATCGATCGCCGTCGCTGCACCATACGTGATCAGGCACGCGCCATTGTGGTCGCGGAACTGCAGCTCACCATGCCGCGCCTCGGTGTTGGTGGCATGCAGCATGGTCGTCGCGACGCCTCGCACGACCAGATCGCCGCGCGCATGCGGCCGATCCTGGATCACGAACGTCTGCTCAAGACCGCCAGCCTGCACATCGTAGACCTCGGCGACAGCCCCGAGGTCATACCT
>CAXBFC010000251.1:0-11714 GCA_963974725.1 uncultured bacterium | reverse complement strand
AAGCGCGTCGTAGCGCAAACGCACGGAACCATCCTCGGCGACGGCGAAGGTCAATGTCGATGCAGCAACTGGCAGATCGACACCGACCGTGACGCGCACTGGTGGCTCGATTGTCACTGCGTTCGACAAGGCGTCGGCTCGACGCAACACCAATTCGCGCAGTAGTGGTCCGCGCGCAGATGTCGCAGCCATCGTCGTCCGGATACTTTGCAGCGCGTCTGCAACCGAAACCGAATCGGCGACCGCAAACATCGCCGGAGGGCATGCGACCGCGAGGTCGGTCGCCCCAGCGATTGCTGGCACGGAGCCCGCGTCGGCATAGCCAAGGCCCGCGGTGATCTGGTCCCCATCGACCGCCCCCACGGAACGCAACAGGAACGCGGCACACAAGGCCGCTGCATGCTGCGCGTCGTCGGCTGGCACATCGACGACAACTTCGGCCGGCTCCGCCTCTCCATCATTGGGCAGGCCATCGGGAACCGACAACGCCACGATCTCACGCAACGCCTGCACCCAAGCAGATTCACCGGGTGCCGCAACGGCCCCGAGGTCGGTCCAGGCATCGCGTTCCGCCACGTCGGCTGCGGGCAATACGTCGCCGACAACGACACCATATCGACGCAACGCGTCGACGGTCAACGGCAGGCCACGCAGACAGCGCGGCGCCAGCAACTTGATATCGCCGTCCGCACAAGCGATCTGCACGAACTCCGCGGTGACGGCGACCACCATTCCCGGAGCCGTTGGCACAGACGCGTTGGTGGCAGATGTGTTTGCTGCAACTGTCTCGATCCGACTTGGCACGAACACGCCGTTCTTGGCGCGCACTTTGGCCACGGCAATCGGATTCTGGTAGCCACCGTGATCGAACGCCCGCACCAACCGAGACACCGCCTGCACCGGTTGCGCGAAGTCGATGACGGCCAATGCATGCGGCCTTTGGTGACGAGCGAAGTAGCTGCGCCGCGTCAGGTCTTGGGTACGGCCAGTGGCAGTACCGTTCGCCAACTGGTTGCACAGTTCGCCAAAGCTCTGGGTGCCAAAGGCAAAGCAACGCGCATTCAGCGTGAACGCGGTGTCGTCCGCGGCAATCGGGAACACCTGCTGCACCATGATGTCGCCGGTATCCGCCTTGTCCTCAATGACGTGCCAGGTGACTGCGTGTTCGCTCTCGCCGTTGAGCAGCGACCAGCAGGTTGCGTTGAGTCCGGCGTAGCGCGGCAATGGCCCGTCGTGAAAGTTGATCGCAAGCTGTCGCGGCAACGCCAACAACTCCGACGGCAACAAGCGCAGCCACGTGATCGCGAACAAGTAGTCGAAGGCGACGTTCGCCAACGCCTGCTGTGTCTGGTCGTCGACGGGCAAACACCGCAGCCCGTTCTCGGCGCAGTATCGCCGCACTTTGTCCGTGTCCGTCAACACACAGGCAACGGTATTGCCACGCTCTCGCCAGCTATCGAGACACTGCAGCAGGAGGGTATCAGAGCCGACGAATACGGCCGCGAGCGAGGACGCCATGTAGATGAGATCGGGAGTTGCGAGAGGCGTCCTTGATACCCCTTGACCCCGTTGTCGCGCTAGGCAGCAATGGCAGCAAATGAGGCCCACGAACGGCCGATGCCAACGAAGATGTCGGGCACCGAAGCCCCGTGGACCTTAGTCTCTGGGCGCCGTGAAGGTTCGTGTTCTCCTCACTCTCGCAGTATTGGTCGTGCTCGCTACGACCTGGTTGGTGGCCGGCAAGATGCATCGTTTCGCCTATTGGATCGCTCGCAAGGATGCAGCTCAAGTCCAAGCCCTGGCCAAAGATGGCTGGCTCATAGACCGCCTCCAGGTGGCCCCCGACGTCGAACTGGTCGGCCTCGTGCGCCCACCAAAGTCGCCGGATGCCCGCTGGCTGCTGTTCGTGCCCGGCAATTCGACGGCGATGCTCGACGGCTTCCAAGCCGTGCTGGACGATCTGCGCGGCGACGACGATGTCGGGCTGGCCTTCTGGGGCTACCGCGGTTTCGACGCATCGGGTGGCACGCCAACCCCTGCCGCGTTGGCGGCCGATCTACGCGTGCAATGGCAACGGCTGCAAGAGCTCGGAGCGACCCCGGCACGAACCGAGGTCTGGGGTTACTCGCTCGGTTCGACGCTCGCGCCCCACCTGGTCGCACACATGTGTGACGCCGGCCAGGCACCGCAACGCATGGTCTTGCTCGCCACCGGCATGAAGATTCCGGTACGGCCGTTCGGTTGGTTCGGCCGCTTCCAGTCGAGCGACGTCTACGAAGGCGTCAGCCAGCAGGATCGAGTGACGTGCCCGGTCATCGTCGCACAAGGCAGTGCCGACGACGCGATGCCGATCGATGGCGCAAAGCAACTAGCCAAGGCATTCGGCGCCAGGATGGTTGTACTCGAAGGCCGGGGCCACGCCGACCTGTGGACTGCTGCACGCCAAGAACTCTGGGGCAAGTAGCCCCGCCCAGATCCGAGCGAACGGTGAATTCGCTCAGGGCAACTAGCGAACGTAGCGGAACTAGCGAACCGTGAAGGCGCTCGGCGCGACCTGGCGATCCTCGCCCAGTAGTTCGGGCGGCACTTCCCAGCGCGCTTCGATCACCTTGCCCGACTGCAATGGCTCCTTGGGCACGCACACCACCATGCCATCGATGACGCGATCATCGCCAGCACCGGGCTCGTGGTAGTGCACGATCACACCCTCGACGGGTCGGTTGCGCTCGAACAAGCGGCACTCGATCTTCGCCAGGATCTTGGCATCGATCGGGCGCGCGAAATGCAACGACAGCGGCATGCCAACCACCTGATCTGCCGCAATGCCGGCATTGAGAACGGCAGCCCTGGCCCGCGGGTCGAGGTCGGCAACGTGAACCTGCCCTACGACGTTGCGTTGCTCGGGCCGCGGCCAGACCAACGGCTCGCCGTGCTTGGTTGGCTGCATCGGGTAGGCGATGCCAACCAAGAACCCGCCAGCATCGGCAGGCACCGACACGAGATCGCGGCCGGGCGCCAACAGCGAGTTGCGGAACACCGGGTTCTGCAGCCATTCCTGCACCACGTCTTCAACCTTGTCGGTGCGTGACCACAGCACGGTCTTGCCAACCGCCGGCGGCAAGACCGGGAACTCGACTGGCTCGTATTTTTTGCCCTTGGCCGCCTTGATCCGTTTCTTCAGCTCCTTCTCGGCAACGGCCAGCGCCTTCTCGTAACGACGCACGGACAAGAAGTCCGGCGACGCATCCAGATACCAGCCGAGCGGGCCAACGCGCGCCTGGCAACGCACTTCGTTGATCGCGTCGACCAGGTCGCGCGAACGTTCGACGGCCTTGCGGTTCTTCGCCTTCTTGTTGGGCAACGGATCGCGAACCATGGCGGCGCGCAGCTGCGTACCACGCGCCCAGAACGACCGCCATTCACTGTCGATCTTCGGCAATTCGTAGCCAGTGCGACGCAAGAACTCCGTTTCGATGTCCGGCGGCGTGCGGATGTCTTCGGTCCGCGAGGCGTCGAGTTCGAGCACATACTGTGGGCGCCAATGCGCGAAATAGTGGCAGATCGCCCACGACTTGACGCGCTGTTCGTTGGTGAAGCGCGCCGCTTTGAGCAACACGATCTCGCTCGTGCGCGTATCGCTCTTCGACCATGCCGACTCGGTGGCTATCTTCATCCAGGTCTCAAGATCCGGCGCGAGCCGGCGCTTCGTGTGGCTCGCCGATGTGATCTCCTTCAGCTGCTCCTCCATGAAGCACAGCGTCTGTCCGAACAAGAAGCCGCAAGCCATGTGGCCGAGCCCTTCCCACAAGCCGTCGGCCTTGACGCCGGTCGCATCCTGCATGACCCCGCGGACCGCCTGATCGCGACAGACCGCCAAGCCGAGATCACTCTTGTGCACGCGCAGCGCCTCGCCGCCATGATTCAGGAAGCACATGTCGACGGCATCGCGCAAGAACACGAAGCGGTCTTCGGCGAACTGGCTCTTGCAGACCTCGAGCATCGCGGCGTATTCGCCCTGATCCCTGACGAACACGTAGTTGCGGATGCGGCGCGGCTTGAAGATCTCGCCGGTCGACACCCCGAACAGCGTATGCGCCAGCAGCAGCGCACGCTCGCAATCGCGCGCGATGACCTCCAGGTCGGCGACCGGGATCGATCCCCAGACGCGAAAGAACTCCGACTGCACGCCGCTGTGGGCAAGCCCCGCGGCTTCGAGCAACGGCAAGCGCTGGTCCTTGAGATCGGTAATCGGGAACTCAAAGCGATTAAGCCAATCGCAAGCCAGATGGATCGCGCGGCCACGGCGCAGCATGTGCAGTTCGTGGTCGGTGCCGCTGAATCCTTCGAACTCTCGGATCGCCAACGACTGCGCCGCCTGTTCATCACCCGGCTCGAATGCCAGCACGCGGCGCCAATGCTTGCCGGCGCGCAGCTTGTCCCCCGCCTGCTGCCAAGCCACCGCCAACGCACGGTGCTCCTTGAGCAGCGTCTTGGTCAACTTCTTCAGGTCGCGGTCGATCCTTGAGAGCTTGCTGCGCTTGCCCTTGAGGTTGCGATCCAGCAGCAAAGCATCGGGATCAACACGCCAAGCGGCGCCAACCTGCACGAAGCCGGTCTTTTCGCGGGCCCGCTTATCCTCCGGGTTGTAATCCATCCAGATCGTGCGGCGCATCTCCAGGGCCCGCAAATGTTGCTTTTCCGCCTGCAGCGCATCGGCAAGCTCGTGCAGCCCGGCGATCGCCTGCTGGGCCAGTTCCGCATCGCGAGCCGCCAAGGCGGCCGTGTCAACTGCGACCGGGTCCTGAGTTGATAGGCCCTGAGTGACCGAATCCTCGGCGGGCAGACAAGCAAGAATGGCGAAGACGGCGAGCAAGGAATAAGCGAGGGGTCGCATTGCCAGAACGGTAAGCGATGATCGTCAACCATGCATGGCATGTGCTTGGTGCTCCTGACTTGGATCGCGGTAACCCTCCCGAGTGCCGTCACGGCCCAATCGATTGAGACGCCCCCAAAACCACCCCCTCAAAACTCCGAACCACCAACCCCGACGCGCACGCGAGACATCGTGCTGCAGAACCTGGCGCCATTCGCCCGTCGCCAAGGGGTCGCCGTGGTCGTTCCGTTTGCCCAAGGGATCGCCGCCGACAACCCCCAATTGATGGCCGGTGATTACCACACGGTCTGGCAACCGTTCGGCGCCCGCTGGCCGGATCGCTCTTGGCGGCAGGCACTCTGCCTGTTCGTCGCCGAGATCCCGCGACTATCCGAACTTCGCGTGCCGTTGCTGGCCGGCACCAATACCTTCGCTGACGAGGCGATCCAGATGCCAGAGGCGAAGATCACCTTCGTAGCTCGCCGTGGCAAATCGGTCGACCGGGTCGAAGCCGTGCGCGTTCGCGACCTCGAGAAGAACGCGATGCGGCGCGTCGAACTGCGCCGGGCGCGCATCGGCAAATCCGGCCTGGTCGCCGAACTGATCGTCACCGCGTGGCGCAACCAGCGGCATGCCGATATCAGCCTCGCGGTCTTCTACTCCGACCCCACCAGCAAGTCGATGCAACGCACGTTCGACGAAATCGCCGTCGTCTGCGAAGGCATGGGCATCGTGCTCCGCCACCCCGGCTACCTCGGCATCGCGCAGGCCATGACGCCAAAAGGCAGCCGCAATGTGCTGCTACAAAAGCGTGTCATCGGGGACGGCCAAGGACTGCGGCGAGCCGGCGTCATGGTGCCGCCGTTCGATGGCAATCGCATCGGCGACGAGACCCTGCGCGCAATCGCCACCGCGCCGCTACTTGGGGCCACGTCGTGGCGCGACACGGGGGCGTTCGGACCGTTCGGCACGGCACCCGCGCCGCCGCGCTGGCTCGCTGGCAACAATCTGCGCAGGCACTTCGCGGCCCGGCACAAGACATTCGTATCTCGCGAACGACCGGGCGGTGACCCCTTCGGCGTCGGCCCGCACGGGCTACAACGCATGGCCGGGCAAACCGGCGACCAGGATGACTTCGGCGTCTGCAAGCTTTCGGGGGTCGCGTGGAGCGGCGTGCCAAGCATGCTGCTCGAAGTCGAACTGTCGGTGCTGCAAGAAGCGTGTCGGCCCGTGCACTTCTTCGAGACGGACGCGACGCCGGTCGATCCGGCGAAGCATCCCGATTGGGTTGTCTGGAGTGGTCGCACCCACTGGCACGGTGGTGTCAGCAAAGCCCGCCTCGGCAACCCCGTGCCCCCGCCACGCTCGGAAGCCCACGGGTGGACCGGCAAGGACCGGCAACACTGGTCGAGCAACTACCTCGGAGCCTACGCCTTGTTGACCGGATCCCACTGGGCGCGACTCGAGCTGGAAAACGAAGCGCGGCTGTACTTGGCCGGGCAGACTCTCGACCCGAAGTACACGACCTCAAACTCCGGTGCCCCTCGCGGCGCAGGCCGGGTCGCACTTGCAGCTTCGTGGAACCTGTGCGTCACCGACAACGACAAGCTGCGCGAACGCATGGACCAGCGCATGGACCGCGTCTACTTCCAGCAGTGGCTCGGTCGCAAGTTCCAACCGGATCGGGTCCGCCCCATGTCGGTCAGCGGCCCCGATGCCCGCCTACTCCATGGCAAGCACGAGTTCTGGAACCCGTGGCAGGACGCGATCGCCGCCGTCGGCTTCGCAGCACACCACCGCATGACCAACAACGCCCGCGCCCGGCAACTCGCCGAACAACTTGCCGTCAACGTCGTCAAGCACGGCTGGTTGATTGACGAGCGTGGCAACCAGGTCGCCATGGCGATGCGCTGGTTGCAGGGCGCCCCGTTCACCGAGCAACAATGGCGGTCGCGCGACGAAACGCTGGTGCAGTGGGCGTTTGGCTCTGCATATTCCGAATGGTCCATCGGCGCGGTCGAAATCGCACGCGTCGTCGCCGAGCGCGATGGCCTGACCGATGTCGCAGAAAAGGCCGTCGCGATCCAGCGAACGTGGCGCGCGCAACGGCACCGTCCAGCGACCAACTACCCGCATCTATCCGGGTTCGACCGCTTTGGCGAGTGGGACGCCACCACCTGGTCGCCCAAGTAGCGGAAGCTACTTCTTGGCGGCCTTCTTGGCGGCTGGCTTCTTGGCCGCTGACTTCTTCGCTGTTGGCTTGCGCGTCGTGGGCTTCGCCTGCAGCGAACTGACGTAGGTGATGCTGCTCGCAAAGTACTTTGTCATCAACCGCATGTTGCGCAACACGTGCTCTGGGACCGCTACGTATTCTTTCATGACCGTCGCATACGCAACCGCCAACGCCGCGTTGTGCTTCATAAGGAACTGCTCGCGCTGCTCGGCAGACAATCGCAGCGCGACGCCCCCGTCTTTGCCAACGAAGCTGAACATGTTGCCGTTGCGCGAAGTGTACGGGTTCGCCTTGCCCTTGCGTTCGACGTCCGGAAACTTGGCGATGATCGCTTCATAGCGTGCGATGGCGTCGTCGCGTTTGCTCATTGCGTCAAGGTAACCAGACGACGCGTTCAGGAGAACGCGCTATGGTACGATCATGGCAGCCGAGCTGTTTCTCAAGCGTGTCGCCATCGACGTGCCCGATGATGAGCCGCTACCGAACGAATACCCGTTCGACCTGCCGGCCATTCGCAACCTCGACGAGCGCAAGTTCACGTCGCCGGTCACGGTCTTCGTCGGCGAAAACGGCAGCGGCAAGTCGACCCTGCTCGAAGCACTTGCGGTATCGCTCGGGCTCAACGCGGAGGGCGGCAGCAAGAACCTGCGGTTCTCGACGCGCGACTCCCACTCTTCGCTAGCGGATCGCCTGCGGCTGACCCGCAATGGTCGCCCGAAGGATGCGTTCTTCTTGCGCGCCGAGTCGTTCTACAACGTCGCCACCAAGATCGAAGAAGTCGGCGCTGGCCACCACTACGGCCCGGCTGGCTTGCACGAGCAATCACACGGCGAAGCGTTCTTGAACCTCGTGATCTCGCGCTTTGGCGGCCCGGGCATCTACTTGATGGATGAGCCCGAAGCGGCACTTTCCCCACAACGGCAACTGTCGATGCTGGTGCGCATGCACGAACTCGTCAAAGGCGGATCGCAGATCATCCTGGCGACGCACTCGCCGATGCTGATGTCCTATCCCGGCACCGACATCTGGCACTTTGAAGAGCACGGCATTGGCAGCGTGGCCGCCGAAGACACCGAGCATTGGCAGCTGATGCGCAATTTCCTCAATCGCCCGGGTGTCATGTTGCACGAGTTGCTGCGCGACTGACCTGAGTCACGCGACCCGAAGGCGGACATGGTGCTTGCGGAAGCCGCCCCCTCTCCGACATCGTCGACGCATGGTCACCCTTTCCTTCGACGCCATCATCATCGGCACCGGCCAAGCCGGCCCCAGCCTTGCCGCGCGACTCGCAAGTGAGGGTCAGCAAGTCGCCATCATCGAGAAGTCGCTGTTTGGTGGCACCTGCGTCAACAACGGCTGCATTCCGACCAAGGCGCTGGTGGCGAGTGCCCGCACTGCGCACGTTGCCCGACGAGCCCATGAGTTCGGTGTCAACATCCACGGCGATATCCAAGTCGACATGCAGAAGGTGCACGCGCGCATGAAAGAGATCTCAGGCGCCTCCAACCAGGGCGTCGAGAGTTGGCTAGATGGACTCGACGGCGTCACCGTCATCCGCCGTCACGCCCGCTTCGAATCCAACGATACGATCCGCGCCGGCGAACAACTGCTAGAAGCACCGCAGATCTTCCTCAATGTTGGTGGCCGCCCAATCGTGCCGGATTCGTTCGCCGACTGCGGCGCAATGACCAACGTCGAGATGATGCAACTGAGCGAGTTGCCCGAACACTTGATCGTCGTTGGCGGTAGCTACATCGGCGTTGAGTTCGCCCAGATCTTCCGCCGCTTCGGCAGCAAGGTGACCGTAGTGCAACGCGGCCCGCGAATCATCGCCCGCGAAGACGAAGACATCAGCCAGTCGGTGCAAGCGTCTTTGGAAGCCGAAGGCATTGCGATCCGCACCGATGCCAACTGCATGTCCGGCGAACGACGCGGCGCCAACGTTGCGGTGCAAGTCTCGTGCGGCGATACCCAAGAGTGGCTCGAAGGCAGCCACTTGCTGCTCGCCGTCGGTCGGCAGCCGAACACCGACGACCTCGGCCTGGAGAACACCGATATCAAGCTCGACAAGCGTGGCTACGTACAAGTCGACGACACCTTGCGCACCAAAGTCAAAGGCGTCTGGGCACTAGGTGACTGTAACGGCCGCGGTGCATTCACGCACACGGCCTACAATGACTACGAGATCGCCGCCAACCAACTCCTCGGCGCTGCGCATCGCAAGGTCACCGACCGCCACCTCTGCTACGGCCTGTTCGTCGATCCGCCGCTCGGCCGCGTCGGCATGAACAAACAAGCAGCACGTGCATCAGGGCGCAACGTCTTGATCGGCCACCGGAAGATGGCACAAGTCGGCCGCGCCAAGGAACGCAGCGAAACCCATGGCTTCATGGAAGTGCTGGTCGACGCCGATTCGGAACAAATCCTCGGCGCGACCGTGCACGGCATCGAGGGCGATGAGATCGTGCATTCGCTGCTCAACGTGATGTACGCCGGCGCGTCCTATCGCGTCGTCGCCGAGTCCGTTCCAATCCACCCAACGGTATCCGAACTGCTGCCGACGGTCCTGCAGTCGCTAGAGCCGCTAGAGTAGCTGCGACGACTTGTGGAGACCTACGCAACGGGCAAACGGAACGACAGATGACCGACAGCTACCGGACCATCAAAGAATCGCTCGAACACGAACCGGACAAGATCAAGGGATCGCGCCACATCGCCAACGTGTTCCCGGTCAAGAGCATCGACGAGATCGAAAGCCACCTGGCGGCCGTTCGCGCGCGCATGGCCGACGCCAATCATCACGCGTATGCATGGCGACTCGGGCGCGGCGAGAACGACTTCCGCTACAGCGACGACGGCGAACCGAGCGGCTCCGCCGGACGCCCCATGCTCAAACACATTGACGGTCAAGGCCTCACCGATGTGCTCGTCATCGTCAGCCGCTACTTCGGCGGCACCAAGCTCGGCACCGGCGGCCTCGTGCGTGCCTACGGCGGCGCGACCCAAGAAGCCTTGGAACTAGCAGACATCGTCGAAGTCATCCCGCACGCCACGATTCGCATCCAGCACGCCTACGAAGATTCGGGAGCCGTAGCCGCCGTCCTCAACGCATTCGACTTGCAGCCGACAAAGTCAGACTACGGCACCCAAGTAGACGTTGAGCTATCCGTGCCACAGGCGCAAGCGGAACAGTTTGAGCGGGCGGTCCGCGATGCCACCGCAGCGCGCGCACGAATCGACGTAGAAGCGAGCGATCGCGCCTAACGGTGGCGTCGCCAAAGCGAGTTCTCGCCGGACTAGCTAGCAGCCTTGGCGATGATCAGGGACAACGGACACTCGGTCGGGACGATGCGGTCGAGCTTGAGACCAGCGCGTGCAAACAACGCGGCAAACGCCTCGGCCGTGCGCTCGCGGCCGCCGGTCAACACGAGCATGTTGACGTCGAGTAGCTTGCCCCAACTCGGTTCGTTGCCGGCCTCGATCACGTTGTCGACAACAATGACTTGCCCAGACTCGGCCATCACTTCGCGACACCGAGTCAAGATCTGCACGCACTGATCATCGTTCCAGTCGTGCAGAATGTATTTCATCAGGTAGGCGTCGGCTCCTTCAGGGACCGCCTTGAAGAAGTCGCCACCTTCGAACGCCACGCGCCCAGCCAGCGCCGGAGCGGTCAAGAACGGCGCCAAGCGCGCCGCCTCGACGACCTGCAACTGATCAAACAGCACCCCGTTGACCTGCGTATGCTGGTGCAAGACCGCTGACAACAAGTGACCTCCAGAACCACCGACGTCGACCAGCGTGCGAATCCCGGTCGAGTCCAATGCATTGGCGACCGCCGGGTTCTCGGCACCACTGACACTCGCCATCGCTGCCGCGAATACAGCTTCTTCGTCGGGATGCTGCTCGAGATACTGAAAGTGCGTCGATCCCTTCTGCACCTCAAATGGCACAACAGATTGACGCACTCCGGCCATCAGCCCATCCCATGCGTGCCAATTGCAAGAACTCGGCATCATCCGCGCAAACGCCCGCATGGAATCCTCCCGTTCGGCACACAGAGTTTCACTGAGTGGCGTGTTGCTGAATCGCCCAGATTCGTCTTCCTGAAACACCCCGACACTCGCGAGCGCCCGCAACACGCGAACCAGCCGCTCCGCTTGCACGTCCATACTGGCCGCCAACTCAGCAACCGTGCACGGCCCCTCAGCCAGAATGCTGGCCACGTCAAGTTCGGCCACAACGTGAAGCATCTTCGAGACCCAATACCCATTGATCAGGTCGAGCATCTGAACAGGCAACGGTTTTTGCATCGGCATCACCACGTATCAGCCAACTGCCAACCATCCCGTTACGCAGAAATCTGCAGACAGTCCAAAATCAGCATCGCCCTTTCGCCCGGTCAGCGTGCGGCAAACCCAAGCCCGCAGCCTTCGCAGGCAGAGTCGCCGCTGACATCGCCTGCCGCCCGGCGGCAGTCGATTCACGTCCGGCCTCCTCACGGGGCAGCACCATTTGCTTGCTCAGCTAGTGGCAAAGTCCAAGCGCGCCGAATTCGCTAGCGGAGTCGCCGCTGACATCGCCTGCCGCCCTGCGGCAGTCGATTCA
>CAXBFC010000250.1:0-11728 GCA_963974725.1 uncultured bacterium | reverse complement strand
GGCACCGAGCCGACTGGTGGCCGCCCCAGACGCATGTGGGAGCTTGCGCAATGAGGTGCGCGATAAGCGCAATAAGCGCGGAAACCCACGGCCGACCGAATCGACTTACCGCGCTTTCCGCGCATACCGCGCATATCGCGCATATCGCGCATATCGCGCACCACGCAACGAGAACGAGAGATGACCATGAGAGCAGTAGAAAAACTGAAGGCGCGTCAAGCCGCGCAGATCGAACCGAAGATGAACCCCGAACGCGCGCAACCGAAGCAAAGCTGCACCCCGCTGGAAATCGCCGAGCAGGACGTTCGCGATGCGCTCGCCACGATGGAGGCTGCCGTCCGAGCAATCCCGCTGGCTACGCGAGCCGCGACCGAGAAGCATAAGACCGCGCAACTGGCGTTCAGCGCTGCCAAGAAGCGCCTGCGCGCTGCCCGCCGTCAGGCGAAGGCGGTGTCTGTATGAGTGCCACCGCTCTGAGCGAACGCCTGCGTGCGCGACAGGAACTAGCGACCGCCAATCAAGCCGCAGCCGAACGCGCGGCGGAGGGCGTGCTCCGTGCAGCCATCGTGGCCGAGGCTGATGACCGACCCGACGCGCTTTCCCTCGATGACGTGGAGCGCGCAGTTCTGCTACTCGGACTCGGCACCGACGCATATGAGAACTACGTCTACGCGCTGCGGCGCCTGGTCGAGTTCGAGCGCGAGTTTTCGCCGAGCCTCTTGGCGGACCAGTCTCGGGAGGCTGGCGAGTTCTGCCGGGCGCGGTTCGAGCAGGCCGCCGCGCTGCGCAAGCAGGCCGACGAACTCGAACAAGAGGCACGTAGCCGGCAAAGCCAACATCAGCGATTCGCTGACCGAGCTCGCAAGGCAGGGCGGGCCGCCGCCGACGACCGCCGGAACCTCGCGGAGTTCGGCGTCGAGCACCCCCTCGTTCCGACCCTGGAGCAGTTGGATGCCGAGCCGCCACCACGTTCAATCGGACATGAGGCCATTCGTCAACGACGACGCGAGCGAGACGCCGCAAACCACGAGAAGCTTCTGGCGGGCATCAGCAAGAACAAGTCGCTCGCCCCAGATGTTGAGCCCGACCCAACACCGCAGCCCGTTGGCGACGAGTTCCACCCATTCACCGGCACCGATGGGGATGACTAGATGACACCGATTGAAACGGCGGAGAAACCGGCAGATGAACCCTCGCTTGATCTCCTAGCAATCGCTCGCAAGGGCGCCGCAGACGAGGGCTACTCGCTCAACGAAGCCCTATGGCTATCCGTCCGGGCCATGCTCGAGCGGGCCGCTGCCGGCGACGTGCAAGCGTTCCGAGCAATCGCCGACAGGTTTGGTGGCACGCCAGTTTCCGGCACGAGTCTGCGGGACTTGGTCGAAGCCTCTTACCGAGTAACCGTCGTAAGCGGCGTCCCGGTTAGCGAGATCGATACCGAGGGCAACAACGGAGACCAATCGTGACGCGGTCCGGCGATGGCAGGTTTACCAAGGGCTGCCGCGCTGGACCCGGCCGCCCGAAGGGTCTCGACTTCCGCGCTGTGGTCGAACGCGAAGCTGCGCGCCGGGACGTGTCGCTGCCGGAGGCGCTCTGGTCCATCTTCCAAGGTCAGCTCGCCAAGGCCGTCACGGGCGATACGGCCGCTGCCCGATTCTGCATCGAGCGTTTATGCCTCCCCGAGGACGCATCGAATGAGCGCATCGACTTCGCCGCGCTCATCTCCGAGTCGCGCCCGCGCGCGCTGACCAACGAGGGCGATTGAACCTGCGACACAACGAACAGCCGCCGGAGCACGCCGCACGGCGCCTGCATGCGTTGGCTGCTAGGTATCAGCGCCTCGCGGGGACGTTGGTCGGGGGCAACCGGAAGATCGCGCTCGCGGCAGCACAGGGCGCTCTGGAGATGCTGGGCGAGTTGCGCGGCGAGCGGCCCGCGACCACAATCAGTGCGTGCCCGCGTGAATCACGCGCAATCACTCCGAGACGACTCGTCTAATACCTTGGATGATCAGCCGCAACGCATGGCATCGTCGATCTTCATCGTGTTGGGCAGCCTCATCGCGCTCACATATCACGTAGCAACTCTGCTTTCTTTGTGTCGTAATCCTGCTGAGTAATCAGCCCTTGGTCCAAGAGCTGTTTCAGCTGGGTTAGCCTCTTCGCGAGACCTCCTGACTGGGTGCTCGCTCCTAGATTCCTCGGCTGATAGGTGGTGGCCGTGATCTCATCCACAATGACAGGGTTCCCAACAAGCCTAGCTTTGCCAATCAAGCACTCGAACAGCTCGACGTTTTTTGCTCGACCTTGCACAAAGGAGGAGCCACTACCAGAGACCTCGTAGTAGCACCCGCGCACCTCGTCACCGCTGCTAGTGCGCCCTAGCACAGGGAACACGAGCACTTGCTGTGAGTAGGTGTCTAAAGCAAAGCGAAAAGTGGTGTGGTAGCCTCGGACTGCCCCCTCGACCTGGTCGATCTTGCGGCCCGGCAGCGTCTCGCTAACGGCCTCGAAGGCGAGCCGAAACGCCAGGTCATCATCGATAGCAAAGATGGTCGTCCTAGAAGACTGATCATCTTGCAAGGAACTGAAGTGCGTCGAGCATGCCGCCACGAGCGCAGCAGCTAGAATTGGTAAGCACCGTCGCATAAAGTGAAGATATCCCGCCTGTGTAGCCGGGGCAGCCAATTCGGGTAACCTTCTTGTTCCATGCGGAACATCGTCGCCACCCCCGTGCTCGCCTTCCCTGTCTCGGCCCAGGCCGTGGTGAAGTACCATGTAGCGACCCTACGCTGTGGAGCGAACGCGGCGTGTTCGGCGACTTCGCATTCAGGACTTCGACTACGACGTGAAGCTCTATGCAGCTGCCGCAGCGTTTTTGGCAGCGCCACTTAGTCCCGGTCGTTGACCGCAAGAGAGACCGTATGGAGTGACTTGTCGCCGCCTTTAACGTGTCGACTAGCGTTGAAGACTTCCCCTAATCGACCATGCCGCTAACCATGGAATACGTCGCAGCCATCCTATTCGTCGTCTGCGTTGCACTCGCAGGTGCCCACGGCAAAACCGGCAAGGTCATGTATGCGCGCCTCGATGCTGGTTCGATGATGCCGCCTCCGAGCACCCTGATGAGTGCTGCGCGGATGGTAATCCTGTTGGCCACGCCCGCCCTGTTTGCATCTGTCGCCTGGGCCTGCCTTCGCGGCCCTTTCGCTTGGTGGTGGTTCGTGCCTGTCGGAGTGATCGCTGGTGGCTTCCTGTCGGTTTTTGCATTCCGACACGTTGTCTACTCGGGCTCCGCTTGGGCTGTTCTAGTCCTAGGCATTCTGGAGATTGCGGGCGCGGTCGGGCTTTGGGCGTTTTTCTAGGAGTGGCGATTCTGGGGTTCGCTTGCCGGCGTAGTCGCAAACGATAAACGCCACGCGACCCTGGCCCTCCAGGCCGAGCAGCTCACGCTGTCAGCCGACGAGGCCAACGGTTGGTAGTGCGCGACCGGGGGCGACTGCTTGCAGAAACTGGGCGCTGGAGGTTTGTAGGCCATCGAGCGCCAAGGCATTGGGTAGCTTGGCTAGTTCGAGAATCGCAAGACCACGCCCGTACTCCACCTCGAGACGGGAGATCCGTACATGTCGCTCGCGATGCCCTCATTCTGAATGAAAACGGCATGGGCACCGAGCTTGGCTGCCTTGGCACGAATGCCATTGTGCATCTTCGCGGTATCGTTGATCCCGAAGCTGGTTGCCGTGACGGTGCCCAGCTCCTGATAAGCCCTGGACGGCTTCGTATAGAGTACTTCTACGTCGTTGGCGTTCGTAGGGTCATGAAAGCCCTTGAATGTTTTGGTGATGTCCACGGTTGCACAGCCCGTGAGAAGGGCCAGAGCAAGGCATGTGATAAATCGCATTATCGAGTCTCCTTGTACATGATCGCAGTTCCCGTGATTCGGGAGTATGTGTTGGCCTGGCTGTCCTTGCCGGCCCATTGGCTGCCGGTGTCATAGATGCCGCCTAGATGCGCGACGATGACAGCATCTGCACCGATAGCTGCTGCTTTTGTTCGCATGTCCTCGGCGCTCTCGCCTCTTGACTGAAAGTCGGCCATGACCACAAACCCTCGGGTAGGGCGCCGGTAGAGAATCTCGACCTCCCCGACAGCCTTCGCTGGGAACTGCTCCTTCATGTAGTAGCGATTGGCTACGTCGGAAGCGCATCCTCCGAACACGATAGTCGCCAACAGTGCGGCAGGCCGCAGGAGCCCTCGCCCTAGTGTGAGATGTGACTGGCCCATTTCTGACGCGCAAGCCTAGCAGAGAATTGTGCGGCGAGTATGGGTTCTAGCAGCAAACGGATTCATGCTGCGCGAACGGGGGCAGCCGTTTGCGACGCGAGAGCGATGGCAGGGTCGCCAACCGCGAGGACGTGGCCGCGCAGCTTGGTGTCGATGATGATCAGGAAAGTGGTGGTGCTGCCGACTTCGTCGACGGCGCGCTCGCCTTCTTGGCCGAGGTAGTCGACTAGATCGTACTAGCGGTCTTGCCGACTCGTTGTGGGCGGACATCAGTCGGAGCCCGTGGCGTTCGCGTCGCGGGCTCTTTTCGATTGTCCAACGCAGTGCGATCTTGCGGAGATTTCTGATGTCGCAACCCCGCTACCAGACCCGCACGAACGACCGCTTGACCGTCTTCCGCGTCCCGCCCTTCACGATCCGATCCACGGTCGACAGCTCCAATCGGTAGCGCTTCGCCACGGTCGCCGGCTTGAGCTTCCGAACGCGCAATAGCCAAGCAACGTGCGGGTGTGCGACCACGATGTCGCCGACGCGACTTGCCTTCAGGCCAACACGTTTGCCTACCTCGGCGCGCGTCAGCCCCTTCTCGATCAAGCGCAGGATGCGATCGTCGCGCTTGCTGTTGTCATCACGAACCCGCGCCGGTCGCTTGCGCTTAATGCCGCGAACTGCGCGCATCACGACGCTCTCGGACCGCTCGGTGACCTCGACGATCTCTGTGATCTTCAGGCCCTGGCGGAACAGTGACTTGATCAGCTTCACCTCGGCGGGCGTGACGTTGCTTGTGCCAGGCGTGCGGCCCATCGTGGCATGCTACTGTAGGAGATCGTGGTTCAACATTCTGCCACCTGCCGATGCGGTTCTAGTCGCAAGTGTTGGACCAGTGCGAATAGACCAAGCAGCCGGTTTGTGACCTGAAGTCAAAGAGAGTCCATAGATGAATAAGCAACAACGCCACCTTGTCGTCGCGGCGCTCCTTGTTGGAGCGATCGGGCTACACCTCTGGTTCTGTGCCTGGGGCTGGAAGCTCAAGGACACCAAATACGAGCCGGTCCTTGCTTTCTACACGACCGATATTCGAAGCAGTCTCCGGTATGCGGACGACATGACATATGAGGAAGCGAAGGCGAAGACGGTCGCGGAGGATCTGGAATACCGGAAGAACAACCCTCTGCCTGCTGACGCCAGCCGGTTCGCACGGATGATGCGGGAAATCGATCATGAACCGATGCCGATCGATGCGAACGGGAGCTTGATCGTTTCGGTCAAACGGGATGAGACGCTTGCACTATGGCCCCGTGAGAAAGGCGCTCGCGATGACGCGCTGTTGTTTGGTGTGCTCGGCTCGCTTGGTGTTCTCGCGGCAGCGGCATTTGTTGCTCTTGGTGGGCGACAGGTGGGCACAGCCGAAGCATCGGCAGACATTTCGATGGATTCGCCGAAAGGCGATGAGTGAGGGCGTCGCCTTAGGTAGCTGACCAGAGCGGGAACTCGGACTCGAACAGGTAGCCGTTCGCACGCAATTCGACCGCAGTGGCATCGGCGTAGTTGACGCACTACTGCGCGGCAATCATGCGCTCGAATCAATCGGCCGTTATCGTGATCGCATGGTTAGAGGCCATGAGCGACGGCTGTGGATCTTCTTATTCGGGTGCTCGCTGATATTCACCGCGTGGCTGCCGTTTCTTTTCTTCGACAGTCTTGTCGCGACCGTAACCGCGATTGTCTGCGTTCTAGTGGGAAGCGGATGTTTGGTGCTCGACTTCCGTCTGGCAGATCGGCAGTTTCTCCGAGAGATGGCAAGCGGCCCCCTGCATGAACTTCACCAGTTTGGCCTGACTGAGCATCAGTGTCACAGTCTCTTCCTTGCGCGATTCAGCCGCCGGGGCGGTGGTCCGATGAGTGAGGCGTATCAGATGTGGTTTGACGTGATGGCTGCGCATTGCGCTACCCACTCCCTCGATCCCGGCAGTGCAGATGTGGAGCATGCTATTAGGCTGGGGCGTGCATACCTTACGACTCCACCTTCCCTCTGAGTCGCTTGCCAACCCCGGCGTAGTCGCGGACGCAAACGCCACGCGCCGCCACGAACGGGTGGCTTAGCCGTGCTCGTTGGCGATCTGCTCCGCAATGGCTTCGTCAGCTTGCTTGGCATAGCCACGGGCGCAACCGCAGGTCGAAGGGATACGCAGTGTGCAAGCGGGGGCAGCACCACGAACCAATGACAGACATGAAGACCCATACAGAGCAAGCCATCGAGATCCTCGACAGCGCTACCAACGGCACGTTGGGCAAGGAAGTAGAGCGCCTCGCCTTGACTGGCTTGGAGCGTGCGCGCTACGTGGAGAGCGCGCTGCGTGGCTTCGAACAGAATGTGTTCGGGCCGGATCCCTCCCCGAAGTCTCAGGAGATGTCGGACACCGTGCCCGAATACGAGTGGACGGAGTTCTGGGAGCGCATTCGCGAGCTGCGGCGCGCTGTTGCCGCAGAGGCCGCCCAGTTGGAGAAAAAGTAGCAGGCCACCGGGCGGCTTAGCCGTGCGCCAGCATGACCTTCTCGACGAGTCCCCAGTTCTTCTCGGCGTAGATCTCGGTGGTCTGCATGTTGGTGTGACTCAGGACCAGTTGGCTGGCTTCGATGCCATGACGTCGGCGAACCCAAGTCGCGTTATTGTGTCGGAGTTGGCCCGGTTGCCACGCCGGCACGCCGGCCTTGGCGCAGAGCTTACCGATGATCTTGCAGTAGGAGTTCTCGGTCAGGTGACGTTTGCGGCCAGGGAACAGCCAGGCGTCTGGGTCGAGTTGTAGGAATGGCGCAATCAGCCGCTGCGCTTTCGGCCCAAGACCAAATCGGCGCTCGATGTCATGGTGTTCGTTCTTGTTGGACAACGGCCGGTATACCCAGACCGCCCGCGCTCGATCGATGTCGCGCATGCGCATGGTTACGGCTTCTCCGGGTCGCGCGCCGGTCAGGTATTGCAGTCGGATCATGGTCGCGATGTCCGGCGGTGCGATGCGCAACACAGCTACGACATGGCGCAGGTTGGCAGGCTGAACAGGGTCCGGTTCGCGGACGCGAGTAGCCCCACGTTTGAGTGGCTCCAGCGATCGCAGCCTTTCCCACGCCGACGATGGAACCAGTTCTTCGGAAACAGCCCAGCGGAACACATGTCTGATGCGATGCACGTGCTTGTTGACGGACGAGCGAGCGATGGGGCCTGTATGGACGCGGCGCCGTTTTTCGTCGCCTGTAGGCGGCGGCAGCGGTTCACACAGAGCGTTGCGAACAAGCTTGAGGTTCTTCGGCCCGAAGTCGCTCGCGGGCAAGCTGCCGAACAGTCGCACCACCGGACGCAAGGCAACTGCGATGCAGGATCGTTCGGACGTCGGTCGGCCGTTCTTGATGTAGAGGCCATCGGCTTCGATGTGCTGCCAGTACTTGGCGACCAGCGAAACGATCGACAACGGCAACTGCGGTGTTGGGCGCGGCACATGACCGTGCGCTTTGAACGCGAGCACCGCACGTTCATAGGCTTCCCTACTCGCTTTGGTGTCGTGTTTGCCGAGGTAGATGTCTCGGCCGGCAAGGGTGACGACTGCTTGCCCGGTAGGCTTGTGCAATCGGTAACTAGGGATGCGTGGCTGTCTTGGCATGCGGGTCTCCGAGCGTTATCCGGTAGAGCTACCGGGCTTCGAAGCCGCGCCGCCAAGAGGCGGGTCAGTGCTAAGGCACTGTATCGGCAAGTAGTTATGTGGTCGGGCCGAGAGGATTCGAACCTCCGACCTACTGGTCCCAAACCAGTCGCGCTACCAAGCTGCGCTACGGCCCGACGAGGCGGCACCATAGCAACCTAGGTCGGCGCTTGCCAACACCTTGTCCACTTCGATCCGCTACTTCTTGCCGCCTCGATCTTCCGGCCGCAAATGCCTGCCGAAGAATCGGGCCAGCTTCTCCAGGAAGTGCTTTCGGTAGCCTCCCCTCAGGCCGTGCAGCTGTTGTGGGTAGGGGAAGTATTCGAGTTGCTGGACACCCTCGCGGACGCTGGCATCGACGAACTTCAGCGTATGGGCCCACATCACGGTCCGGTCATCGCTGCCGTGCACGATCAGCAGCGGGTTCTGCAGCCGCCCGGCGATGGGTAGGCAGCTCGATTCTTGGTAGCCATCTGGGTTCTCTTGGGGGCTGTCCATGTAGCGCTCGCCGTAGCCGGTTTCATACATGGACCAATCGGTGACGGGGGCGCCGCTGATGCCGCAGGCGAACACCTTTGGATGGAGCAGCATCAGGCGAAGGGTCATGTAGCCGCCGAAGCTCCAGCCGTGCACGCCGATGCGGCTTGGGTCGACGTAGGGTTGCTGGCGCAGCCAGTCGATGGCGCGCAGTTGGTCGGCGACTTCTTTGGTGCCCAGGTGGCGGTGGATCTTCTGTTCGAACTCGATGCCGCGGTTGGGGGTGCCGCGGTTGTCGAGGCGGCAGACGATGTAGCCCGAGCCTGCGAGGCCTTGCAGCCAGGTTGCGGCGCCGCCGAACCATTGGTCCTTGACGAGTTGCGCGTGGGGGCCACCGTAGACGTAGTGGATGACGGGCGCGCGTTCGCCTGGCTGCAGGTCGGGCGGCAGGGCGACGTGGCCGTAGAGCAGGCTGCCGTCTTCGGCTTCGACCTCGAAGAAGTGTTGCTTGGGTAGTTCGAACTCGACTAGCGGGTTTGTGGGTTGGGGGAGCTTTTGGACCTTGAGGGTCGAGGTGTCGAGAACGCGCGCGTTGGGGAACGTTTCGAGGTTGGAATGCACGACGTGGGCTTGGGTCGCGTCCGGCGAGAGACTGACTTGGTGGCTGCCGCGTTCTTGGGTGTGCTGTTTGGTGTCCTCTTCGGTGAGGCTTGCCGAAAACAGGTGCAGTTGGCGCGGGTCGTCTCCGGATGCTTGATACCAGAGGCGACTCTCATCCGCTTCGAGGTGCAGCATCGACAACACATCGCAGTTGCCCAAGGTCACCTGGCGGATGAGTTTGCCGTTGGGCTCGTGCAAGTAGATGTTGCGGAAGCCAGAACGGCGCGACCACCAGAGGAACCTGCCGTCCTTGAGGAACCGCGGCGGGTGCTCGGGTTCGAGCCACTCGCGGTCGTGCTCCTTGAGAATCGTCGCGAGCTTCTTGCCGGTCTTGGCGTCGAAGCGGGTCAGCTCGAGGTGGTCTTGGCCGCGGTTGACGATGGTGACGTAGACGGTGTCGTCGGGGCCGAAGGTGATGTTGGTCCAGTAGACGTCGGCGTCGGGATCGGCTTCTAGCTCGGCTATGGCATAGGTCGTGGTATCGCAGACGCGCACGCGCACCAGGCTGTGCGGCTGGCCGGCCATCGGGTAGCGACCGTGACGCGGCTTCGGCGGCATCAGGTGCAGGTCTTGGTAGGGATACTCGGTGATCGGGCGCAGGTCTTCGCGGTAGAACGCCAGGAAGCGGCCGTCTTCGCGCCAGAAGGTTCCCTTGACGATGCCGATCTCCGAGCGGTGGGCGGGGCCACCGAGCACCATGTCCTCGCTGCCGTCAAAACTCAGTTGGTGCTTCTCACCAGTTCGATCGTGCAGAAAGAGCTGATGGTCCGATCGCACCGCGGCATGGCCGTCGGTTGGGGATATTTCGAGCAGGGCACCTTTGGGGTCGTGCCACGAGAGCACGCGCGCGGCTTCTCTGGCGCCGATGTCCCAGTGCCAGATCGAGTGGTCATGTTGCAGGCGTAGGGTGTCTTGATCCAGCCATGTCATCGGCGGGAAACGCTTCGGCGCCTTGCTGGTATCGATCGGCAAGACGGCGACCACATCCTCGGCGGTGAACCATGGCGTTTTGGCCGGCGTGCCGTTCTCCATGCGATGCATCGCCTGGCCGCCATCCTTGGACGGCAGCACGACAGTGCCTTGATGGCCGTTCGGGAACCATAAAATCGTCGGCAAACTTGCGGCGAGAGCGGGGCCACGTTCGACCACCGTGGCGAGCGTCAGTTGCGGCTTTGCTTGTGCCGATGCTAGGGCTGTCAGCCCAAAGAAGGTGAGGAGCGCGAGCGTGCGATGCGACCGAGTCATGGTCGAATGATCATCGCAGCGAATCCTCATCAACGCCACGGTTGCACCGGCACAGACCCTGCTCCAACATCGCATCCGTCCTTGACTAGCTTCGCTCCGTTGTCCAACTCGTCCACCTCCCAAAAACCCGAAGCCTTGACCGGCCGCCCGACTCGCCTCGGGCTTGTCGGCTCCGGATTCATCGCCGATGTGCACCTGCAGGTCCTGCAGAGTGTCTCGGATGTGCAGGTGGTCGCGGTCTGCGATGTGTCGCAAGAACGCGCCGACAAGCTGGCCAAGAAGTATGGCATCGGCCAGGTCTTTGCGTCGATCGACGAGATGGCGGCGGCGGCCAATCTCGATGCGGTGCACATCCTGGTGCCGCCTGGCCTGCACAAGGATCTAGCAGCGCAGTGCCTGAAGTTGGGCCTGCACGTGTTGGTCGAGAAGCCGCTGGTGTTGCACTCGGCCGAAGTCGCCGAGCTGCGCGAACTAGCCGAAGCAAACGGCCGCGTGCTGGCCGTCAACCACAACCAAACCTGGCACCCGGCCCTGAAGCAGCTTGAGGGTCATGTCGCCGCGGGCCGCATCGGTCGGCTCGAGCACTTGTCGCTGCAACATCACGTGCCGCTGCGTCAATTGCAGACCGGCGATGTCGGCCACTTCATGTTCCAGACCGAGGCCAACATCATTTGGGAGCAGGGCGTGCACTTGTTCTCGGTGGTGTTTGCGATGCTTGGCGCGTGCAGCGAAGTGCAAGTGATCACTGGCGATCGCCGGCAACTTGCCAACGGGGTCAACTTCGTCGAAGAGTGGATTGTGCGCATGCAGTGCGAACGTGGTTCGGCCACCGTGCGCATGGCGTTTGGCAAGCCGTGGCTCGAGACGACCGTGCAGGCGATTGGCACCGACGGAGCCGCGTTGTTGGACCTGGCACGTGGTAGTTGTTGGTTGCGCCGCAAGACGCGTTGGCTCGACTTCCTGGACCAAGGCCGCAACCTCGCCAGCGGCGCCAAGCACCTGACTGGTCGTGCGTTTGGCAGCATCTTTGGTTACGCGTTTGGGCTGTTCAAGATCGCGTTCCCGGACGACCCGTTCTTGCGCGGAATGCGCGGCACGTGCACGTCGTTCCATCAGGCGATCCGCGGCGCGACCCTGCCCGATGCGATGTCGGTCGAAGGGGCGCACGCGGTGCTCGCGATGTGCGAGCAGGTCGCGCAGGCTGCGGGCGTCGCGATCGAGGCTCCACCGAAGCCCGACGCGTTGCCCGAACCCGGTCCTGCGCGCGCTGGCGAAGTGGTCGTGCTCGGCGGCACCGGCTTGATCGGCCGTCGTTGCATCCAGCGTCTGCGCAAGGCGGGCAAGCCGGTGACGATGCTGGGGCGCAAACCC
>CAXBFC010000249.1:0-11781 GCA_963974725.1 uncultured bacterium | reverse complement strand
GAACCATCCTTGCGATCGAAGTGGTAAGCACGTGGGCCACCGGCGACCGGCAAGCCTGCGGCGAGCAGGTCTTCACTGAGTCGGTACCCATCGAAGGTGCCGTGCACGATGACCGTCCAGAGGCCCAGCTCGAGGCGCAGCTCCTGCAGTGTCTGCAGCACAACTTGGTAGATCTGCGTGTGCACGCTGAGCGGATACTCGTGACGGAACAGGCCGCTGATCAGCTCAAGGGTTGGGGAATACTCGGGCTTCGGGCCGGTGCCTGCTTCGAACGCGAGCGTGTCTTCCCAATACTTCTTGCCGTCGAGCAGCGTCATGCGGATGCCTTCCGACATGCCCATCATGCCACTGCCGAGGTCGCCACTGCCGCGCTCCGGGTTGCCGGCTTGTGCAATCTTGAGGCTGCCTGGGAAGCGCACCAGCGCTTCTTCCGGCGACTTGCCGTAGGTCTTGGTCAGTGTGCCGAAACCACCAATGTTTGAGCCCGAGCCTGGGATGTAGAGCACGGTCGAGACACCGCCGGCGCGCGCCATCTTGATCTGATCATGCTCCATGCTGATCAGGTCGAGGGTGCGGAACTCCGCGTTGGTCGGGTGCACCGTGTCGTTGAGGTCGAAGCTCGGGCTCGCGATGTGGCAGTGCAGTTCGACGATGCCGGGGATGATCGTTGAGTCGCCGCAGTCGATGCGCTCGTAACCGGATGGCACCGAGATCTCGGATGCCTTGCCGATCGCCTCGATCTTGCCGTTCCTGGTGATGACCACGCCATCGAAGATCGGCGCCGAACTGATCGGAAGGATCTTTTGCGCGAAGAACGCATAGCCGGGACTCGGCAAACCGCGCGGTCCCCACTTGGCGACCACGTGGCTGGCTTCGTCCTTCGGGCGACGCGGGTTCCACATCTTGAACGCGGGTGCAGGCGGGCGTTCGGGCTTCTGTTCTGGCTTGCTTGAATCTGGCTTGGCTGGATCTTGCTTGGCAGCAGGAGCCGTCAGCTTCGCGACCTTCTTCTCCTGCGCTGTTACCAGCACAGGCAGCAACAACGACACGGAGAGGACCAGGGCGGTCTGTGGGAACGACATCATTGCACTTCCTCGCGGTTGTCGACGACGACACGGCCATTGCAGACAACCAGCAATACGCGGCTCTGCGGTTCAAACGGGTTGCCAGAGAACACGACCAGGTCGGCGTCCTTGCCCTTCTCGAGCGAACCGATGCGGTCGTCGAGGTGGAACGCTTGGGCTGGCCACAGCGTCAGTGCCTGCAAAGCATCCTTGGGGCTCAAGCCGTAGCGCACCGCGTAGGCGGCGTGCAGCGGCAAGAACTGGGTGCCTTGGCAGTTGCCACTGCCGAACATGATCGGCATGCCGTAGTCGGCGAACGTTGCCGCGACGTTGACCAGTTCGCCGTCATCTTCGACGACGACTTCGGGACCAACGACGATCGGCGGCTTGTTGCCTCCGAGCAGCGACTGGTCGTCGAGTAGGTCATCACAGTCGGCGAGCACGTAGGAGATCTTCTCCTTCTCCAGCAACTCGACGACGTCCTGGATCGCCGGGGCGCGGCTGGCGCGCACGACCAGGCTGGCCTTGCCCGCCAGCACTGCACGCATCGGCTCAAGGTTCTGGTCGAGCTTGGGAGCCTTCGGCTTGCCCTCTTCGCCTTCCTTCTTCTTGGTGCGCGAGGTGCGACGCTTCGGGGCTTCGCCCGGCTTCTTGCTGGTGCGTGTGCCGGTGACGTCCTGCGAACCCATCGGGCCGAGGTTGAGCTTGCCGGTCATGGTGTCGCCCGAGATGGTCGCTTCGAGCGATGCCTCGCCACCCATGCCGCTGAACTCGATCTTGAGCACGCTATCCTTGAACGTGCCGGAGATCTCTTGTGGCGGTGGGCCGCCCTCGCGGCCGTTCATACCGATCGCGATCGTGCCGGTGACCTTGTCGCCCTTCAGCGTCAGGTCGAGCTTGATCTGCAACTTGAAGCGCTCTTGGATCGTGATCTCCGCTTCCCACGTGCCGGTCAACGGATCGACCTTGGGTTTGTCGTCTTCCTTGGCTTCGGGCTCGGGCTTCGGTGCAGCCTTCGCCGGGGCAGCGGTCTTGCCGTTCTGCCACTCGTCGAGAGCCTTCTCATACTTGGCCCACGAATCGACATACTTGCGGCCGCGCGCGATCTGATCGGCAAGCGGCTTGATGGCATCGGGGCCGAAGGCGTTGTGCACCATGCGCTGGCCAGCGATGGCCCGCAGCACGAGACCGTCACGGTCTGCGGCGCCGGTCTTGATCGCGGTGAGGCGACCTGACGTCAGGCCACCGTCCTTGCCGGCGACGAGCAGCGACGTGATGCCTTCGCGCAGAGCCGGTTCGAACATCGGGTCGTCCGCTTGGATGATCTCGTCGAGGCGTTGGCCCGGGTTGCCACCAGGCACGCCGGTTCCTTCGCCCGCGAGGCCGAGGTGCGAGAACACATCGACGAAGCCCGGTGTCGCGACACCTTCGGCGAGATCGAGGACCTCGGCGCCGTAGGGGATCGTCAGGTCTTCGCCAACCGCCTTGATGCGGCCGTTCTGCATCAGGATGACTCCGTTGCGAAGCACGCGGCCGGTGCCATCGAGCACGCGGTGGGTGCGGATTGCGAGCACCTGACTGTCGGTCTTGCGCGCGAAGCGACGCGTGCCATCGATCCAGGTCGACTCGACCATCGAACCGATTGCCAGCGGCTCGCCACTGAGCACGACGAAGTCGGCGTCCTTACCGGCTTCGAGCGAACCAACACGATCGTCGACGCCGAGGATGCGTGCGGCGTCGATGCCGACGGCGCGCATCGCCGTCTCCGGCGACAGGCCGTGACGAACCGCGATCGCAACCGACATCAGGTAGTCGCGCAGTGGCACCCCAGCCGCGGGGCTGAGGCCAACGACGACACCGGCAGCAGCGGCCTTCGCCGGAGCATCGAGGTGCAGCTTGTTGACGGTCGCGAGGCGGTCTTCGCCGCCGGGTGCCGACTTGCCGAAGATGGCTGGCACGCGGAACGTCGCCATGACCTTTTGCTCGGCGGCCATGGTCGCGATCGCAGCGAGCTCGCGCGGATCCTCAAGCACCATCTGGATGCCGAGTTCCTTCTGCAGTTGCAGGGCGCGACGGATGTCGTGCGCCGACGTGGCGCCAGCGCGCATCGGCAGCGTGCCGCCGATGACTGCGCGCAGAGCCTTCTCGTCGTATTGGTGCTCGACCGGGCCGACACCGCCGGGGCCGGTGTTCTTGTCGGTTGCGGCGGCGAAGATCGCGCGCAGTTCGGCGAGCATGCTGATGCGGGACGTCGGCGTTTGGATGCGCGCCGGCACCAGCGGCTGCTCGTCGGTCGGGTGCGCGTTTGGTTCGAACACGCGCGGGGCGCGCAGGGCGCCTTCGCCGAAGTTGACGCGCAAGCTGGCTTCTTCGCTCAGCACGCGCGCGACGATGTCGGTGCCGGCGAGCTTGACGACCGCGCCTTGTCCGGAGACCAGGCGTTGCCGGCCGGGTGACAGGTAGCTCGACGTGATGCCGCCTTCGAGGGCGCGGCGCCACGAACGCTCGAAGTCAAACGCATCGATCGCGAACGCGTCGGGCGTGACTTGGTATTCGCTGTCGGATGCCTGGGCCAGGTCGCCATCGACGGCGACGATGCCGGGCATGACGACCTTGCTGCTGGCGTCGACCACGGGCAGATCGGCCGCCGGAGCAGCCGCGCCGACGCGCTCGATCTTGCCATCGCGAACGATCAGCCAGACGTTGTGCTGGGGGGCGGAACCGTCACCAACGAGCAGTGTGCCGCAGCGCACTGCAAACGTGTTGGCAGGCACGCTCTGCGGTTTGGTCTGTTGCTGGGCTGTGACCGATGTCGCTGCAAGCGCAGCCGCACCGAACACCGCCAGCAAGCGGGAACGAGTGAACAACATTACTGACCCTCGCCCTTCTTGCTGTTGTCCGAGGCCTTCGGTGCCTGTGGTTCGGCGGCCTTCTCGGCGGCTTCGAACAGGTACTTCAAGCGCGGGTCCTTGCTGCGCTCGTAGACGACTTCGCCTTCGAGCACGACGGTGTCGACCCAGCTCGTGGCTGACGTCGGATCGCCGCTGAGGATCTGGATGTTGCCGAGCTTGCCAACGGCGAGCGATCCGACTTGATCGTCGAGGCCGAGCATTTTGGCTGGCACCATGGTCAGTGCTTCGAGCGCTTGTTGCTTGCTCAGGCCGTTGCGCATGCACGTGCCGATCTGCCACCACGGGTAGCTGGTCGGACCGCCGGCGCCGAGCGACAACGCAAACGGAACACCGGCGTCGGCGAGCATGCGGGCCGAGCAGTGCTGCTCTTCCTTGCGCGTCTCCGGGTCGGTCTCGAAGTATTCGATGGTCGAGTCGAGCACGACCGGCTGCTTCAGCTTGGCGAGCAGCGGCATGGCCTCGTCGAGGTTGGCGCCGAGCACCATGTTGAGGTCGAGGTCCTTCGACATGCGCAGGGCTTCATCGAGTTCGGCGAAGCTCGGCACGTAGAGCCAACCCTTCATCTTCTTCTCGATCAGCTCGACGGCGGCCTTCTGCTTGCGATCGATCTCCTTCTCCCACTTCTTGTCAGCGGGGATCGCACCAGCGGCTTGCTCCTTCTCGAACTCGGCCTTCTCGCGCTCGTAGTCGGCGAGGTATTCGCGAACGGCGGCAATCGCGCGACGCATCTCGCGGATCTTCTGCAGGCGGCTGCCGTTGCCGGTCAGCAGCGACAGCTTCATGCCGGTGTTGTCGGCGACGGTCATGTCTTCGACCGTGCGGCCGAACGGGCGGACCACCATGCCGGATCCGGCCATCAGCGTGTTGTTGCCGGGCAGCACGTGGATTGTGCCGACTCCGTTGCGCAACATCTCTTCGAAGTAGCTCGACGCCGGATCGATTGCATCGGCGACTGACAGCCACGGCACGTTCTGCATGCTTTCATTCGCGCCGCGCATGCCACCGTTGGAGTGCGCGAGCACGTAGGTCGGCATGACGACCTTGTCGCTGGCATCTATGACCTTGGCCGACCACGGGATCGTCACGTCGGCAGCCTTGCCGATCGTTTGGATGCGACCGTTCTGCAGCAGGATGACGCCGTCTTCGATGCTTGGACCAGTAATCGTGTGGATGGTCTTCGCCTTGATGGCGACGAGATCCTGACTGAGGGCGGGGGCGGCGATCGTCGTGCACGCGATCGCGATTCGCAGTAGAGAGTGGTTCATCGGGGTTGCGACACGGACTGGCCGTTAATGAGGACGGACTCGGCGACGGCGGCCGGGTCGAGGGGGTGTTGGGACCAAATGACGAAGTCGGCGTCCTTGCCGGGGGCAAGGCTGCCGATGCGATCGCTGAGACCGAGCAGCTTGGCTGGTTCGATCGTGACCGCGTCGAGTGCTTGTTGTGGGCCTAGGCCATTGCGAACCGCGAACATCGCTTCGTTGATCAATGGCAACGCGGCGGGATTGGTGCCGGTCGTGATCACAAACGTGATGCCCTTTGCGGCGAGCACGGCAACGGTGCCAGCGCGAGGTGCGGCACCATCGCGGCCGGCACTGCCGCCGACGCCTTCGGCGCTCGGCGAACCGAGCATGACGACGGCCTTCTTGCCGGCGAGTTCGTCGGCGACCATGTAGGCGTCCTGCGCTTCATCGATGACCGTCTGGTAGCCAAACTCGTCGGCGATGCGCAGAGCAGTGCGAAGGTCTTGCTCCGAACGCGCCGTGGTGACCGCGGTGACCTTGCCTTGTAGGACCTCCATCAGCACTTGCGTGCCGGGGCTCGCCGGCGCGTCGCCGGGAGCACCTTGGGTCTTGGTCATCGCTTCCTTGGCGTCGTAGAACGCACGGCGCACTTCCCAGATGACCCCCATGCGGGTCGTCGGGCGGCGGTAATACATCGAGTTGACGCGACCACCGCGGATCGCGCGGTTGCCCGACGAAGGTTCGGAGCCCATCACGATGCGCATGCTGGCATCTTCCTTGATGACCATCGCCTTCGGGTCGGTGCCGTGCGTCTTGAGCACGCAGCCGAGTCCGCCGATCACGTTGCGCGTGCCGGGCATGACGTGCACCGTGGTGACGCCAGCGTTGCGCGCCCGGGCGAAGCGCGGATCCTCAGGGTCAATGCTGTCGAGCACGCGCAGATTCGGCGTGACTTCGTCGCTTTGCTCGTTGAGATCCTGCGTGTTGTTGCCACTTTGGAACGACGCGTCGATCAATCCCGGCGTGATCGTCTTGCCCTTGCAGTCGACGACGTTGGCGCCGTCGGGCAGCTTGAGGTCGGCACCGCCGAGCGCGATCACCTTGCCGCCCGAAACGACCATCGTCGCGTTGGACATGGCGGGCTTGCCGCCGGGCAGGATGGTTGCGTTGGTGTAGGCCGTGACTCCATCTTGCGCGGCCGCGAGCGCGCCGAGCGCCAGGGTCAGCGTTGCCGTTCGCAACAGCGCTGCAGTTCGTAGTAGGGGAGTCATTAGCGGCCTCCGGAGATGTTGGTCTGGGGTTTGCTGTTTGGTCCAGTTCTGTGCGCCAGTTTGCTGTGCGCCAGCGTGCCGTGCGCCAGCTTGCCGTCGATCCAGGTCGCGACGTGGCGCGCGCCGAGATCGAGCAGGTCGCCTTCGAACACGACGAAGTCCGCGCCGCAGCCACTGCGCAGCGCGCCAATGTTGGCTTGTTGGCCGAGTATCGTGGCGGGCGTTCGGGTCAGCGCGGCGTTGGCCGTGCTGCGATCGAGGCCATGGCGAACCGCGAGTGCCGCCGACAGGCGAAGTTGATCCGGGCGACCAGCGAAGCAGAACGCGATGCCGGCCTTGGTCAACTTGGCAGGCAGTTCGAGTTCTGCAAGTCGCATGCTCGGGTTGAGGGTGTTGAGCACAACGCCGGCGCCTCGAGTCGCGAGCTTCTGCAGCACGCGATCCGATTCGCTGCCACCGAGGATGATCGGCGCGAAGTTGAAGCTCGCACCGATCTCGAGGACGGCGTTGAGTTCGGCAAAGGTGTCGGCGTAGAAGAACGCCGGGCGTTGGCCGGACATCACCTGGCGCAGCACGGCGAGGTCGGGTCCAATCTTGATGCCATCGCGCGCTTCGGTGAACGATTCGCGCAGCATCTGGTGCGCACCCATCAGTGAGGTCGGTTGCCGTTCTTGGTTGCGCGCCGTGCGCGACACCGAGAAGCCAACGAACACTTCGGCAGCGAGCAGGCGGCCCCGGTCCTTGCCAGGCTTGCCTACGGCACCGATGCCGCCCGCGACATTGCGAGCCGACGGTGTCAGGCCGAACGCCGTGACGCCTGCCGGTGCCAGTTGCTCAAGCTGCTCGAGCCACGGGTCAAAGGCTTCGGCAGTGCGCAGGTCCGGCGTGAACGCGATCGCACCTTCGCCGAGGTCGACGTCGCGGCCGAGCGTGGTTGCCGCGAGCACGAAGCCGGGGGAGATCGTTGCCGTGCCGTAGTCGACGACGCGCGCGGCACGGCGTGCCTCGGGCGGAATGTCGGCGCCGACAAACGCGATCTTGCCGTCGCGAATCAGCAGTGCGCTGTCTGCCAGCGTCGTGCTCTTGGTCTCGCCCGCGCCAAACGCGACAACGATCTTGCTCGCTTGCACGAGCACGTCCTGCGCCGCAATCGGCGCGGTGCACAAGGCGGTAAGTAGCAATGCGCCGGTGGTCCGGCGCTGATTAAGAATCTGCATCAGTGGTCTCCTACTTCGCCTCGTATTCAGTGCGGCCCTTCGAGATGACCAACAGCACGCGGCTGTCGGACGCGAACAACGGGCCATTGGTCACGATCACGTCGGCAAACTTGTTGCGAGTGAGCGAGCCAGTGTCTTTGGCAATGCCGAGGATCTCGGCCGGCGTCAGCGTGATCGCACGCAGCGCCGCGTCTTCGGGCAGCCCGCGGCCGACGGCAGCCGCCGCCATCATGGGCAGCATCGCACTCAGTCGGGCCGTGCCACCAGCGATCGCGAACGGCACGCCAGCAGCGTTGAGCTTGCTCGGCAACGCGGTCGGATCAAACTTCGCGTAGGCGTTGCGGGTGTCGCCAGGCGCGCCAAGGCTGAACGGCAGCACGTCGGTCAATACGACCGTTGCACCGGCTTCGGCGATGTCTTCGGCCACGCGGTCGGCACCGTAGGCCTGCTCCAGAACCACGAGCGGAATCTCCTTCTCGCGTTGCAGGTTCAAGGCGGCGCGCAGTTCGTCGACGCGGTGCGCTTCGATTCGCAGCGGCAGGTCACCGTCGAGCACCTTGTTGAGCGCTTCCTTCTGCAGGTCTTCGCGCGGCTTCTTCGGGTAGGTCGGGCGCTTGGGGCCGGTGTCCTTGCTCGCGGCAGCAGCCGGCTTCGCACCGGGCTTGGCGGTCGCGCTCGGCTTGCCTTGCGGGCTGGTGCGGCTCGGGCGACCTTGCGGGCCTTGCACGTCGGCGGCAGCTGCCGGCTTGCCAGTAAGGGCCATCATCGTTGCGAGCAATTGCTCGAACGCTTCTGGGGTCAGCTCTTCTGGAACCAACTCTTCGGGTTCGCCACCCTTCGGCGGTTCCCTGCGCGGTGGACGACCTTCGCCGCGGCGGCCGCGACGTCCTGCTGGACTACCAGTTGCCGGCTTCGCTTCGCCGGGCTTGGCTTCTTCCTTCTTGGCATCGCCCGCCTTGTCAGCGGGCTTCTTTGCGTCCTTCTTGTCCTTGCCGTTCTTCTTGGCGTGGTGCTCGAGGTACTTCTTGAAGTCCTCTTCGTACTTCTCGAGGTCCTTCTCGTACTTCTCTTGGTCCTCGATGTACTTGTCGAGGCCATCGAACAGCTTGCTGACCGCCTCAAGTTGTGCCTGACGTTGCAGTGGGTGCGATGCCCCGTTGCCACCTGTCATGCGCAGTTGCATAGCGGCTTGTTGCTTGTCTTCCCACAGTTCGAAGCCGCCGCTGCGCGGGCGAACGATGGCGCCCTGGCCAGGAAGTTGCGAACCCGTGCGCACGTTGACGTAGGCCGTTGTGATGCCGTGCTCGACCAAGTGGTCGTCGCGCGAATCGGTCCACGTCAAGCCGTCGGCGATGACGCTGCCCCCGTTCAGACTGCGGTCGCGTCGCAGCGCGGCATCGGCGAAGACATCCGTCGAAGCGTCGATCAGCCCCGGGTAGATGTGGCCGTCCGGGAACTTCAGGACCTTGGTGTTCGGTGGCAGTTGCAGGTCACCCTGCTGGCCGATCGCAAAGATCCGCTCGCCGCGAATGATGACGACGCCGTTCTTGATTGGCGGTCCGGACACGGGGTGCACGGTGCCAGCCTCAATGACGGTGAAGCCGGCACGCCGACCGCCGCCGCGACGAGCCCCGCCACGTCGACGACCAGCGGGATCTTGGGCGGTCGGGTTCTGGGGGGTCGGGGACGTAGCCCGAGGTGTGGCCTGTTTCCCAGTGGCCTGTTCTCCAGTGGCTGGTTCTCCACTGGCTGGGGGCGGGACCTGGGGCTGAAGGCCAGCTGAGAACGACATCCAGACCGTTAGCACGGCGGGAACGAATAGAGAGCGGAGGCTCTGCATGAGCGAATCGATTTGGACCGGCGCGAAGGGCAGAAGGGGGGAACCCTTCTACGGAACTGGACTGGGCGTCTGCCATCCTTTTCCGCGGTTCAAGAGTACCGGATGCGTCATGCTCGATATCGGTGTGGCGAATGCGACGTAAGCGGTTGTCTTGTAGGTATATGAGGCGAGCGACGAGCGCGTGTGGAGCATCCGCGGTTGCCCGTCTGTGGTCAGGAAAATGCGGCGGGTGCCAATGCTTCGTGCCTCGGTGTTGGATGAGTTCCGGCTGGCGCACTGCGAGCACTGGCGAACTCGACGGCAAAGGCGTGGCAGGGCTGTGAGCGCACCAAGCGACTACTGTCCGCATCTGGTGTCCGGTCTCGTTCACCAACTGGCTAGCTCGCTGAAGCTGTCACTCGGACAGGTCATGGCGAAGCTTTTGAGAACGCAACTGAGTACGGCTGCACGCTGAGTCGCCGCGATCGCCGGGCTGGCAGCTTGGCGTGTGCAACATCACCAGCCACATATGCTTTCCCTTGGTTCGGTCCGTCTGTCGCGAATACACGTTATCAAGTCATCAACCCCCAACATGATGGCTGAGCGATCCGTGTCCGGTGGAATTGTTTTATGATCAATATTGTGAATACCTAATGCGAAAATCTAGTGATTCGACGACTCCCATTGCTGCGTTCTGTCTCTGTTTTGCGATGTACGCGCTGACTGGTTTCTTGCTGACAGCGTGTGCGTTGACGCCTGGCCCAATCGCCGGCGCCCTGTCCGAGTCGCGAGACCAGCGCTCGATCGCTGCCGTCGAGGCGTTTCGATCCGATCCGGACAATGCGGTCTTGGCGCTCGATGCCGCGCGATCCCTCTTCGTGTTGGTCGACGGGATTGTGCAGCAAGCGCTGCTCGACGAGCTTCGTGCCTTGCCATCGCCCGACGTCGATGAGCTGTTGGCTGCAGATCGTGTGTTGCCTGCGCAGGTCCGCGATCGCGTCGTGACGCTTGCGACGACGGGCGCTGAGGCTGCGCAGGCTGCCGTCACCGTGCTTGCAGATGCTCCTGGCTTGGGTGCCGGCCAGGCAGCCGCCTGCGTCGATGCACAACTGCACCTGGCACTGCATCTCAGTTTTCTCGCTTGGGCCAACGGCCCGGTTGCTTCGTTGATGTCAGGCCATGCCGGCCGCATCTCCAAGGCAATGGATGCGGCAATCGCGTTGGATCCGGAGTTTGACCATTGCGCGCCGTTACGCCTCAAAGGGCGATTCCTGGCGCGCGCCCCATGGCCAGTGGGCGATCAACTTGCCGCGCGCAAACTGTTGACGCGCGCCGCACAGTCGGCACCTACGCCGATCCATCACCTATTCTTGGGAGATTTGCTCTACGAATTGTCGGAGCGGGACATCGCCGTCCAGCAGTGGCAGTCGGTGCTTGCGGCGGAGCCTGACTCGGCCACTGCAGCAGTGGCTGCTCTGCATCGTGAGATGGCCCGCCTGCGGTTGCTTGCTGCGGATGGTTAGTGGGGTGTCAGCGAGGTCCCTTGACGACCACTGCGGCTACACGGCGCGCCGGGCAGATCGGTGAGCTCCCTGGGCTGGCGTTCGTTGTCAATACAACGCACCCAGCCAATAGTGTGTGATTGAGCGATTTGTGTGTGTCGTCGGTAGACCTAGTCACGCACTGGCTTCCAGGCGAGGTCGAGTCCGAGCGTGATGGTGTCGTGCGCGTCGAGTAGTCCGAACGCGGCGCGTCTTGGGGCGCCCAGGGCATCGGTCGCCAGCACCCCTTGTCCTTGCAGTCGCATCGCCCGGCCAGGTAGCTCACATCGCCACAGTTGGATGGGTTGTGCGATCACCCGGGAGTCGAATTGGATCCTGCCAAGCCAGCTAGTTTGGGTGATGCCAGGCAGGTCACTGCTCGCAACGGCAACCATCTTGCCGTGGTAGACGAACTCGACTTTGCCGAGCGCTTCTAGCACCGCGGGGATGCTCGTTTCGCTGTCCGCACGTGGCAGGCTACGCAAGGAGGATAGGTCCAACCGCAAAGTCAATGATCCTTCGTCAGGCTTGGGGCCCAGCAGCAGGTCGCCGCGCAATAGCCCGCACTCGACGATTGCTTGTTGGTGCCCTTCTCTGACGTGGAAGCGCACCGAAGAGTTGTCAGCCCGCAACTCGAACCGGCGCAAGCGCGGCTTCGTCCGCATGCCGTGAACTGGTGGCAAGCTGATGCTGCGAGCTTCGGGTCGCTCGCT
>CAXBFC010000248.1:0-11782 GCA_963974725.1 uncultured bacterium | reverse complement strand
ACGCAGACCGGCGCCGCCTCAACCAGCTTCACACTCGATTCGACCCAATTGCCGCTCGGCCCCCACACCGTCACGGCGCGGCTGATCGACCAGTCGAATCGCGTGCGCAGTGACCCATTGCAGCACATGGTTGAAGAGCACTCCTGGCAAGTGCACGTCAGTAACCCATCGCTGGCACAGCTGCGCATCCCGCAGTTGGTGACCAGCATGGTGCTGGTCAATCCCGGCACGCCCCTGACACTGACGCCGACAATCATCAACGATGGACCTGCGGCAGCAGGCCCCTTCACCGTCGAGTTCTTCCTGTCGCCAAGTTTGACTTCGTGGTCAACGCAAGACACGTATCTCGGCAAGCTCGACATCGCGGGTCTCAACAGCGGCCAACAAGCGGTCGGCCTACAACTCAACACCCAGCTTCCATGGAGCTTGCCGGTGCAATTGATGTTCGTGCACGCCATCGTCGATCGGCAAAACACCGTCGCCGAGAGTGACGAGACCGACAACCAGCTGGCGCGCGCAGTGTTCGGTCAAGTCGGACCATGCGAAACGGGACTCGAGTTCCAGGATCCGCTGACAACACCGTTCGCGGGATCGATCTCCCTTGCCGCTGGCGGCACGCTGCATCCAACCGTAGTTGCTCGGTGCGCCGACCCAGCCACGACGATCTACCTGATCGCATGGTCGGGATCTGGCACCACTCCAGGCATGCCACTCGGCGCAGGACTCACCCTGCCGATCAACTTCGATGGCTATACGCAAACCGGCCTCGGCGGCTTGAACGGCTCGATCTTCGGCGGCTTCCTCGGCATCCTCGACGCCCAGGGCGTTGGCCAAGCGCAGTTTACGCTGCCGCCATCGACGGCGATCCCCACCGGCACGACGCACTTTGCGGCGGTGCTGCTAGGTTCGACGCAACTGTTCACGGCGGTGAGCAACGCCGTCGAATTGACCGTGCTGCCATAGCGGCACGCTCGCTCAGGAAGAGTCGCATCGGACAGAGTTGCTTCGGGCAGAGCCACGTCGAGCGGCGGCGCTTCGGGCATTGTCACTTCGCCCAAAGTCCATTTATGCAGAACTGCGCGAGCGCAGCAGCCCAGCGCCTACGATCAGCCCCGCAAGTTCCCATCACCGAAGAACCATCATGCAACGAACTCTCGCACACATCGCATCCCTGCCTCTCACCCTGCTACTCGCGGCCAGCGCCGTCGCCCAAGACGTGACCACCGCCAAGCCGGCGCAGAAGCACATGGTTCGCTTCTCGTTCAAGCAGGGCGCCGTGCGTCACTCCGTCCTCGACATGGACATGAACATGTCCATGAACATGGGCGCGCAGGACATCGAGACGAAGGTCAAGACCACGATGTGGACTTCGACTAGCGTCAAAGCGATCAACGGCAACACCGCCGACATCGTGCAGAAGATCACGCGAGTCAAAGCCAAGTCAGACAGCTTGGTAATGAAGGTCAACTACGACAGCGACGACGAAGACTCCGATCCCGGGGCAATGGAAGGATTGGACGAACTCGTCGGCGAATCGACCACACTGAAGCTGACGGACCAGGGCAAGGTTAGCGACGTCAAGGTCCCCGAAGCCGCCAACGACATGCAGGCATCCGGCGTCAATCTCAACGAGATCCTCAAGAGCACGGTCACCCAATTGCCAGCTCACCCAATCGCAATTGGCGACACGTGGAAGGTCGACCAAGAAGTTCCGCTGGGTGCAAACGGCACCGCCAACGGAGTCATTCACTACAAGCTGCTCGCCATCGACAAGACCTCGATCACGCTGGAGCAGAAGCTAGTCATCGATACGGAAAACGTGCAGGCGGTAGGCATGAAGGGCATGAAGATGTCAGCGAAGGGCACAAGCAAGCTCGACCTGATGACCGGTTCACCGATCGAGATGGATGTGACCACGAGGATGGAAATGGACGCAGGCATGAGCATCAAGATGGTCATGCGACAACGCATCACGCCGGCGGCGGCACCGAAGAAGAAGCCCACCAAGCCCCAAGAGGCAAACAAGGCCGAGCCGGTCAAGATCGGCAAGTAGGCGCGCCCAGAGCCGCAGCAGCTAGCGTAACTGCAAGAACCCAACCGGATCGCCAACCACGGCGGTCTCGATCAGTTCTTCGGACGCGTCGATTTCGCGCCCTTCGGACGCCGCCAGATCCAAGAACCAAGAGACCTCTTCGGCCGAGGTCGTGATGGTTGCCTCGCGGTCGAGCAGCGCATACAGACCGCGCGCCAACTCGCGAGCGTCTTCGCGCTCCGCGGCAAACTGTTCGAGATCCAACAGCACTGGCGGCAACCGACCGTAGGCAACCCCGCTCAACGCCGGCCAGATCTCGGGATCGGTGAACACGCTGATGCAGCCCAGATGGTCGAACGCCTGGTCGCCGGCGACCTCGCGCGCATCCCCCGCCTCATAGTGCAACGCAACCTGCGGCGCACCTTTGGCGAGCGCCTCGTTGAGCAGGTCGCACTCCTCTTCTTGCAAGTTCGCCGCAACGGCCGAACGCTGCAACAACAGCACCTCCGCAATCATGATTGGCAACTCCGCAACACCAGCGCCCACCCAGAGGGACGTGCCTTCCGGCTTCACGAAGCGCTCAAGTCGCCGGGCCAGCTGGCCGCCGAGCTCGATCACCAACTTGCGCCGATCTTGCCAGTGCTGGGCGCCATCTTCGTGGAAGTAGAGTTGGCCTAGCTTTTCCCAGTCTGCGGCAGCGAACACCTTCTTGACGACCTTCTCGACGTCAAGCCAATCATTCGGAGAGGGACTCACGCGCCTGTCCACAACTCACCGAGAGCCTTCAAACGTGGCCACGCGAAGATGCCGGTCTTGTGCCCGTCACTCCACACAAACGATAGCGCGTAGCGCCCAACCAACTCCGAGCCGAGCAGGATGATGTCTTCGCGAATCGTCTTCGGATCTAGCAGCGGCTTGCCGGTACCTTCCTCAACGCAGCTTGCGCACGGACACGAGAGCCGCAGATCGCGGGCCTTGTAGTCAGAGACTTCGCCGTCCTTCCACTCGATGCGAAACTGGACTGGCGAGATGAGGTCGGCCTTCTTCGGAACGGGATTATCCATTGCTTGCATCCAGCGACTTGCGATTGACCGGAGGATGCCGGACAACGTTTCGCATGCGGTTGGGTGCACTCATTCTGGCAGGCGGACGCAGTCGGCGCATGGGTCGACCAAAAGAGTCGCTGCCAATTGCCAATACGACGATGCTCGATTGGCAGTGCCAAACGCTGCTTTCGTGCACGAATCCGGTCGTTACGGTCGGTCGGGACCCCGGCCAGGCATTGCCCAAGATTCCGACCGAAGTCGACGTGACCGTCGACGAGTTGCCGGGTGAGGGACCACTGGCGGCGATCGTGGCCGGGCTCAAGCACCTGCGCGATCACCACGGGTTCGGCGAGCGCGACGCGGCGATGACAGTCGGATGTGACCAGCCGTTCTTGACGGCGGATACGGTTCGCTGGCTCAGCGAACGCCTAGGCGACGCCGATGTGCTGATGCCTCAGGCAAACAACAAACTGCAACCGCTGACTGCGATCTACCGCATCGCGGCGCTCGAACCGGCCATCAAGCTGCTCGCCAGCGGTGGCCGCCGACCGCGCGAGATCGCCGCCCTCGTGAACAGCCGCATCGTCACCGAGGACGAGTTGCGCAGCCACGACCCGGAGTTGCGGTTCTTGCGCAACCTGAACAGCCCCATGGACTACGAATCCGTCCGCAAAGAACTGGGCAGCCGCAGCGACAAACACCCGGAGTGAGCGGTGCCAAAGCGAAGCTTGTGCTGGTGCACAAAGCGCAGGCAATGCACCTCACTACTGCGGATGGACACCAATGCCGCTACAACGAGCGGCACGTGACCGACCCCGAACCCACCCACCGCTGCTACCGCTGCCTGCGCCCGCAGAACTTGTGTTACTGCAACCGCATGCCAAGTGTGCCCACAGCGACGCGCGTGGTCATCCTGCAACATCCACACGAACGCACGCACCCGTTCGGCACTGCACGGCTGGCGCGCATGTGCATGCCGAGCGCTTCGGTGCACGTGCCATCGCCGGGATACACCGGCACACTCGCCAAGGAAGTTGAGGTGCCCGAAGACGCCGCGGTGCTATTTCCGCACGCGGACGCAGACGACCTGGCCGAGGTGCCGCAGGCGGAGTGGCCTTCCACGTTGATCGCCATCGATGGCACGTGGTCGCACGCCAAGCGTCTGTATCGCGAAAATACGTGGCTGCACACACGGCGTCACGTTCGCCTGCAACCAACAGCGCCTAGCAACTACCGGATCCGCAAAGAGCCCAAGCCCGAATACATCTCAACGATCGAAGCGATCGTCGAAGCGCTGCGCATCATCGAACCTGGCAACCAGCGACTCGACGAGTTGCTACAGGCGTTCGACCTGATGATCGACCAACAGATCGCCCACCGATCGTCGCGCGTGTCCGGGCGCTTCAAGGCAGCGCGCAACCGCGAATCCCGCGCCCTCTCGCCGCAACTTCGCGCCGAGAGCATGGTGGTTGTGTTCGCCGAAGCCGGCCGCCCTGGTGGCGATGCAGCCAAGGATCGAGAACTCGTGCACTGGGTCGCCGCGCGCACCGACAACGAAGAGTCGTTCGAAGCCATCATCAAACCAACCGCACCGCCCAGCGACGAACACCTACGCCATCTCGGCATCACGCCCGAGCAACTCGCGGCTGGTTGCACACCAGAAGAAGCGCGCCAGGCGTTCCTCAAGTTCGTGCCAGACGCCGCGCCGATCGCGGCATGGACCGACACCACCCTGCAATGGGGCGCGCAGATGCTGCCCGAGTCATTTGACCAGGTGCTGCTCAAACACAACTACTGCAACACCCGACAGCGCAGTTCGGGCTACCTCGAAGACGTCGTCAAGCGCGAACAACTGACGCCACCCGAACTACCGTGCGGTGGCCGTGCCGGTGCCCGACTACGCAACGCCCTAGCCGTAGCACGCTGGCTACAAACCCAGTAGTGCCGACGGCGCCAGGAAGTGCGTACGGTGCCAGGACAAAAAAGCACATCCTCGCGTAGCGAGGATGTGCTTTTTTGTCCTGGCACCGTACGCACTTCCTCACTGATTGATCAGGGTGGTGGCGTCGCCCTTGACGGTGCGGTCGGCGTTGACCCAGCTGTTCAGGATGATGCCGGTGGTCGGGTTGGCGAGGCGTTCTGCGAGAGTTGCTCCGAGCGGGCCAGTCATGTTGCTGTTGGCGGCTCCATCGCGGCGCAGCGGGCCGACGAAGGGTTGGTTCATCGGGATGCTGCTGGATGCGTTGGATGTGCCATCGCTCTCGACAATGCGGTCCAGGTCGAAGCGCACGTTGGCCGGGTTGAAGTAGGTGCTCGGTGCGACCCCACCGCTGCCGTAGCGGTTCGGGTTTTCGTCGATTGGGTTTTGGGCGGCGCCGTTCTCGTCAAACAAGAACAGGCCGGTGCCGTAGCCCGCAACCATGTGCACGAAGAGCGGCGAGTCGAGCTGGTTGCCCGGGTTCTGGCCGATGTGCTCCTTGAGCAAGTCGAAGTCCAGATTGCCGTAGTCGTTGGCCGCCAGAGTGGCGCGGAAGGCGTCGTATTGCGGGCCGTAGTTGCTGATGCCTTCGTCGGTCAGGTGACAGGCAACACACGAACGGGGACCTTCCTTGGTCGCCGATACGCGGCCGCGAATCGAGTGCGCCATCAAGGCGTTGTGGCCAAGCGCACGCTGGGGACTCGTCGGGTTGGCACCACCGCCATTGCGATCGGTGAAGGCAAAGACCGGCGTGCGATCGCCGTTGATGTCGCGGTAACGGAAGAACACCTTCGTGTTGGCTGCCGTCGTGCGAATGTCGTTGTCCGGCCCAATGCCGAGCGAGAACGGAATCGGCGACTGGTAGACGAACTCCGCGAACCGTTCGCGGAACGCAATGCGCTCGCCGGTGATGTTGCTGAAGTTGTTGCCCTCGTTGTATTCACCCTCGAGGTGGCAACCGAAGCACGAATTGGTCCAGGAGCTGTGGCACGAAGCACAGTGCATCGAATCCAAGTGGCTGAAGCCCGCGTGCGGGTTGCCGGTCTGCTGGGAACCGATGCCGGTCGTTGCCGAGTCATCGTCACGCCCCATCGCGAACGATCCGTGCTGCGTGTAGATCGGCACGTTGGTCACCGGATTGACGCGGCCATTGTCGACGATCACATCGCGCGTCTGTGCAACGTAGTGCCTGCGCCCGTCGACCTTGCTCGTCAGCCAATAGTGGCCTTGCGCATCAACTTCGACGTGCTTCAACGCATTGCCGGCGCTGTCGACCGCAAGGGTGACCGTTTCGCCCGCGTAGTTCTCCCCGGTGGTGGTCGGCGCGTACGTCGTAGCTCCACCGTGGCAGTCTTCACACTTGATGGTCACCGCGTGGGTCATGCGACTGACGATGTCGCCATTGTTCGCGGCGTTCACGTCGCCGTGCAGGTCGACGGTGCCGTGGCAATCGACGCAACCCATGCCGGCGTCGTAGTGCACATCTGCCGGCGTATCGTCGCGCCCATCGCCGTCGTAGTCCTCCGTGAGAAGGTACTGACGGTGGTTGCGACCGTTGAAGGTGTTGTTGTCGACGTCCGGATCAAACAGCCGGGTGTCGTTGCGAGTCGTTTCGAACGAGACCGGGTTGGCCGGATATTGGAAACCGCGGCGCACGTCTTCGTTCTGATCGAGGCGGATACCCCAATACTGCATAACCATGCGGTTGGAGCCTTGGTGGCAACCAGCGCAGGTGTAGTCGTCGATGCCCTCGACGGTCGTGCCGTTGTCCAGCGTACGCGCAACACCACGGATGCGGTGCGAACGCACGTGGGCGCGTTCGGGATCATCGATCTGGTCTGGATCCGCAGGCTCGTCCTTGGGCACGTTGGGATCGCGGCTACCGCTGCGACCATCGAGGCTGTAGGGCATGTGGCACGCGGCACAACCCGACGGACGGAAGTCGCCGAATCGGTTGTTGGCACCACTCGAACCCAAGTGGCAATCGCCACACGTGAAGGCTACTTGCTCCTGATAGAGCTTCGCCAGGCGCGAACCAGTCGTCACGCTGCCGTCGGCGTTGACATCGTTGACCAAGTTGGCGACGACGAAGTCCTGATTACGGAACAAGAACTCCGGCCCCTCGGTGCTGCGCGAACTCCAAACCGGCGCTTCGAGCAGTTCGCCGATGCGGCCGTCATTGTTCGGGTCGTGCGCATGGTTCGGATCGCTGACCGCACGCCACGCATAGTCCGCGGCGGTGTCTTCGAACAGGGTCTGGTGGGCCGCGATCGCGTTTTCCATACCAACGCCATAGAAGGCACCGGAGAAGATGCCCATCTCGTTGCCGATCGGTGATCGGCTCGAAGCCGTCGCGTGCGCTTGGTGGCATGCGCCACAGCCTTCACCGAGTTGGGTAACGCGCAGGTCACTCGGGTTGAGGAACTTCAAGTAGTCCAAGCCCGTGTAGGTCACGCCATTGATCTCGTAATCCTCGACCTTGTCAATGCCAGCCAACGTCAACTTGTTGAACCACGCCTCGGCGTTCTGATCCTGGAAGTCGCGATCACCGATCGTCGGCGGTGGCGGGACGTGACTACCAGCCTCATCGCCGCCTTCGGGATTACCGCCGTGACACGCCGTGCATGTCAACACCTCGGCAGCGCCAGGGAACGGATGCGGGTTCTCAAGGCCGGGCCCCGCGTAGTCATTGTGCAGTGATCCATTGTGGCACTGCATGCACGACTCACCAGTCGCAAGGTTAGCCTCACGACCAGTCTGATCGACGCAGGATGGCAGCATAGAAAACACCACTACCACTGCGGCCATCGCGATGGTCGCAGAACGAACTGCCAGCCGGGGAACAGGGAGTTGCATGATTGGTCTCCGCGCAGGGCGCGTGTGCCTTCTTCCGAGTAAGGGAGCCATCGACTGTTTCATCCGATTCGATCAGTGACCTGTCTCGCGCTGAGACAGGCCGGGGTTCATCGCACCTGCGCCGGCCGCCAAGCGGTCGGTTGGTGACAACGAGCGCAATCCAACTGCGTCCAACCCAGCCCCTGATGTGGCGGGTTGGTCGTTTGGATCGCGATGTTCAGATGGCAACTCGCACAGTCAGGGTCCGTCGGCCGGAAGTTGTTGACGGTGGCGCCGGCGTGGCAGCGATGGCAAGCCACCTGCATATGCGCGCCAATCAATGGCAGCCTTGTATGAAGGTGGGAGACACGTGTATTGGGCACGCGCCAGATTCGTTCGTCATGACAACGCGCGCAATCCTTGCCGAGCTCGCCAAAGTGCACATCCTCGTGACAACCAACGCATCCCTGCGCATGGAAGATGTCCACCGGACCGCGATCGTTGTGGCAACGCAGGCACATCGCTTCGTTGTGCACGCCGTTGAGCGGCACGCCAGTGCGAGCGCCGTGGTCAAAGCGGAAGTTCGGCACCAACTTGTTCCACGACGAACCGACGTGGCACAAGCTGCAATCAGCCGGGAACGTCTCGTGCGGCACCACCAGGCCAAAGCCACCCCACCAACGATGTAGGTCGACATTGCCCGGGGTCACCACGGTGCAGGCAACGATCGCCAACAGCATTGCATAGGCGAGATTGCGTGGTCGGAAACGAGGAGTGTTCATGATGTGCCTCAGAACAGTCGTTGCAGGTAGATGCCGAGGCCAAACGAGAACTCTTCGTCCCACAACGTCGCGTCGGCAGAAAAGGTCGCGTCCCAGCCACTACCGAAGTCGGTCGTCACCAATGCCCCGAGGCGATGCTGCAACAGTTCGGCCGTAGCACTCGGGTTGTCATCGAAGTGGGCGAAGCCGAGTTCGTAGAGCACGTCGAGTCGGCCATACGAATGGCTACCGCCGTGCTGGACGCGAATTCCCGAAACGTTGCTGGTCGGTGCATCGGTGTGAAACAGAGCGAGCGTGCTGCGCGAACCGCTGCTAAACCAATCGACGACTTCGAAACCGAACTCCGCCGCGCCACCTTCCACTTCTTCGTCTACCCAGCCCGTCAAGCGCGTGAACACTCGATTGCGCGCTTCTGACTCCATCCACATGTGCGCCGAAACGCGGTCGACATGCGCGCCAATCAGCGTCTGTGGCAGCAGGGTCTGCGGGTTATCGGTGCGCAGCAGCTCTGGGTATTCTTCATGGTCGTAGAAGAACTCCATGCCGCCCTCGCCACGCGACCTCCGCGATGCGAACAGGTTGGCACGCGTAAACTCAAAGGTCTCATCCTTGAGCACATCATCGTTGTCGTAGATGTCCACCCACAAGGACGACGAAACGTCCCAACCATCGTTCGGCAGGTAGCGGGCTTTGAGGACAAACAGGTCGCGGTCGCCGTCGAATCGATGCCAGCTCTTTTGGTAGCCAATGCCGTAGGTGACGCGTTCGGCCAAGTCCTGGTTCCAGATGTACCACACAGCAATCTGCAGGTCGGCGAGCGTGTCCATGTCGTCATCGAGTTCTGGCAGGTAGCCAAAACTGGCGCCGAAGCGACTGCCATTTTCCTGGCGATAGCCGACCTCGATGCCGTCGAGCAAGCCGAACTCCGGCATGTCGCGCTGCAAGAATCGGCCCGCCTGCCAACGCATTGGATTGAAGCGCGTGCCGCCTTGCTCGTAGCTGATCTCGTAAATGCGAACGTCGTTGCCGGTTCCGGAATTGAACTCTTCGCTGCGAATCATCTCGCCGTGAAACCGCAAGCGCCCACCATCGCCATCGACGTTGTTGATGTCGACATCGGCACCGCCGCGCACGTACGAATGCGAGAACGAGTCGAGCGTGCGGACAAGATTGCCACTGCCAAAGAGGCGGCCGCGCATCTGGCTAGCGCGTTCGTTGGGGCGTGGTGCACGATGACGACCGAGCAACGGCATGCCAGGGCGCCACTCGTCTTCCGCCGTCTGCCCCGGTTTGGCCGCCGGCGGCGGCTCGGCTGGCTCGTTGGGCGAAGTCGGCTGTGGCTTGGCGACTGGCTTGAGGCGCGACTTCGGCACCAACGCATAGCCGCGCGTTCCTGCCACGACCTTCGCCTTCGGATCGAGCAACTGCACCAATGCGGTACGTCCTTCGACTTGAGTCACGCGACCAGGCAACGTCGGGCCACCACGCGGCGACAACACCACCCGGTCATCCACCTGCAGCAAGTCGCGCTTGCCGCGGTCGACAATGCACTGGCCGTTTGGACGAAGCTGCGAAACCCGCAGCGTCAGTTGCTCAAACGGATCTTGGGCCGGAGCTTGCGCCGGTGCTTGCGCCGCAGCATGCGCACACAACACCAACATCGTAATAAGAGCTGCCTTGGCCATTCATCGCCTCCGACGCCGACGGGACGTCCCCCCTTCTTCGCGACCATGACAGTCGACGCACTTGGTCGGCAGCGGTTTGTATCGGACGATCGTCGCTCCATCTTTCGTTTCGGATTTGTGGCAGAGGTTGCAGGCGACCTTGCGGTGCTGCTCGCCGAGCTGGAATCGCGAATCGAGATTGTGACGGAATGACAAGGTCGCGAACGTGTTGTCGCTCTTGTGGCAGCGCCTGCAGTCGGTGCGGCCCACCCGCGCAAACTGCCCCTGGTGTGGGTCGGTGTGACAATCGGAGCAGGTCTGACCTCTTGCCTTGCCCCACGTTCTGCCAGTGCTGGTCGTCTCGGACAACGCCTCATGACATGCCGTGCAAGCCAGCGTGCCATGCTTGCCAGTCAGCTCAAACCCTGCGAATGCGGCATGATCAAACCCATGCGGCAAGGCACGGAATGACGCCGTGTCATGGCAGCGCACGCAACCGCTCCGGCCAGCGACGACTTTCGGCACTCCATCTCGATCGAAGATTCCTTCGTGTGGATCTCCGTGACAGCGAAAACACTCGGCCTGACCTGCCTGGTGCTCCGGAATGCGACCAAATCGGCGACCAAAACGGTCTGGCTGCTCGGTGCGCGCATGGCAATCGGTGCACTCGATCTGACTGTGGGCACCGTCGACGACAAAGCCCGTCCAGTCCTTGTGGTCGAACTTGGCATGATCGAGCTGCGACCAGGCCTGGGTTTGGTGGCACGTCGCACATTCGCCGCGCGGCTCCGCGTCGAGCACGACCTGACTTTCCAAGAATGCGTCGCCGTGCGCGTTCTCGTGACAGTCTTCACAGCGCACCGGTGTGCCACCGAAACGGCGCACGTCATCGTCGTCGACCACCTTGTGGCACGCGACACAGTCTTGCTGCGCGTGCTGACCGGTCAGCGGCAAAGCCGTCTGTGCGTGCATCGCAACGTCGAACGCGTGCGGCACGAACTGCGTGCGCGTGTGGCAACTGACGCAATCCTGCGCCGCCAGCGAGCTATCGTCGAACTGCCCACCATGCGGATCGGCATGGCAAGAACGGCAATCGTCGGGACCGCGTCCGGGATGCCGTTGGGCAAAGGTACCGTCACCGACATGGCATTGCGTGCACGCCACTGCCTGGTGCGGTTCGTCGAGCGTGAAGCCAGCGTGGCGATGATGCTTGGCCGTGATCACGAGACCGGGGTCATCGAAGTTCTCATGGTCCAACGTGTGGCACGTGACACAGCCTGATTCGGGCGACACGCCATCCGACTGCGCGTTGCCGACGACAAACCCCTGCGTGTGCGGCGACTCGTGGCATGCCGCACAACCGCGCCCAACCCGATTGCTAATTGGCCGCAACTGCTCAAGCGCGTTGTCCGACCCCATTTCGTGGCACGAACGACAATCGAGGC